>JBCDKX010000066.1:0-14775 GCA_038746055.1 Pseudomonadota bacterium
ATTCTCAGCGATGAAGGCTTTCGCTCCAGCAATGACTCGGGCCGCTTCCGCTGGTGAGGATGGGTCGCTCAATGCGGCGCGATAGAGCATTGAACGCGACTGCTCGAGCCGCGCATAGGCTTCGACCAACCGATGCTGGAGTGCTTGGAACGTCCCAATTGCCACTCCAAATTGCTCCCGCTCCTTCACAAAAGCCAGCGTGTCGTCGAGCAAGCGCTGCCCAAGTCCAACCATCTCAGCGGCAGCACAAACCCGGATTTTGGATATGATACGGTCGAGTGAAGCGGCATCATGATCCAGCCGGGCGGAGTGCTTGGCCGCAACTCTCGTCAGCCTCAGCTCGCCCGCGATGCTGCCATCGGCCAAGCGATAAGCGCGGGTCTCTAATCCTTGAGCATCAGCGGGTATGGCAAACAATGCTGTTTCCCCATTGAGGCTGGCAGTGACGATAAAGAGGTCAGCGAGCAGCGCTCCCATGACGAATGTCTTCTCGCCAGAGATGCTGAAGTCATCGCCAATTGCCTCTGCAGTTACGTTGACAGGCTTCAGACTGTGTCGTTGCGAACGCTCAGCCCAGGCAAATGTGGCGATCTGTTCACCAGCAAGAACAGTCTCAAGTGCGCCGTGACCTTCTAGCAAGAGGGCGGAGAGTACGCCATTTTCAAGCAGAGGATCGGGCGAATTGGCTTTTCCTAAGGCCTCGAAAATAAGCGCAAGATCGACCTGCGATCCACCCATCCCGCCGGCGTCTTCCGGGGCGGCTAAAGCGATCAACCCAAGTTCTGCGAGCGATCTCCAGCGCTCCTTGTCATAACCAGTTGCAGACAGTCGCAGTTTGCGCCGTGCTTCGACATCGATCGGCGCAGTGAAACGCTCAACCGACGCGCGGAACATCTCCTGCTCTTCGGAAAGGTCGAAGTTCATTATAATCAGGCCTTGCGATTGAAAGTGATAGGCAGCTTGATGATACCGCGCAGCAGAATGTTCTGGAGGACTTCAATCTGGCTCTCGTCCGAAATCGCGAAGTTGTCGAGGCGCTCCAGCAATTCATCAAACGCAACCAGCATTTCTTTTCGGCTGAGCATATTGCCAACACACATATGCGGACCCTTGCCAAAGGCTAGGTGTACCCGGGCATTCTTGCGTTCAACGTCGAAAGTATCAGGGTTCTCGAATTTGCGCGGATCACGGTTGGCAGCGGCATAGCGTAATTGCGCGATCGAACCAGCAGGAAGTGTATGCTCCCCGAGCTGTGTCTCTTCCTTAACAATCCGCCACATGCCCGACGTGGGAGTTTCATAACGAAGGGCTTCTTCCATCATGTTCATGATCAGTTTTGGGTCGCGCCCTCCGGCCGCCGCCTTTGCCTTTTCCATCTGTTCCGGATTGCGGATCAACTGGAGTAGGCACCCTGCAAGGGTAGAGGTCGTGGTCTCGTTACCTGCGACCATGAACTGCTGCATAATCGACATGATCTCGGCATCGGTGAGCGGTTGCTCCCCATCGACTCTTGCATTGACCAGGTCAGCCAACAGGTCATCGCCTCCATTCGCGCGGCGCTCATCGATTTTGCTCTTCATGTAATGTTGGTATTCGACCAGACTGCGGGCGCATTCTTTCTTACGCTCATAGTCGACCATCTGACTGAATCGGTCGACCGCCGCATCGGACCATTTCTTAACCTGTTTGATGTCCGTATCGAGGCCGATCTGACCCGCAATCATGTAAACTGGGAGCGGAATCGCAAAATCCTCGACAAATTCGCAACCCCCCTTGTCAGCGAAGGCTTCGATAAGCGCGATCGATTTGTCGCGCATGGTTTCTTCGATGGCATTCACTCGCTTCATCGAAAAGGCGAGATTTACGAGCTTACGGTTGCGTGTGTGAACCGGCGCATCAGCTGTGAGCAATGTTTGTTCATCCGGCCAACCCTCAGCAAGGATTGCCTGAATTTCTTCATCTTGCTCGCGACCCATCAGCACACTGAAATCGTTGGAGAATATATCGGGTTTCGAAGTGGCCTGACTGCATAGGTCGTAGCTATAAACGACAAAAGTGTTCATCTCAGGCAGATGCTCAATGTCGATCCCGGCGTCATGGATCGCGCGATAATACTCCCATGGCTCAAGGAGCGTTTCCGGCGCAAAGACACTTTTATCTTTGATCGCTGCAGGCTTATTCATGATAGAATCCGATCCCGTTTAATTCTCTCAGTAAGAGGTCTAGCCTTTTAACTGCGCAAGATGCGATGCGCGAATGTGTTAGGGGTTGAACTTCTCTCGCCGATCAGCCGTCGGCCAAGTCGCCAAATTCCCGAACGAACTCTGCGCTGTCAAAATAGTCGCGCCAGCGCTGTATTTTGCCTGCTTCATTCAATTCGAACGTGCCCATCACACGGATGGTGCGCCTGCGCCCCTTCATTTCGAACCAATCGGTGCGCTCGGTCAGGACAACACGGCCATTCGCTGCGATGTGATGGGTATCGAAACTGCACGCCTCCACCCCCGGAAACCCGGCCATTTTGGCGCGGACTTGGTCGATCCCTTTGACCGTCGAGAGCGGTACATCGCTCCATTCGATGTCGTCGGCCATGAAGGAATAGATTTTCTCCAAATCGTATTCATCCCAAGCGGCAATAAAGGCGGTAATCGTCTCAAGTGGTGTCATAAGTCCGCTCCAGCAGTGAATTTGAGCGCGTTAGCCAGCATTTGGCGAACATGCGGATTGGCGTAGGTTTGTGGTGTATCGCCGAACTGTAGGTAAACGAGTGGAGCATTCGCCACACGCCTGCACCAAGCGACGAGATTGCTGCCTGGCGGATGGTCCCAACCTTCGTTCGAATAGAGCTCACCGGCAACTGCGCGCGAGGCAGAATAGAAATTGTCGCGCTTAAAGTGATAGTCACAGCGCACCAGCGGCTCGACCTCATCTTCAAAGATTTGCGCCAGGTAGAGCTCGTCTACCACGGGGAATGTGCTTGGCAATCCAGCGGTGACCGGGTGCTGCTGTGTCACTTGTGCGGTGTAACTCACATCGTGGCGATAACCTGAATCAGCTGTTGCTTTCCCGCGAACTGTTCCGGGCGTGTAGAGAAACCGGCCGCCCAGCATTTCGTGCCATTCTGGCCAGTCAGCCCATCCGGCAAGTGCGTGATGCATTGCCACTGCGCCGCGGCCAGCCTCGAAGCGCTCAACAATTGCTTTGCGATAGCCTTCGGATGGAGCGCGCGAACTCACCCTGCTATCTGCAAAGGTGTAGCCGCCCATATCGTAAAACAGCATTGCATCAGCGCAAGCCGCCCGGCCAGCGGCGACCTGTTGTTCGGCCTCTGGATGCATGAGATGTGTGACTTCCCAATCGCCGAGAGACTGTATCAGCTCCTCAAACGGCTGGGTTTCGAACGGGTGACCACCTGATAGGACAAGCAGATCACGCACTATGTCATGTCGCTATTTTGAGGATCATCTTGCCCTGATTGGACCCTGCAAAAAGACGCATGAAGCTGTCGAAAGTGTTTTCAAGACCTTCGTCGATTTGTTCATCGATTGTGAGTTTTCCCGCCGCTGCCCATTCGCCCATTTTTGCGGCGCCTTCAGGGAATCGTGCAACATAATCAGCCACTAACAGTCCCCGAATTTGCGCGCGTTTGACGATCAATTGCCACAAATTGCGCGCGCCGCGTGGTGGTGTGTTATATTCGCTGATAAGCCCACATAGTCCAACGCGGGCATAAAGATTGAGGTTCATCAGGCCCGCATCGAGGATCGTCCCGCCGACATTTTCAAAGATCACATCGACTCCACCAGGCGCCGCTTTGGCGATCGCCTCACTCAGTCCAGCTTCATCGTCGCGCGCGAACGCCTTATAGTCGATCGCTGCGTCGAACCCGTATTTCTCAGTTAGGCGTGCGCATTTCTCGGCACCTCCCGCGATGCCGATGGCGCGGCAGCCGCGGATCTTTGCAAGTTGCCCGACAAGCGAGCCAACGGCGCCCGCTGCCCCAGTCACGAGGACTGTTTCGCCCTCCTTTGGCTCGCAGACTTCGAGGAAGCCAAAATAGGCCGTCATGCCGACTGCCCCAAAGATCGAGAGATAATTGGTGACATTTGGCACGAGGCTGGGATCGATTGGCTGAGTGAAGCCACCGGCAACCCCCAATGAATAGTCCTCAAGTGCGTTGAGACCCATGACCCATTGCCCTGGCTCAAAGCCATCAGCCCGGCTTTCTTCGACCACTCCAATTGTGCTGGCTCGCATCGCACTGCCGAGCGGGACCGGCGGCATGTAATTCCCGCTTGGGTCCATCCAACCGCGCATTGCTGGGTCCAGACTGGCGTAATGATTGCGGATCAGAAACTGCCCGTCAGCAAGGTCTGGCGTGGGCTCGGTAATGAGCTCGAAGTCCTCCGGAACCGGCTCCCCATCAGGGCGGCGCTGGAGCAGGAAACGGCGGTTACTGGGCATCAGGCGCTCTCCAGCTTTACAGGAATTGCACTTTGGAGCGCCTGACCGGTGATTGAGTCATAATCAGTTTCATCATCGGTTAGCCGGTTGGTCGAACTGCCGATCTCGCGCACATTACTCTCATCGGCATGAGCATCGCCATAGGCATGTGCCATGGAAACGAGCCCGCGGCGAACCTTGTCGCTCGGCTTGACGACACCATGGATCGTCGCATGCGGGCTGGTGATCGCGATTATTGTATCCTCCTCAACGCCCAGCTCCGCCATGTCATCCGGGTGGATATAGGCTGGGTTAGTCGTGGTCTTCGCGCGCAGCTTGGCGAGCGGATGGCCGATCGAGTTGAAGCGTGTTTTCGAGCGGCGGCTGATAAGCTTAAAGTTAAAGCCGTCCTTGGTCGCACGGTCCTCCGCATAGAGCGCCAGCGCTTCCGGCATGGCCCCAGCGGCGAGGTTGAAACGGTGCTCCTGCTCTGGATCAGCCGGTAGGACCGTCGGGTGCAGATCATTATAGACAACTGCCGCGCCCCCATCCTTGCGCGCATCCTCGCGCACCGTACTCGGCGGGACGAGGCAGCCGGCCGTCATCAGATCGAGGAATTCGACCTTGGCGGGTGGCTCATCGCTATCCATCGGCACCTGGCCACCGGCCAGCTCCATCCGCACGCCAAGCGCTTTGGCGAGATGCCAGAACATCTCATATTCGTCGATCACATCGCCCGGAGCCTCGGCCACCGCCTCGACATAACGGGCGTAGGGCACCTCATGCCACCATTCGGAAAGGTTGGTGATATCGTCACGTTCAAGCGATTGCTTAGGCGCAAGGACGACGCTCGCGCGCTTTGCGCTGGCACTCATCCAAGGATCGATCTGCACAAAAAGATCGAGATCATCCAACGCGCGGACCATCTTTGCCTGATTGGGGAAGCCAACGACTGGATTGCCGCCGACACTGATCAGCGCGCGGATCTGGCCTTCGCCCGGCGTTAGGATTTCGTCGGCCATCACGTTGCACGGCATTTCAAAGCCGAGTTGGCCGAGGCCGCGGAAACGCGATTTTGCCATTCCCTCCGCGCCGAACATCGGCATGGGCGGTTCGACACCTGCGCGGTTCTGCGTCATCGGCGGGGTAAACACGCGCGGGATTGCGCTCTTCTCGCCCTCCTGCTTGAAGCGCGCACACAACGTATTGAGACAGGTCACGAGATACTCGGTTAGCGTTCCATTGCCCGCCATTTCCGGACCCGTGCCCGTGACCGCGCAGCCCTTTGTGCCCCCTGCAAACATGCGCGCTGCCGCGATCAGCTCGTCAGCATCTACGCCGGCGCGCTCGGCGGCTACATTAGGCGTCATCGGTGCAACGGCGGCCGCGAGCTCATCAAATCCGTCAACATGCGCGGCGACAAAATTGCGATCATAGAGCTCTTCAGAGATGATCACGTTGAGCATCCCCGCGAGCAGCGCAGGGTCTTCACCTGGCTTCACTGGCAGATAAATATCGGCGAGCCGAGCGATGTCGCTTTCACGCGGGTCAGCGACAATCACCTTCATTCCATCCGCCTTGCGATCGCGGATGCGACGTGACGGGCTGAAAGGCGGTACGCCGCCCGCAGGTGAATAATGCGAGACGATCGGGTTGTTCCCGATCAGCAGGGCAACATCGCTTTCAGAAAAGGTGTTGGAACCGCCTGACCATCGGCCATAACGTGCTGTGGTAAAGACCTTGGCCGGTTGATCGAGTGTCACGGAGGTGAAGAAGTGTTTTGATCCAATGGCCTGGGCGAAGCTGTGCGAAGCCGCCCAGGCAGCGCTGTTCTGGTAGCCGCCAGAGCCCATAAAGACGGCGACCGCGTCTGGGCCATGCTTGTCGATAATAGCACGCAGTTTATCTGCAATGTGAGCGAGGGCTTCTGGCATGGGTGTGGGTTGAAACTCTCCACTGTCATCGCGCACCAGACTTTGCGTCAAACGATGTTCGGCGTTGTGCGAATCCGGCAGTTCGCGGCCCTTCAGACAAGTGTAGCCACCATAGGCAGGATCATCGCGATCACCACGTACAGCGAGCACACGGCCGTTTTCGACTTCCACCTCCATGGCGCAGTTTGCATGGCAGAAACGGCAGAATGTTTTATGTGTTGAGACACCCACTTTCGCTCTCCTCTGACAGACAAGCTACCAGACCCTGAATCTGCCGCGACTGACACTTTTGCCTGTAGAGTGGATCGCTTCGGATAAGCATTAGGGACGCAAGATATTTACAGAGGAGAGATTGCAGTGCCGACGACCACGCGCCAATGGCTGCTCAATGACCGCCCTTTGGGTCGGGGAATTGAGGACAATGACTTCAAACTGGTCGAGAGCGAATTGCCCGATCCGGTGGAGGGCGAAGTCCTGCTGGCGACGCGCTATCTTTCCTTCGATCCGGCGCAAAAGGGCTGGATGGAGAATATCGCCGACTATGTAGCGCCCATGGCGATTGGTGATGTGATGCGCGGCGGAGCGATCAGTGAGGTGATGGCCAGTCAGAACCCCAAGTTCGCAGTTGGTGACCTTGTGTTTGGCACGACAGGTTGGACCGAACGCCTCGTCCACAATGGCGATGGGCTGACCAAGGTGGAGACACAATTGTCGCCTACGGCGGTCCTTTCAGTGCTCGGCACCACCGGGCTTACTGCCTATTGCGGTTTCTTCAAGGTAGGAAAGCCAGTTGCAGGCGACGTGGTGCTCGTGTCGGGAGCGGCGGGCGCGACCGGAAGCGTTGTCGGCCAGCTTGCCAAAATCGCCGGGTGCCGGGTGATCGGTATCGCTGGCGGGCCAGACAAGTGCGATTGGTTGGTCAAAGAGGCAGGCTATGATGCTGCCATCGACTACAAGGCAGGCGACGTCAAAGCACAGATTAGAGAGCACTGCCCGCACGGTGTCGATGTCATCTTTGACAATGTTGGCGGCTCTATCCTGGATGATATGCTGGCCAATATCGCCACTGGCGCGCGCATTGTCGTGTGTGGTGGGATCAGCCGCTATGAGACTGGCGGCAAACCGTCAGGACCGGGCAATTACTTCAACCTCATCTTCCGCCGCGCGAGCATGGCAGGCTTTATCGTGCTTGACTGGGCGGCGGAATTCCCGGCGATTCGCAAGCGGCTCGAGGGGTTCGTTCAGGCCGGTACGCTCACCTATCAGGAGGATATTCAGGAAGGCTTCGAGAATGCGCCTGCTACACTCAAGCGCCTGTTCACCGGGCAAAACCGAGGCAAACAAATGCTCAAGCTCTAGCTTGGTATCAGTCGAAAGCTTCCGTCGCCATGCCTTCTGCGTTGTAAACGGGCGCCTCGGCGTCAACGCGATATTTCCTGCTAACGGCACCGGTTAGCCCGAATGTTCCGATATGATCACGCATGCCTGCATAGGCAGGGCCGGCAAAGTGCGCGGCGAGGGCGGCTTCGCTTTCCCACTCTTCAAAGACATTGACCCGCGCCGGATCATTCCCGTCCGCGCTCCAATCGTAGGCGATACAACCGGGCTGAGCGAGCGCGGCGTCAATATGCGGCTTGCCTTTTGTCAGCGCCTCAGCTCGCTGCGCTGGATCGAGATCAATTTGCGCAGAAATCACTATCTTGGCCATTATGCATTCTCCTGATTGGCGTCATATTCAGCGATAATGGCGAATGCGCGATGGGTGTAGACCCATTGGCCCTCGCGCTTTTCCAGCCGGTCAGTGTAAAGTCCCCCGATCATCCGGGTTGAGCCATCCTTGGCTTTGAGCACTTCTTGTGTTTGCACGCGGCTGGTTGCCTTATCGCCATTGACCTCAATCGCCGCTGGCACGCAGGAGAAGCTGACCGCTTCGTAGTTTGCCATCGCCCCTAGCCAAGTCTCCACAATCGCGCTGCGTCCTTCGAGCAGCATTCCCATGAAATCCCATGTTGCGTCTTCAGCCCAGACCGATCCCCAGGTCTCCTTGTCAAAACGCACGACTCCGTCACCATACACTTCGTGCAACTCACGAATGGCCAGACGGTCCTCCATTGGCCCTGTAAACATGGTCCTGTTCTCCTCTCTCAGTCCGATCCTATCAGGCGCGGGGCGATTTCACGCAATGAACACTTTTGGGAAGAGGAGGACATGCCTCAGCGTGATAGTGCGGTATTCCGATAGGAGAGCAAGAAATGGGACAGCTGGAAGGAAAGAAGGCCGTCGTGCTGGGCGCGGCGACTGCAGGGAACATCGGACAAGTGACAGCGCGGGCATTGGCTGATCAGGGCGCGCAAGTGTTGGTCGCTGGTCGTAACGAAGGGCCGCTCAAGGCGATTGCTGAAGAAATTGATGGCAGTTATGCGCTGTGCGACGTTACCGATCATGCGGCAGTGCATGCTTTGGCAGCAAAGGCTCACACAGAATTTGGACGGGTTGATGCGGCGATCAATACGACCGGTTGGGGGCTGCTGGCCGGCTTGCTGGAGACCACTGAAGAACAGCTTGATCTGATATCTGCGCTGCAGTTCAAAGGCGTGCATCACTTCCTGCAGGCCTTTGTCAAAGTCATGAGCGAGCAGGAGCCAACTGGCGGCTCGATCATCAACCTATCGAGTGCAACCACGAAGGCCCTGATCAACAATCACGCAGCTTACATCGGCACCAAGACGGCAGGCGAAGCCATGATCCGCTGTGTCGCCAATGATTTTGGCCATCTTGGCATTCGCGCGAACAGCGTTTCACCCGCCTTTACCGAGAGCCCGATGACGCAAGGGGCATTTGATACGCCGGGCATGGTTGATGCGTTTCTGCCGAAATATCCGCTCGGACGGTTAAACACCTCGGAAGATGTCGCGCAAACTTGTGCATTCCTGTGTTCTGACCAGGCTTTCATCACGGGCGAGAACCTGCAACCCAATGGCGGAGTGACTTTGCGTGGAAACCCGCAAGCGAACGACATTCAGGCGGCAGTTGGGGCGGCAATGGCGGCCCCGGAAAGCTAAGCCTCAATATTGCGCTGTACCGCCATCTACGCTTAGCATTGCACCGGTAATACCAGCACCCGCGTCGGAGGCGAGCAGCACCGCCATGGCAGCGATTTCCGCGACGGTGTTTGGCCGCTTGATCGCCGCTTCCTGCGCGAAAGTCTTGATCATTTCATCGAATTCCATGCCCATCGCTTTAGCGGTTTCGGGCCCGTTGTTCTTGATAATGTCAGTAATGACGAGGCCCGGGCAGATCGCGTTCACGGTAACTCCTTCAGCGCCCACTTCGCGGGCCAGACTCTTAGTGAGGCCATTCACCGCATGCTTGGCGGCGGAGTAAGCGGTGAGCACTGGCTTCCCGTGCTTGCCCTCCATCGAGGAGATATTGATCACGCGACCGTCTTTCTTCTCCAGCATGGTAGGAAGTGCCCGGCGAGTTGCATAGAATGTCGAATAGACGTTCCACTTCATGGCTTCGTCAAAGGTCTCATCGGAGAGGTTGACGAGCGGCTGGAGATCGCCCGCACCGCCTGCATTGTTGACGAGGATATCGATCGTACCAAAGGCCTCGATCGTCTTGTCGACGAAGCCTTCGACATCGGCCTGGTTCATCACGTCTCCGGCGATGAATACAGCGTGTCTGCCATCGGGGCTAAGCTCGCGCGCCACGGCCTCGCCTTTTTCGGGATTGCGCGCAAACAAGGCGACTTTTGCGCCTTCGGCCAGAAACGCCTGAGCCATTCCGCGGCCGAGGCCAGCCGTGCCTCCGGTGATCGCCGCCACTTTGCCTGCAAGTTTCATTGTGTCTCTCCGGTTTCCGCTTCGGGGTCCATGTAATCGCGGTAATAGGTCATCAGCCCATTCTCGACCTTGTAAACGCCAACACCGCCGCGCGTCCCAGCAGGAGAGTGCATGGTCCAGCGCGCCCATGCTGCATGGTCATCCCCGCACACTTCATCGAGCGTAAAAGTGATTTTGCGTTCGCTCATTTCGTTTACCATCATGGTCATGAATTCAAGGATCGCGCTGCGCCCTTCAAATCGGCCATAGATCGGATCATCCAGCACCGCATCTTCGGCAAAAAGCGGTGCAAGTTTGGTGTAGTCACCCGCATCCTGAATGTGCCAGAACTGCTCAATCACCCGTTGCGCTTCACCTGTCATGCGTTGTCTTCCAGTTCGCGGATCAGACCTGATCCATCCCAGTTGCGTGCCGCATCTTTGACCAGATCGTAGAAGCCGACCAGCCCCTCACTCGCCTCATACAGCTCAATCATGTGACCAAGGCTATTGGTCGCATCCATAAATGCAAATTCAGTGCCCGTGGTGGTCTCGCTCAATTGAGCAAGCGGCATTTTCATTTGCTCAAACTGGTCAATCGAAGCTGCAAGGTTTTCGACCATGACTGCCGTGTGGTGTAGGCCATGGCGCCTCGAACCCGCAGGAAAGACATCAGTGAATGCGCTGGGCTCAGCGCTATGCACTTCGACGAATTCCACCATCACATCGCCCCATTGACCGTATGCAGAGGAATGGTCGAAAACGCGCTCCACGCCACGATGAACACTCTTGGCGAGAGGGACATTGCGAAAGATGAAAAATGGACCAGACGCAAAACTGGCCGAGTGTGCGGTTGCAGCCGCCTCCAGGTTAGAGACGAAGTAAGCAAGCTGACAGACTGGCAGTTTCCTCGCCCACACCATCTCAGTTCACCGCCCGATCATTGCCTTTCCAGTAAGGTGCGCGCAATTCACGGCGCAGGATTTTGCCGGATGGATTGCGCGGGAGCGCGGCGATGAAGTCGATTGATTTGGGACACTTGTAGCCAGCGATCTGGGTGCGGGCGTGGGCAATAACGTCCCCTTCAGACAGTGCTTTGTCATTCTTGACCACCACACACGCCTTTACCGCTTCCCCCCATTTTTCATCCGGGACCCCGATCACGGCAACATCGGCGATGTCTGGGTGCGAATAGAGCGCATTTTCCACCTCTGCTGGATAGATATTTTCTCCGCCTGAGATGATCATGTCCTTCACCCGGTCATGGATGTAGAGATAGCCATCCTCATCAAGATAACCGGCATCACCGGTACGCAGCCAACCGTCTGCATCGATGGTTTCAGATGTTGCCTCAGGATTATTCCAATACCGACTCATATTTTTGGATGAGCGCGTGGCGATTTCACCCACTGTGCCGGTGGAGACCTCTGCGCCATTATCGTCGATAATCTTGACCTCAACACCGTGCAGAGGTTTGCCCACGCTGCGCATCTTGGGCGAACCTTCGGGGACATGGTCTTCCGGATCAAGCGCAACGATTGTCCCGCTTGTTTCGGTCATGCCGTACATCTGCACAAAGCCGCAACCGATCACGTCCATCGCTTCGCGCATCAGTTCCAGCGGGATGGGTGAGGCGCCATAAGTGATGTATTGAATACGGCTGAAATCGACCTCTTTGGCGCGCGGATGATTAAGCAGGATCTGTATCGCCGCAGGGACCAGAAAAATGCGACTGATATTGTAATTCTCAATCAATTCCAGTGCTTTGGTCGGGTCATATTCGGATAAGACGATGGCATTCGTCCCGCCGATCATTGTGCCGAGCCCTGTGCCAGTGCCGCTGATATGGAAGCAGGGCATGGCGAGCAGGGTTACATCCCCTTCGACGGGCTCTTGCCATGCTCTCAATGCGCCTTCGTCGCCATCGGAATCGCGGCTGGAGAGGATTGAACCATGGGTCATCACCGCTCCCTTTGGCCGACCAGTTGTGCCCGATGTGTAGAGCTGGAGAGCGTCATCTTCGAGCCTGATTGTGACGCCGGGAGGAGAAGGATCGGCAGCATCGCGCAAGGTTACATAGTCGGGTCCATCGAAGTCGGGCGCGGCAAGCCCAATTATATGCTCGACATGAGACGCTTCGCCGCGAGCGGTTTCCAGCATGTCGATAAAGCCCTCGCCGACAAATGCGACGCGCGCCCCGGCATTGCCGAGAATATAGGCGACTTCAGGAGCGGCAAGCCGCCAGTTTACCGGGGTCATCACTGCGCCGATTCGCGCCGCGCCCAGCAACACTTCGAAATAGAATGGGTGGTTCTTCCCCAGGAAGCATACCCGATCCCCCTTTTGCACCCCGAGGTCGCTCAAAACCCTCGCTGCGCGGTTACCCGCTTCATCGAGCTGCGCAAAAGAGGTGATCTCATCTCCAAATGTAAACGCGGGTGTGCCGGGTGTTGCGCGGGCATGCTCATGGACGATGTCGCAAAATGAGTTTGCTTGGGTCGGTACTTCTTGAGTCATGCAAGATAACCTACGCGTGCTGACGCTCAGGGGGCATTGGCACAATTCATAGCGGACTTGGTTCTGCGAGCGAGTATATCTCAGCGCTGTGTCAGATTTTACCCCACCCACTGGCTTTGTCCCAGCGGGCTTCTCGCCCGGATTTTTGGATCATGGTGGCCCATATTTCTTAAAGGAGCGGGATGACGCACCCAAGCTGGTTGGGCTGCTAGTTTGTCCGCATCATATCAATTATCAGGATGCAGCTCATGGCGGAGTGATCTCAACCTTCGCCGATGTTGCCTTAAGCCACGCGGTTTATGACGCCGAGCGCCCACACCTTGCGCCTTCAACAATAAGTTTGCAGGTAAATTATCTGCTCGGTGCCAAGCTCGGTGACTGGTTGGAAGCGCGCGTTAGAATTGATCGTTTGGGAGGGCGCACCGCCTATACCAGCGGCGAAATTATCCGTGGCGAAAAGCCAATCGCAACTATGAACGGTGTCTTTTCAATTCGGCGTGGCCATAGCGGCCAAGGCCAAACATGATCTAGCCGCGCCAACGCGCCACTACAGGTGTAGAGGGATCGCGATCGTCGTGATACCCGCAAGAGCCGACGGGCATTTCGGATAGGTCCACGCCTTCCAATTCGCGAAACTCGCGCCAGTCATATAAGCCAGTGCGGTGCGCAATGCGCCATTGGCCCCCGCGTTTTTCAAATAAGTCGACATAGCGTCCGGCGATAACCGCCGAATAAACCCGGCCCTTGTCCGGAAAGACCTCTGCTATCGGGTAGCCAGCCGGAATAGTATGCATCGCCGTCATGTAAGTCTCGGTATGACAGAGCGTATTCCCTTCGAACCCGAACTGCACCTGTCCCAGTTGATGCTGAGTGGCGAGACACGGATCAATGATCGCGCGTGCCTGCTCGACGAAGCCGCGCCAGTCGCCCGACACAGATCCAAAGCCGAAAGTCGCATCGCCATGAAAGAGGTTTTCCATTATGTCCCAACGCCGCCGGTCAATCGCATGGGCGTAAGCATTGATAAGGTCGCGGATTGCTTCACGATCTTCGAGGCGCATAGTCATTGGCTGAGCTCCACAATTACTTTCCCGATGTTCCCGCCGGTGAAGAGCTTTTTGTAAGCTGAAAGCGTGTGCTCCAATCCCGTCGTGACATCATAGGGCATAACAAGTTCACCTGCCTCATGCCATTCGCGCAGGCGCGCTGTGAGCTCCTCGCCGCGATCCATAAAGTCAGGCGAGAAAAACCCTTCTACCCGCAGCCGACGCATCAGTACTTGATCGAATTCGCGGGGTGCCGTGCGCGTGCCAGAGGTGTAGTCAGAGACCAGCCCGCATATCGCAACACGTCCATAGTGGTTCATGCGTGTGAGGACTTCATCCAGAATTGGTCCGCCGACATTGTCGAAATAGACATCGAAGCCTTGGGCTGCGTCCAATTGTACACCCAAATCATCCGCCTTGTAATCGATGGCTCCCGCGATTCCTAAATTGTCGGTCAGGTAGCGGCATTTTTCTTTTCCGCCAGCGATCCCCCATGCCTTGCAGCCAAGCAATTGCGCGATCTGTACCGCAAGCAAGCCAGTGGCTCCAGCAGCAGCGGAAACAAGCACCGTTTCGCCCGCTCTTGCCGCTCCTGTCATTTCGATACCCCACAGCGCCGTCCAACCATTCATGCCAAGAGGACCGACCCAAGCGCGTTTGTCCTTAACGTTCGGATCGAGTGTTATCGCACCCGACATCACCGCATCAACCTGGCTCACATCAGCCCAAGTGCCAAAGGCGCGCACCAGATCTCCTTCTCTGAAATCCGCCGCGCGGCTGGCAATGATCTCTCCAACCACAAGGCCGGTCATGGGCGTCCCGACGGGCAATGGCGGCTGATACCCATCTTGCCTGTCGGTAAGCCACATGCGCGTCCCTGCATCCATTGAAAGCATGCTGTTACGGATGCGGATTTCGCCGTCAGCAAGTTCAGGCAGCGTGGTTTCATTCAGCGAGAGCGCATCGGTGAAGCTTGTGCCTTGTGGACGATTGTCGATGCGCCAAAACCGGG
>JBCDKX010000067.1:0-14668 GCA_038746055.1 Pseudomonadota bacterium
AGCATAAGCGCGGCTGCCAGCCCGCGCCCATCGGCAACCCCTCCAGCGGCAAGAAGCTGCACCTCTGGAGCATGCGCTGCGAGATAGTCAGCAATCTCAGGTACCAGCGTAAAGGTGCTGCGCCCATCCATAGCGTTCATGCCATGACCGCCTGCTTCTGCTCCTTGGGCTACGATGACTTTTGCGCCTGCAGCCACCGCTTCTTGCACCATTGCCAAAGTCTGCACCTGGCAGATTACAGGGATACCCACCTCGACAATCCGTGCCGCCATATGTGTTGGATCGCCAAAAGAGAGCATGATCGCGGCAGGCTTAACCGGCTGCTCAAGCACCCAGTCAAGCGCTGAAGCGTCCTCCTCCAGCCGCCAGGTAATAAACCCACATCCAAGACGAGCAGAAGCCTTTGGATAATCGCTCAGCGCAGCCAATGCTGAGTTGTACTCACGCTGCGTCCAGTCGAGATCGCCATAGCTGCCTCCGACCAGCGCGAGTGCACCAGCTTGCGCACAAGCGGCGGCTAATTCGCCCCCTGTGGCAAATGCCATCGGAGCAAGCGCAAGAGGTGTAGCCAGGTCAAAACTCTGAGCAAAACGGTTGTGGTTCAGACGATCATCCATCTCATCCGCCTATCTTGCCTTGGTGCGGCGTTCAAACCGTGACGCACTATGGCGTCAATAGAGATTGGTATCATAGTCGCGGTCCAACCCGCGCTGCATGAAGCCCGGTACCGAGACAACCACTTTGGCAATCTTTGCGCCAATCGATTTTTGCTTGCTTAGACGCATATGCGCCGCGAATATCTTGGCCGGATTTAAGCCTTCGGGAGGTTGCGCCGGGCTATTTTTCCAAAGTTCAGCGTTTGCGATTGCAACCGAAGGACGGCGCTCAAGATGTAAGTCCCTAAGCTCAACAACAAGGTTAGGGATTCGGCCATCGACCTCAAAGCGGGCTCGCGACTCCTCATTCTTGGACAATCGTGCTCGGCCTTGGACCAACAAAACTTCGGCGTAGCCTGGAACGATAAGTGCTGCGGCTATCGTTGGCTGAGTTAAAATGTTCAGGAAACTGTCCGTCCTTCGGTTGCCAGGCCGGTCCGGGAAAAGGAGCCTTTCATCTTGGCTCTGCACCAGCTTACCGGCTGGATCGCCTTTGGGGCTGAGATCAGCTTCATTGTTTGCACTGATGGTCCCCAGCGCCATGAAGCGGGTTTTGTCGATAAACAGGCCATCATTATCGAGTGCTGCTGCATTTGACTTTGCTGCCCAAAAATCGGAGCGGATAAGGGCTTTGGCGCAGTGCAAATAGCACTCTTGGATAGCGATTTTGATCTGCCCGCTTGCGCTCGCCGTAACTTGGCCATTAAGCCGTAAGGTCTCGCGCATACCGGGGACAACCCACAGCGATCCGAATGCAGCGCCTGGTGCTATATCTGTAAGATCATCCAAACTGTCGTGTGGCAATTCGAGGGTATGGCCCGCGCCGGCGGAAAAACCCGGCTTGCCTCCGGCGAGCAACATCCGCGGTCCATGTGCCGTTCCCACAGTGGCGATCATGAGGCGCGAGTGCTTGAGCCATTTTTGCGCTGTTGCATCGATATGATCGATGACTTTCATATCGAGCGTTGGCGGTTTCACGCCAATCACCTCTTCTAATGCCTCAGTGGTATCAATCAGCATGCGCGATGGCCTCCTGCACGCAAGATAACTCGCAGCTCAGCCTATTGCACAATTAGCCAATCACGCAAGGGAACTGGTCAGGCGTGCGCAGCTACAAACTCCTCTACCACCGGTGCAACCTTAGTGCGCCAGCGGCTGCCATTGAAGATGCCGTAATGGCCTGCACCTTCGGCCATGAAGTAGCGTTTTTTGTCCTCGTTCAGGCCCGTCGCGAGCTTCAAAGCCGCCTTGGTTTGACCTAGTCCCGAGATATCGTCGCGCTCACCTTCGATTGCCAAGAGCGCCGTATCGGCAATCTGTGTCAGGTCGACGATCTCCCCCTTGTGGCGGAACTCGCCGTTAGGGATTGAGTGCTTCTGGAACACTTCTTCAACTGTCTGAAGGTAGAATTCGGCCGTCATATCGCACACTGCACGATATTCGTCGTAGAAGTCCTTGGTCGCCTGCGCGCTTTCCTGATCACCCAAAGTGAGGTGTTTGAACATTTCATAATGGCTCATCATGTGGCTTTGCAGGTTCATACTCATGAAGGCGGAGAGCTGCATAAAGCCAGGGTAAACCTTTCGCCCTGCGCCGCGATACTGCATCGGGACGGTGGCGATGACGCTCTGGCGGAACCACTCAATCGGGCGATTCATCGCGTGATCGTTGACGCTTGTCGGGCTTTCGCGCGTATCAATCGGCCCGCCCATCATGGTGAGGGTCGCCGGTGTTGCAGGAGACTTGTGTTGATTCATCAGAGCAGTTGCAGCGAAAGCCGGAACTGATGGCTGGCACACGGCGAGCATATGTGGGCGCTGACCAGGGTTTACCTGCTCGATGTATTCGAGGAATTCGATCAGATAGTCGATGTAATCATCGAGATCGAATTGCCCTTCATGAACCGGCACGGTCTTTGCGTCGGCCCAGTCGGTGATGTAGACCTCAAATTGTTGGAGCATGCGCTTAACCGTACCGCGCAGGAGCGTTGCGAAATGCCCGCTCATCGGCGCTACGATAAGCATTTTTGGGCGCTTTTTCTTCTTGGCATCATCCACGCCATCAAGCCGGAAGCGTTTGAGATCGCCGAACGGGCGATTGATCACTGTCGCTTCGATCACCGGATAGACCTTGCCATCCACATCGACTTCAGTGATCCCGAAAGCAGGTTTGCTGTAAGGCGCGGTGGCATGGGCGAAGACATCCAGCGCATTCGCTGTTATCGCGCCAAAGCCGAAACGGCTCCAAGGATTGGCGGGGTTGGTCAGTAATTCCGAGCTTAGCGATGCCACTGTGCTCACCGAATTGAGCCAGCTGCGCTGGAGTTCATAGGCCTTATAAAGCATGTCTGCCCCGTCCTGAGGTTAGGCGCGCGACCCCATCACGCGGCGTTTTCCTTATCCGAAATGGATACTGGCAGAAAATTGTGCAATGCACAATCACTCATCTGTGAGCGAATGCACAGATTGCAGCGCTTTTTGCAGGTGAAATTTGTTACTCCAGCGCCTAGGTGGGGGAGTATGGCAGGGAAAGCGACATTGAAATCGTCTCGAAAAGACGATCGCTTGGTGAAAAACAGCGCGATTGAAAGCGAAGAGCTTGTCAGCGATGTAATTGGGGAAGCTCCCAAAGCACGCTCGTTGGCCCCGCTCAAGATGGTCTATCGCCAGGCGGCGAAGTATCCGCATCAGGTCATTTTTGCCCTGATCGCCCTATCCATCACAGCAGCAGGTACTCTGGCCATTCCGTCAGCGGTGCAGCTGATTGTCGATCGGGGGTTTGGCGGCGGCGATATTGCACGCTGGTTCCGCTATCTCGGGGTAATAGTGGTCGTGATCGCGCTTGGCACTGCTGCGCGTTTCTATTTCGTCAGCTGGATTGGGGAGCGGGTAGTCGCTGACATTCGCCGTAAGGTGCACACCAATCTGCTTGGGCTTTCTCCGGCTTTTTACGAAGAGAATTCACCCAAAGAAATATCCAGCCGGATGACCTCTGATACGGCAATCATCGAAACAGTTGTCGGTTCTACCGTCTCGGTTGCCCTGCGAAATTTGTTTCTCGCCCTTGGTGGTACGATTTATCTTTTTTATCTCTTACCGAGCTACACGATCTGGCTGGTGCTGGCGATCCCGGTGATCATGCTGCCCATTATTCTGTTTGGTCGGCGGATTCAGAGTATTTCGCGCACCAGTCAAGACCGTGTGGCAGATGTGGGTGCCATGGTGACCGAAGTGCTTTCGGCGATGAAAGTGGTACAGAGCTTTGGCCAGGAGACCCGCGAAGCAAGCCGGTTCGGTGAAGCTGTTGAGCGCACTTTTGATACTGCGCGCAAGCGTATCATCTTGCGCGCGATTTTGACGTCGGTCGTGATCATGGCGTTGTTCGGCTCGATTGTGTTTCTCCTTTGGCGTGGTGCTGTCGGGGTTTCGACTGGAGACCTCACCGCTGGTACATTGCTAGAATTCCTTGTGCTGGCAATGATCGTGGCGGGCGCTTTTGGTGCCTTGACTGAAGTCTATGGCGATCTCTTGCGCGGGGCCGGTGCTGCAAGCCGCCTAGCCGAGCTACTCGAGACGGAAGCCGTGATTGCCGCGCCCGACCGCCCTGAGCAATTGCCGACACCGGCGCGCGGTTCGCTGTCCTTCCGTAATGTCACTTTCTGCTATCCCGCACGGCCTGAAGAGACGGCACTCAAGGACTTCAACTTGGAGATCGAGCCAGGTGAGACCATCGCCATTGTTGGTCCCTCTGGTGCGGGTAAATCAACTATTTTTCAGCTGGTTGAGCGCTTTTACGACCCGCAAGGTGGCACCATTCGTCTCGATGGTGTGCCGCTGACCAAAGCGGATCCTGCTGACATTCGAGAGCGGCTCGCATTTGTTCCACAAGAAGGCATCCTCTTTAGCGCCAATGCCCGCGATAATCTGCGCTATGGTCGCTGGGAGGCGAGCGATGATGACATCTGGGAGGCCGCGCGCGCTGCCAATGCAGAGGAATTCCTGAAGGCACTGCCCCAAGGTCTCGACACCTATTTGGGCGAAGGCGGAGCTCAGTTGTCAGGGGGCCAGCGCCAGCGCGTTTCAATCGCGCGTGCGCTGCTGAGGAATGCGCCGATCCTGTTGCTTGACGAGGCGACCAGTGCATTGGATGCGCAGAGCGAGCAATTGGTGCAGCAGGCGCTCGATGAGCTGATGAGAGATCGCACCACTTTGGTCATCGCTCACCGCCTTGCGACCGTGCGTGCAGCAGATCGGATCGTTGTGCTGGAAGATGGTGAGATGCGCGAGCAGGGCTCGCATACCGAGCTCAGCGCCGCTGGCGGCCTCTACGCGCAACTGGCGAAGCTGCAATTTGCAGCGAATGAGGCTGCTTGATGCTCTGACAGCAATTGACTTGGCGTTAGCGCCATGGCCAAGAGAGCTGCGATATGACTTTCCTGCAATTGCTTATCATCGCTGTGGTGCAAGGGATCACCGAGTTCCTACCAATTTCTTCGTCAGGGCACCTTATTTTGATCTCGGTATTCAGCGATTTTCAGGATCAGGGCCCGCTGATTGATGTGGCGGTGCATGTTGGTTCCCTACTGGCGATCATCGTCTATTTCTTCAAAGATGTGCTGGTGCTCGTGCGTGGGGGATTTGCGAGTATTGGGGTGGGGGCAAAGGCCCCCAAGGCCCCACAAGAGCGGCAATTGTTCTGGTGGATCGTGCTTGGGACTATCCCCGCCGTTGCTTTCGGGCTGTCGATTAAGCTCGGCCTGTTCAATGGCATTGCGACGAACCTTTTCGGGATAGAGATTGTGGATGATGATCTGATGAGCTCAATCCGCTTCACCGATCTCATTGCCTTTAATCTGATCTTCTATGGCATCTTATTGGGGCTCGCGGACAAGGTTGGCCAAGAGGTCAAAGAATTTGAAGATATGAGCTGGCGCGATGGCCTGATCGTTGGGATTGCGCAGGCATTGGCGATAATTCCGGGCACTTCGCGTTCAGGCGTGACCATGACTGCCGCGCGGTTCCTTGGCTATAAGCGGGTGGAGGCAGCGCGCTTTTCCTTCCTTTTGTCGATCCCGGCCGTGGCAGGCGCAGGTGTGCTGATCGTGCCAGAAATTTTCGAAGCGGGGATGGCGCTAGCGGTGGACGCTTTGATCGCGGGAGCGCTTACCTTTGTCGCAGCCTTTGCGACGATGTATTTCCTGATGAATTTCCTAAAGCGCGCATCGATGATGGTTTTTGTGCTTTACCGGGTGGCTATGGGCTTTGCGCTGCTCTATTTCTTCTAAGCGATGACACTCATAATTCTCATAAACCTTGGTGCGCTATTGGGTTGGTTAGGTTCAATCATCCTGCGTCTGGAGCTGCCTGGTGCGGTGCTGCGCATGATTTTGGTAGGTGTCTTAGCCAGCGTAATTGCCGGGCTGATCGCCAATGGCGGCACATTTCTGGGATCGCTCAGTCTGCTTGGCTTGGGAGCAGCGATTGGTGCAACATTGCCCGCAATCGTTGCCTATTACGCTTTTGCCACCCGCGAAATCTAGACCGGATCAGCTCCAGAACCATTGCCACCGCGCAGGTGATATTCCTGTGTCCCTCGGTTCACCACATAATCGACATCGATAATGGCTGAATTGGCATAGGTAAAACCGGGCGCAAGATTGCGATAGAGCCGGTCAAAATCACGCTCCACCGTCTGGCGATAGAGGTCTTGGAAGCTCTCAATCACGAAGTAGGTCGGCTGCAGGTCGCTGATCACATAGTCGGTGCGCATTACCCGATCGACATTGAGCATGATGCGATTGGGGCTTTTTGCCTCCACTGCAAACTTTGCCTCGGTCGGCCCTGAGAGAATGCCAGCGCCATAAGCGCGAATGCCTTCCGCTTCCTCAATCAGGCCAAATTCCACCGTATACCAATAGAGCGATCCGAGCGCTTTTAAGCGGTTATAGCGCATCGCCTTCCATCCGGCGCGGCCATATTCCTGCATGTAATCGGCATAGACCGGATCGGTCAGCATCGGCACATGGCCGAACACATCGTGAAACACATCGGGTTCTTCGATGTAGTCGAAAGTTTCGTGCGTACGGATGAAATTGCCTGCAGGAAAACGGCGATTGGCAAGATGCCAGAAGAACACATGATCAGGGATCAGCATCGGCACGGGAATAACGCTCCACCCCGTCAGCTTGCCCAGCTCTTCGGACAGCTCGCCAAATTCCGGGATGCCGCCGCTAGCAAAATCGAGCTTATCGAGCCCTGCCATAAAGGCGCTCGCCGCGCGGCCTGGTAGGATCTCCATCTGGCGCGAGAAGAGGTCCCGCCACACTTGGTGATCATCGCTTGAATAGTCGGTCTGTTTGGGCTCAATCCAATCCTCACCCAAATGCTCAGGCTTGGTCAGCGGCGCGGTAAAGACATTGTCTCCCAGCTTTGGAAGTTCGGTATAATCAATATCAGGGAGACGTTGTGTGGCCATATAGTATCACATGATACCATATCTTTCCCATTGCAACCTTCAATGCAGCAGGAGTTTTCGGGGAGTGTTAACTCTGCGAGGTCGTGAGAACCGGACGGGTAACAATATCAGACACTTCAGCCATGTTGGCCAATGCATCGCGCAAGACGCTGAGCTGCTCATGGGTTTCGCATTCGCAATACACGAGCATGTCGATGCTGCCCGAAAGGCAATAGGCGGCTTCGACACCATCGAGAGCATGAATTTGAGGAGCCAAGCGCGTTTGTGCCTGACCTGAAACAAAGCTCACCGAAAAGAATGCACGAACAGCAGGCAGGGCGGATCGCTCTATATCGATCGTGTAACGGCGGATTACCCCAAGTTCTTCGAGCCGCGTGACCCTGTCATGGGTGGCGCTGCGTGAAAGATCTATGTCCCTGGCAAGCGACACAAGGCTGGCGCGCGAGTTTCGGCGCAGGCTCTGCAAGAGGATCTTGTCTTTTTCATCTAGATCGCTGCGCGCCATCGTCGCTCGTCCTTCTTTCCGCAGCCGACCGGAGGATTTCCGGTTTCACCGGCATCATGCAGGTGGTTAGTGCTCAACCTGATCCCATACCATCTTTGGACCCAATTTAAGGAGGTACGCTGTGGAACTCTCAGTCTTTTTTATATTCGCACTTACCACCTTTGTTGTGGTTATCACTCCGGGCCCTGCGGCAATTACGATTGCGACACAAAGCTCCGGCAATGGAGTGTGGCGCACGCAGGCCGCCATCACGGGGGTGGCCGGAGCCAATGTGGTATTTTTCATCCTCTCAGCAACTGGCATATCGGCATCAATCATTGCTTCAGAAACTCTGTTTGCGATCATCAAATGGGTGGGTGTTGCCTATCTCTCCTATTTGGGTCTTTCCGCTCTATTGAACGTGGGAGCGGGATTGCAGGTGGGACAGGCGGACCGCACGCCTGTACACACTCTTTTTGCCAAGGGTTTTCTAGTGGAATTCGCGAATCCTAAAGCCTTGCTGTATTTTGCGGCAATACTTCCGCAATTCGTTGATCCAACCCTGCCGATCTTGCCCCAATTTGTGATTATGGGCCTGGCAACGCTCGTCTTCGATTTTGCCGCTTACAGCGCCTATGCCGCACTTGGATCAAGTATAGCGCGCAGCGGCGTTAAACCTGTGACGGTGCGTTGGCTCAATCGAATTGCAGGGGGCGCGCTGCTATTTTCAGCCGTTCGGATTGCCAAATCTGCTGCATAAGAGCGCCCCAATTTGCGCTGCTTAATGCTTGGCCATAAAGCGTAAGCTCATCATTTTTCGAGGGGCACTCCATGGCGCTTAAGGGCAAAGACTATCGCAAGCTGTTAGAACCCATGACCGAGGAACTGGTCGGAATGGCGCGCTGGGCAAGGACGACCGGTGCACGTATTGTGGTAGTTTTTGAAGGGCGCGATACGGCAGGCAAAGGCGGCGCAATCAGGGCTGTGCGGGACAAGCTGAACCCGCGCCAATGCCACACGGTTGCACTTTCTAAGCCGAACGAGGAGGAGCAGACGCAGTGGTACTTCCAGCGTTATATACCTCACCTGCCGCATGCAGGGCAAATCGTGCTGTTCGATCGGAGTTGGTACAACCGTGCTGGGGTGGAGCGGGTGATGGGCTATTGTACCGAAGTTCAGGCAGAGTTGTTTTTGGAGGCGGCGCCGGTCTTTGAGAAGATGCTCACTGATGATGGTATCTTGCTGTTCAAATATTGGCTCACGACTGATCAGGAACAACAGGAGGAGCGGCTTCGGGAACGCGGGGAAGACCCGCTGAAGCGCTGGAAGCTCTCACCGGTCGATCTCGCTGCTCGCAGCAAGTATGAGGCCTATACTAAGGCCCGCGAAGCGATGCTGCGCGCAACCCATACGGATCATGCACCTTGGACCTTGGTCGATTTCAACGATCAGAAGCGCGGGCGGCTGACCCTGATCCGGGACTTGCTCGACCGCCTGCCTGATACACATGTAGAGCCGCCTGAGATCGAGTTTCCAAATCTCGGACATGACTCTCAAGCGGAGACCTACAGCGTACTGGAGCCGATCAGCAGTTACCCTGTTGATTAAGAGGCCTCATAGGCGGCCCTGACAGTTGTCGGAGTGGTTGCCGAGCGCGGTAGCTTGTCGGCGAGAATTGACAAATTCACTCATTCGATATAATGATGATATCATATTTATATCGAAGGAGACTCTTCTATGACTGACGCAGTTCAGCCGATGACATCCAGCCAGGAACGTCCTGGCTCTGCGTATGACGGCTATCTCATGCTGGCGATATTCACTGTTATATCGCTGGCTGTGATCTACCTAATTGTCGCAGCGATCCCGCCAGAGGGCGCGGCAAAGTCAGTGAAAATTGCTTTCGTTGGCACTTTAGTGACGGGCTCTCTTGTCGTTCTCTTTGGTGCTATCGGCTTTTTCATGATCCAACCCAATCAGGCAGCAGTTATTACGCTGTTTGGCGAATATCGTGGAACTGTGCGCAAAGAGGGACTGCAATGGGTTTGGCCGTGGATGCTCAAGAATAAAGTGAGCGTTCGTGCGCACAACATCCATTCCGAAGTTGTCAAGATCAACGATCTACGCGGTAATCCGATCGAGGTTGCCTGCAACGTAGTTTGGCGCGTTTCCGATACAGCACAGGCGGTGTTTGACGTTGATGAATATAAGGAATTTGTGAATATTCAGATCGAGGCAGGCCTTCGTACTGTCGGTGCTCGCCATCCTTATGACGATATGTCGGATGAAGACGAGACGACGCTTCGCGGCAGTGCTGATGTGGTCGCAAGCGAGCTGCGAGAAGAGCTGAACGATCGCCTGAGGGTTGCTGGTATCATCGTCGATGAAGCGGGCCTTACCCATCTTGCCTATGCTCCTGAGATTGCTGGCGCCATGCTGCGCCGCCAACAGGCCGATGCGGTGATCGCCGCCCGTAAGAAGGTGGTCGTTGGGGCCGTTTCAATGGTGGAAGATGCTCTCAGTAAGCTTTCATCTGATGGTATTATTGAGCTTGATGACGAACGCAAGGCGGCGATGGTTTCCAACCTGATGGTGGTGTTGTGCGGGGACCGCGAAGCGCATCCGGTGGTGAACACTGGCACGCTCTACCAATAGACACGCGAGACCCAAGGAGGCAGCTATGGCTGCACCTTCACAGAAAACACCGGCTAAGAAAGCATTTGCATTGCGGCTCGATCCAGCGGTTCACGCGGCGATCGAGCGGCTCGCGAGCGCCGAATTGCGTTCCGCCAATGCCCAGATCGAGATGCTTTTGCGTGAGGCCTTGTCGGCGCGTGGAATCAAAGCTGAGCGTACAAAGTCTCCCCGTCGCGGTCGCCCTCCCAAGACGAGCTAGATGCTTGCGCGCGCCTTCATCGTCGGACGGCCGTCGCTAGCAAACGCGCCGAGCTCAAACCCGTCTTCGCTGTCACGCATGCCAAGATGTAACTCCTCGTCAGCAATAGCCGGAGAAACACCGCGGAAAGAAAACTTGCGCAGGGCGTTTTCACCCAGCTTACTTGCTGCCATTTGCAGCAGCAGCGAAGCAGTCAGCGGCCCGTGTACGACCAGGCCGCGATAGCGCTCCACATCGCTGGCATAGGGTGCGTCATAGTGGATCCGGTGAGTATTGAAGGTTAGCGCTGAATAACGGAACAAAAGGCGTGGATCGGGAGTGATTGTGCGTGACTCATCCCATGCGCTCGGGTTAAAGGAACCCTCGCCTGGTTCTGGTGGGCTCAGCGGAGCATCTGCCCCGGCTGCCTCTCGATACACCAGCGTTTGCGTCTCACGGATGGCGCGCGTGCCGTTTGCCTTGGTCTCATGCTCCACATTGACGAAAGCGAGCCTGCCCGAGCCACCTTCCTTTTCGGTGATTGAAGCGATTTTGCTGGTCCGCTCGATAATTGCTCCAATCGTAATGGGGGTAACAAATTCGATCTCGCTCGACGCCCACATTCGGCGCGGAAGCGAGACGGGAGGGAAGAAGCTGTTATCACTGTCATCGCGAGCGGGGTGGCCGTCCTCACCCAGCCTCGCGGTTGCCGCATCGGGCGTGCAAAGCACAAAGTGGATGCCCTGCGGCATCATCCAGCGCTCTGGCACCTCTAGATCAAAGGTCGCGCACCACTGTGTGGCCATCTGCGGAGTTAGCGTATCGTGGCTCTTTATCTCTCGTCCGATCCAAGCATCGAAACTCATGCTGCACGCTCGAACACAGCCGCGATGCCTTGCCCGCCGCCGATACACATGGTCTCAAGCGCGTAGCGCGAGCCTCTGCGGTGCATCTCGGCGGCCATATCAGCAAGGATGCGCCCGCCTGTCGCGCCAATCGGGTGACCCAGAGAAATGCCCGAGCCGTTGACATTGAGGATCGCGCGGCGGCTGTCATCATCGCTCCAGCCCCAGCCTTTTAGTACGGCGAGCACTTGTGGGGCGAAGGCCTCGTTCACCTCCACAAGGTCGATATCATCCCAGCTGCAACCGCGTCGCCCAAACAGCCGCTCAACCGCTGGCACCGGTCCAATCCCCATGCGCGAGGGATCGCAGCCCGCCGCTGCCCAGCCACCGAACCACAGTGATGGCGTGAGGCTCAATTCCTCGAGTTTGTCTTCGGCCACAACCAAGCAGGCGGCCGCCGCATCGTTCTGCTGGCTCGCATTGCCAGCGGTTACGATTGCCTCAGGATCGCGTTTTAGGTCGATTGCTCGAAGCTTGCCCAGCGTTTCCATAGAAGCATCTGCTCGGTAGCCCTCATCTTTGGCAAAGGTGATGGGATCGCCGCGCCGCTGGGGCACCTCCACGGGCACAAGGTGATCATCAAACTTGCCAGCATCCCATGCGGCCGCCGCATTCTGATGCGAACGTACAGCGTAAGCATCGGCCTCTTCGCGGGTGATATCGTAGTCTTTGGCGAGGTTTTCTGCTGTCTCAATCATACCGGTGATGATGCCGAAGCGCTCAATCGGCTGGCTCATAAGGCGGCCGCGTGACAGGCGATCGTGCAAGGTGATATCGCCCATCCGAGCACCGCTGCGGCCTTGTAGCGTGTAATGCTCGACATTGGACATGCTCTCACACCCCCCAGCCACCACGCAATCGGCCATGCCCGTCTCCACCATCATTGCTGCGTTGGCGACTGCCTGAAGCCCTGACCCACAGCGGCGGTCAAGTTGATAGCCCGGGACTTCCAAGGGTAGGCCCGCTGCCAGCCAAGACCAGTGTCCAATAGCGGGCGCTTCCGCATTGCCATATCCTTGGGAGAAGACGACATCATCCACACGCGTGGGATCGACGCCGGAACGCTCTACCAACGCTTTCAGAATGATCGCGCCCAGCTCACCTGCGTTAAGGCTGGAGAGCCCGCCAAGGAATTTGCCGACCGGCGTTCTTAGCGGTGATACGATTGCTGCACGTCTCGACATTAGCGGTTCCTATAATCAGCATTTTCATCGGACAGTGCGACTGTGCCAGCATCGATCAGCTTGGCAATGGCGCCGGAAGACAGGCCAAGTTTGTCGGCCAGCACTTCCTCGGAATGCTGGCCCAGGAAGGGCGCAGGCGCTGGGTCTCCTGCCTCCAGCTCTGGCATATTCGCAAAACTTCGAGTGGCAGGGTAATCAAAACCCGATGGGTTTGCAGGTGATGGACCGAAGAGCGGATTTTTGCCGACCAATACGGGATCAACCGAGGCTTCATGATGCGAGCGATACTTTTCAAAAGTTGCGCCCGCTTTGACCATACGCGCCGAGAGTGTGGCGTAGTCAAAGCCTTCAGCAGCCGATTGGAAGAGGTCGAACAAACGGTGGCGGTTCTCGAAGCGCGGGCGGTCGCCTGCATTGAAGTCAACGCCCAGCTCTCGCTCCAGCGCTGTGATGGGCGCGGCCACATCGAAGGCATCGACCAAACCCTTCCACTGTTTTGGTGTGAGTGCTGCGACCATGAATCGCGTACCATCGTTAGTCTGGAAGTCGCGGCCAAATGCCCCCCAAATGGCGTTGCCCAGACGCTCCCGATCCGATCCGCGATAGAGCATTTCTGCCATGGTCCCTGAGTTCGCCAAAGTACCGATAGCCACGTCTCCCAAAGGCACGCGCACCGCTGCGCCTTGCGTTGTGACTGAACGGTTATGAAGCGCAGTCATCAGCGCAAATGCCGAATAAGCGCCCGTAATGAAGTCCCAGGCAGGAAGTGGCTGACTGATCGGTGGCGCGGTCTTTGCATCCCACTCCTCAGGCCCTGTCATCAGCGGATATCCAGCTGCTGCATTGACAGTAAAGTCCATTGCCTGCCGCCCATCGTGCCAACCCATAATACGCACACTGACCATGTCGTCACGTTGAGCTTGCATCGCCGCATGACTGAGAAAGCTCTTTTCCGGCAGATTGGTGATACACTGGCCAGTCTTTGCAGCCAGCTCAACACACAGCTCGCGCCCCTCGGCCGAGCGCAGGTCCAGCGCAACCGACTTTTTAGCGCGATTGAGGTTCTCCCAAGAGAGTGAGCGGCCCTCTTTCGTCAGCATGTAACGGTCATAGTCGAGGCCACCTGCCTTGTGGTCAACGCGAATAACCTCTGCGCCCATCTGCGCGCAGTACAGCCCCGCAGTGGGTGAAGCGACAAAGCTCGAGACCTCGATGATGGAGAGGTCATTGAGAAGTTGATACATGTGTGTCCCCGGTTGGGCGTGGGATATCAGCTGTTCAGGGCTTCCCATTCGCGCAGCATATGCTTGGCGATCTGTAGCTGAAGGATTTGCGTAGTCCCCTCATAAATCCGATAGATGCGCGCATCGCGATAGAAGCGTTCAGCGTCATATTCGGCGAGGTAGCCTGCGCCGCCATAGACTTGCACCACCCGGTCGACCACGCGGCCGCACATCTCTGAGGCGAAGACCTTGAAGGAGGCAGCTTTCACCAGGATGTTTTCACCCCTGTCGGCCCGTGCAGTCACATCCTTCATCATCGCTTCGGCAGCGTAGATCTCAATTTCGCTATCGGCGAGCATTTGCTGGATGAGCTGAAAATTGGCGATAGGTTCGCCAAAGGCTTTGCGCTCATTGGCATAGCGGATCGCACTATCGAGCGCGCGTCGTGCGTAGGCTGTCGCCGCCGCGCCGACAGAAATGCGCCCATTGTCAAGGCTCTGCATAGCAAAGCGGAAGCCCTTGCCGGTCTCCCCACCTAACAGCGCATCTCCGGGCACTTTCACATCATCCAGCATAATGTCCGAGATATGTGAGCCTGATTGCCCCATTTTCTTGTCTGGCGATCCAGTCGAGACACCAGGCGTTTCCATTGGTACCAGGAACGCGCTGACATGTGCATTCTTCGGGAGGTTCTCTTTCTCGGTGCGTGCCATGATGAGCGCGACATCGGCATGCGGCGCATTGGTGATGTAGCGTTTCGCGCCATTGAGGATCCAACCATTGCCGTCGGGATCGGGCTTGGCTGTGGTTTGCAAGCCCGCGCTGTCCGAGCCTGAGCCCGGCTCTGTCAGGCCAAAGCAGGCGACC
>JBCDKX010000068.1:0-14651 GCA_038746055.1 Pseudomonadota bacterium
ATTGAAAATACGATTTCTTGTAACCTTTCCAACTTCGACACGAATTCCTTGATGTGCGCGGCCGCTTGGCGGCGATCAGGAACCCCGCCGGTCTTTCCCCTTGTCCGGTCTGCCTGATGCCCCCAGGCCCGATTTCCCGCTGAGTGGTCGCTGCATGCCCCTGTGTTCCACGGACCCTTTTAAAAGGAGCCTCCAATGAAATTTCGAACTCTTATAATCGCAGCTGCTGCTATTGCCGCACCGCTGGCGCTTTCTACTCCAGCGGCTTTGGCCGATGGTGGCGTTTTTGTCGGCGTTGAAGGCAGCAACATTGCTGTTAGTGGCTATGACACCGTCAGCTATTTCCAGGGCAACGGCAAACCGGTTCGCGGTGACGCGCGCTTCAAAGTGCGTCATGATGGCGCCGTTTTCCATTTTTCAAGCCAGGCCAATGCTGACCTTTTTGCGGCCAGCCCCGACCGTTATGCTCCCCAATACGGCGGCCACTGCGCCTGGGCGATGAGTCGCGGTGCGCTCGCACCGGGTGATCCCACCCTCTACAAGATCCATGATGGCAAACTCTATCTGAACTTCAATCGCAATGTTCAGGACACGTGGCTTGGCGACATTGATGGTTTCATCGCAAAGTCCGATCCGGCCTGGAGCAAAATTCCAACCGGTAAGAAGTTCGGCGACTGATCCCGAATTCAGAGGGCGGCCGAGGAACCAAGTAAAAACCCTTCGGCAAATACAGCTGAGCCGGCCGCCGACATCCCATCAGGCAAAACGAGATGATTAAAAAGGATGAGAGAATGACAAAATCTACGAGCATTACGAAAATGTTGATGGTTGCTGGCGGCCTTGCGGTCGCAACGGCCGGCACACCGGCAATGGCTCAATGCGCGGCAGCTTGCTGTGCTGCCTCCACTTGCGCAGGCTCTGCCTGTAAAGCGAGCGGTTGCGCGGCTTCGGGCTGTACCGCTGCGGGTTGTGCGGCCGCTGGCTGTGCTGCTTCCGGCTGTGCTCCTGCAGCCTGTGCGCCTGCTGGATGCGCAGCGTCGGCCTGTGCTGCTTCAGCGTGCGCCGCATCAGCTTGCGAAGCATCTGGTTGCGCGCCTGCTGCCTGACGGGCGCGTGCTTGAGTGTGGTTGGAGGGTCGTTCCTCCTAGCTCCTCCGACCACACTCTTTTTCAGGTTACGATCAACAAGCTGGTGTCGGCGAGCTAAATCGCTGTGCCAGCGTTTCTATCGTATACAGGTCTTCAATTATATCAGTGGTGCAAGGCTGATATGTAGGGTCTTGGATCATACAATCAGGCCCGCAAATGAGCTCAGCGACACCGGTGTCGTGATCCACTCGCCAAAAACGTCCCCCCGGTGTTGAGATGTACCCGTCGATTCCACTTGAGATATCACTTTGTATGTCGGTTATTGATGGCACCTCACCATCATACTCGCGGCTGTATCGACCATGTGTGTGGAAGCTCGCAATCGGAACCATGCCCGGTTCGTCAAAGTAGGTTAGATCGCAGGTTGCTTCATCACCTCCGGTTTTGCGCGAGGCTCCAAGCTCTCCTTCTGCGGTTTCATAGATTATCCCGCAAAGCTCGATATTCTCGCTAAAGCTGCGCGCTTGCAAGGCATTAAGTTGTTCACGAGCAAATGCTTGAACCTCTGCTTGAGGCACTACCGGTTGAAGCGCATCGGAGCCTTTGACATTATAGAATGCACGAAAAATGACTACTACAAAGGCAACCGCGCAAAGCGCGTAGATGAGACGAATGTAGCGACCAGATCGCATCAGGGCGTATGCAAGGTGTTATTCATCTTCCCACCGCGTACAAATTTGTCGACGACTCGCGTCACATGGCCTGAGTGGAAGCTTGAAAAGGCCATAGAGAAGACATCGTGGTCGGGCATTGGGCAGGCTCTTCTTGCCTGAGCCTGCCATCGTGGCCCTAGTTCTTGCTCTTGTCGACCAGCTTATTGGCGCTGATCCAAGGCATCATCGCGCGCAGTTCAGCGCCGGTTTTCTCTATCGGATGGGCTTCCGCGCGTTTGCGAGCCGCTTTGAGCTCAGGCTGTCCAGCGCGATTGTCGAGCACGAAGTCTTTGACAAAACGGCCTGACTGAATGTCGTCGAGCACACGCTTCATTTCAGCCTTGGTTTCATCGGTGATGATCCGCGGACCGGTAGTGATGTCACCATATTCTGCGGTGTTCGAGATCGAATAGCGCATATTGGCAATGCCGCCTTCATAAAGCAGGTCGACGATAAGCTTGGTCTCGTGGAGACATTCAAAGTAAGCCATTTCAGGGGCATAGCCTGCTTCTGTAAGGGTTTCGAAGCCAGCTTGAATCAGGTGAGTGATCCCGCCGCATAGCACTGCCTGCTCACCGAACAAATCGGTCTCACATTCCTCGCGGAAGTTGGTCTCGATAATGCCCGAACGGCCGCCACCAACCCCGGAAGCATAGGCAAGGGCCACGTCTTTAGCTGAACCGCTGGCATCCTGATGGACAGCGATAAGGCACGGGACGCCGCCGCCACGCTGATATTCGGAGCGAACCGTATGGCCGGGGCCTTTGGGGGCGATCATAATGACATCAATATCATCCTGAGCTTCGATGAGGCCAAAGTGCACATTCAGGCCATGCGCAAAGGCAAGTGCGCTTCCAGGCTTCATCCGACCATGGATATCATCAGTGTAGATCGCTGCCTGATGCTCATCAGGAGCGAGTATCATCAGGATGTCGGCCCATTCGGCCGCTTCTTTGTTAGAAAGTACTTTGAAACCCGCACTCTCAGCCTTTTTTGTCGTTGCTGAGCCCTCGCGCAGCGCGATTGCAACTTCGGCTACGCCGCTATCGCGCAGGTTCTGAGCATGCGCATGGCCTTGTGAGCCGTATCCAAGCACAGCAATTTTCTTGGATGTGACGAGGCCAAGATCAACGTTAGCGTCGTAATAGACTTTCATGGGTGTTCCCTTTGATTATTCGAAAAAGAGGTAACTATAAGTTGAGTCAGGCTGCGCCGGTCCCGCGCATCATGCCGACCACGCCTGAGCGGCCAACTGAAACGAGGCCAAGCTCGCGCATCAGTGCGACAAAGCTGTTGATCTTGTCAGGTGGGCCGGTCAGTTCGAACACGAAGCTTTCGATCGTGGTGTCCACGACATTCGCGCGGAAGATTTCGGCAACACGCAAGGCCTCCACGCGCTTGTCCCCGGTTCCTGCCACTTTGATAAGCGCAAGCTCTCGCTCCACATGCGGACCAGCCTGGGTCAGATCGGTGACTTTATGAACCGGCACCAAGCGCTCCAGCTGTGCTTCAATCTGATCGATTACCTCTGGTGGGCCATTGGTGACGACCGTGATCCGGCTTACCGCATGGTCATCGGTGATATCTGCGACTGTTAGGCTGTCGATATTATAGCCTCGCGCTGTGAACAGGCCGGTGATCTTCGCTAGGATGCCAGGCTCGTTGTCGACCGTAATCGTGAGAACATGACGTTCGCTTTGGGCGCTCTTGATTTTCATTGCTCGACTTACTCTTCCATGCAGTTTTCTGCAGGCGTACGCAGGATTGTGGGACAGCGCACCTCCATCTCATCAATTCCCTCATCCCGATCAAGCTCATAGAGTGCGATGGCACTGTCTTCCTCCCGATCAGTGAAAGGCAGCGCTGTGGGCAGCGTCGTGCCTTCTTCGAAAATCAAAATCGAGCATTTCTGTTTGTCGCCACAGAGATCTTTGGCTGCATTTTGAATGGGACCGAAACCAAATGCTGGTTTGATCGCACCGGCCAATTGCACGTCGTCTAAATCGACCACATCAGCAAAGCCAACCGGGCCAGTGTTTGCCGGTTGTTCAAGCTCGCCAAGCGATTCTTCCTCGCTACAGCCAATAAGTACTGCCAGCGCGAGCACGGCTGAAAGTGCGCCGGACTTTTGAGAGTTCCAGATCACACCAGTGCCTTTGCTTCATCATCCATCGTGCCTTCTACCTGATCGCCATAGAGCAGCATATCAGTATGCGCCGCGCCGGATGGGATCATCGGGAAGCAGTTGGCGTCCTTGGCAACGCAGCAATCGACTATCACGGGGCCGTCATAGTCGAGCATGGCCTGAATCCCAGGGTCGAGATCCGCCTTGTCAGTTATGCGAATGCCCTTCCAGCCATAAGCAGCAGCAAGTGCCACGAAGTCTGGCAAACTATCCGAATAACTGTTCGAATAACGGCTTTCGTAGGTCAATTCCTGCCACTGGCGAACCATGCCCATATATTCATTGTTGAGGATGAAGATCTTGACTGGCAGGCGATATTGCGAGGCTGTGCCAAGCTCTTGTATGTTCATCTGAATGCTGGCTTCACCAGCAATATCGATGACCAGGTCATCAGGTTTGCCCAATTGCGCGCCAATGGCTGCGGGAAGGCCATAACCCATGGTCCCAAGTCCGCCCGAAGTGAGCCATTTGTTGGGCTTGTCGAAGCCAAAATATTGCGCTGCCCACATTTGGTGCTGGCCAACTTCAGTAGTGATGATGGGTGAGCTTTCATGGGTGAGGGCATAAAGCCGTTCAATCGCTTTTTGCGGCATGATTGCATTGGCATTGGCGCGAGAAGTCTCTGGATAGGCAAGGCATTCACGCGCGCGCCAACCGGCAATTCGCGCCTTCCATTCGCCGAGGTCCTGACCCTTGCGGGAGCCCCAAGCCTCGATCAGCTGCTCCAGCACCGTCGCGCAATCGCCGACAATGCCTATATCGACTGGTACAGTTTTATTGATTGAGCTGCGGTCGATATCGATATGAATCTTCTTCGATTCTGGTGAAAAGGCGTCAAGCCTCCCGGTAACACGATCATCAAAGCGCGCACCGATGCAGACCATCACATCGCATTTGTTCATCGCCATATTGGCTTCAAAAGTGCCGTGCATGCCCAGCATGCCAAGCCAATCAGGATGCGTGTTAGGAAAGCACCCTAGTCCCATGAGTGTTGATGTGGTGGGTGCACCCGTCAGGTCCTGAAATTGTCGTAGCAATTCGCTGGCTCGAGGCCCAGAATTGATAATCCCACCCCCGGTGTAAAGGATTGGTGCTTCCGCCTCAGTGATTAGTTCAATTGCCTCCGCAATCTGCTCGGGCGGGGCAACCATTTGCGGGGCGTAACGATGAGAGCCGTGATGCGTCACATATGCTCGGCTTTCAGAGGGGACGGCAATCTGCACGTCCTTTGGGATATCCACCACGACCGGGCCCGGGCGACCGGTGGTGGCGATGCGGAAAGCCTCCTCAAGCGTTGCAACCAATTCAGCGGGATCTTTCACCAGATAGTTATGCTTGGTGCAGTGGCGGGTGATCCCAACCGTATCTGCCTCTTGAAAAGCGTCCGTACCAATTAATGTAGAAGGAACTTGGCCAGTGATCACCACCATCGGGATCGAATCCATCCAGGCATCGGCGATACCGGTCACCGCATTGGTCGCACCAGGACCTGAGGTCACAAGCACAACCCCTGGCTTACCGGTTGCCCGCGCATAGCCCTCGGCCGCATGGGCTGCACCCGCTTCGTGGCGCACTAGAATGTGCCTTATGCGCTCATCGCCAAACAGCTCATCATAAATTGGCAGCACAGCGCCGCCGGGATAGCCAAAGACATATTCGACTCCCTGCTCGATCAGGCATTCCATCAAAAGGGCCGCTCCAGAGCGCTGTCCCACGATTTTTTACTCCCAAATAAAAACGGCCCGCTGCGCATTCGCATCGGGCCGGGCAGGTGGTCTACTCAAAGGTCCCCGATCAGCCCATGTCCTCTGCGAGAATGACAACTACCATAATCAAACGAACCTATTCTTTTGCTTCCGGTGGCAATAATCGACAACCCGATGGATATAGCGATCTTCGAACAAAGAGCCAAGCATCAGCTTCATACGCTTTCATAACCGCTATTGACCATAATCTAATAAGTCAAGCACTCAGGTTAAAATAATATTATAATCAGTGCAAGTTTTGCGCAATTTCACCCGGCGCAATCCGTTTCCATTCTGCTGGACATTGATTGCGGAGCCAGGTGAATTGTCGCTTTGCGTATTGACGGGTTGCTTGACCTCCGGCTGCAACTGTCTGTTCGCGGCTCAGTTCGCCACGGATCAGCGCCGCAATCTCAGGGACACCGATTGCGCGCATAACCGGCAAGTCAGTGGAAAGCTCGCGCGCCAATAAGGTCTCGACTTCCTCAACCGCGCCGTTTTCCAGCATCTGCTCAAATCGCGCATCGCAGCGATCATATATCCACTGGCGTTCCGGTAGCAGGACGAGCGGGCTCAGGGTGATATCCTCCGCGATCCCGCCGGATTTTGCCTGCTGCCAATCGGCCAATGTCACGCCCGTGGAGCGTTTTACCTCTAAAGCACGTGCAATCCGTTGACTGTCGCCGGGTTCAAGAACGTCAGCGTGCAAAGGGTCTTCGATCTGTAAAGCCGCATAAGCATCGGCGGTTTCGAGCGCGCGAACCTGCTCGCGCACTTCGGGTGCAATTTCAGGAATGGGGGCGATGCCTTCCAAAAGCACCTTCAGATACAGACCTGTGCCGCCCACAAGGATTGGCGTTTTGCCGTCCTCATGCGCCTCATCGATTTCTGACTTGGCTCGACTCGCCCAACTGGCTGCGGAACACGTTTCAGCGCCGTCCCATGCTCCATAAAGACGGTGGTCGCAGTGTTTGAGTTCAATCTTGCTTGGGGCAGCGGAGAGCACAGGTATGTCCGAATAAACCTGCATACTGTCGGCATTAATAATAACGCCGGTCTGGTCCTGCTTACCGAGCGCTTTTGCTAACTGCAGAGCACATGCGCTCTTGCCGCTGGCAGTAGGCCCTGCAATGAGCCACACCGGCCGCGCAGATGCGGTGCTTGAAGGAGAATTATTCGTGCTCATTGCGCGTCTGATAGCAGACAATTCGGATTGGGAAACAGGCGTTCAAGAACTGCGCAAGGCGTTCCCTAAGCTCCCGCCTCGAATGCTCAAGATCCATCCAAGACAAGAGCTGCTTTCCGCGGTGCGCCTGCCGATCGAGCCGGCCGTGATTGATTTGCACTTTGGTCTCGCCGACCGTGGTTTTGTCAAAAACGCGCTCGAGATACATATGGGCTCGTACGATTCTCTGTTTGCGAGCGAGTTGATCAGGGTGCCTCATGTCTTTGTGTCCGACATGGACTCGACATTGATTGGACAGGAGTGCATCGACGAGCTCGCCGACTACGCAGGTCTTAAGGATCAGGTCGCTGACATTACCGAGCGGGCAATGCAGGGTGAACTGGATTTCGAGAGCGCGTTGCGGGAACGAGTGGCACTGTTGAAGGGATTACCGGAGGTCGCAATCACACAGTGTCTGGACGAAAGGATCAGCGTCAATCCCGGAGCAAAAGAGCTGGTACAGACGCTCAAAGCAAAAGGATGCAAGACGATCCTTGTGACCGGTGGTTTCCATCACTTCGCAGATCCGGTGGGAGAGCATTTGGGCTTCGATATAGTGGTCGGCAACCGGCTTGGCGTCGCCGATGGCAAACTGACTGGCGAGCTTGATGGACCAATTGTAGACAGTGCGACCAAGAAGGCAGTTCTTGAAAGAGAGGTCAAGGCGATCGACCCCTTGGCGATTTCGGTCGCCATTGGCGATGGGGCTAATGATGTTCCGATGTTAGAGGCAGCTACATACGGTTTTGCGTATTATGCCAAACCCAAGGCGCGAGAAGCTGCAGACGGACGCATTGATCGGGGCGATCTGGCTACTGTGCTTTCTTTGCTGGGAATATCAGAAAGCGAATGGGCAAATTGCTGAACGATCATGGATGCCGGACATGCCACAAACATAGGGTTGCAAAAGGGAACTGAAATCGTTATTTACACAACTGTAAGTAACGAGCGTTAGAGACTCTCTCATACCCTATTTGCAAGGTTTGCCCCTATGTCTGACACAGCCAACTATAGCCAAATGTTTGCAACCGATGGCACCGTTCTACGCCATCCTGATCGCGCCGCACCAAGGTATTCGCTCCCCCGTGCCGTCAAAAACTTCCGTTTGCTGATGAAAGACAAAGAAGACACAAGCTTGGTCTTCAAAATCTACGAATCGCTGCCCTCAAAGGACTTCATGCCGCGTGTTAAGGGGCTGGCTCTTTCCGAGCGGGGAGAGCAGCTGCGTTCATCTGAGCCAAGCCTGCCGGAAATCCTTGATGGTCATACCGAGCTTCGCAAAACGCCCAAGGGTTCTCTCGCGCATGCCTATTGCGACTTTATGGAGAGCGAGGGGCTAACCGCAGCTGGCCTTGTAGCGGAAGCTGAGAGCCTCGGCCGCCCGAAGTACAATGATCTAGTGCAGTGGTTCGCTGAGCGTTCGCGTGATACGCACGATCTCTTCCACGTGCTGACTGGTTATGGTCGCGATGCGCTTGGTGAGCAGTGCGTACTGCTTTTCACCCACGGGCAGTCCCCTACTCAGGGGCACCTGCTAATCGGCTACGCTGGTTCTGCCAACATCAAAAAGATGGTGTGGGGCTCGCGGGCTCCTGTGATGGGTGCGGTGCGTCAGGCGAAGGCAACCGGTCGCGGCGCTCCAAGCATGATCGAGCAACCGATCCGGGAACTGTTGCAACAACCTATAGATCAAGTCCGCAAAGCTTTGCGCATTCCTGAGCCGACCAAATATCAGGAATGTCACCAGATTTGGGCCGAAGAGGGGATAGACCCCTATAATCTGCTGGCAAGCGAGGACACTTCGAAAGAGCTTGCCTCAGCTTAGAGCCAGCTTGCAATCTGGCCTAACGGTTTTTTCTTTAGAGCATGGGTTGGCACAGTCGCGCTCTTGCTAGGTCGACCGACAACCACGATCATCAGCGGTTTCTCCCACTCTGGCCGCTCGCAGGCTTCACGCAAAAAACCCATGGGCGAGGGCGTATGAGTAAGAGTTGCGAGGCCCGCTTCGTGCAGGGTTGCGATTAGCATTCCACAAGCAATCCCGACGCTTTCGTTGACGTAGTAATTCTGTGTTGTCCCATCTTCCTCAATTCCGCCCTTGCGTTGCGCGAAGACGACAATGAGATAAGGGGCAGTCTCGAGGAACGGCTTATCTTCGTCAGTGCCAAGCTCCTTCAACGCGCCAAGCCATTCTTCGCTTGCCTTGGGCTCATCGCCATCTGCACCATAGAAGCGTCGTTCCTCTGCTTCTGCCGCCTTGCGGATTGCCTGCTTCTTTGCAGGAGATGATATGACAGCAAAATGCCAGGGTTGGTGGTTTGCGCCATTTGGAGCTGTGCCAGCTGCTTCTATCGCGGCCTCGATTACCTCGTGGGGTACTGGTTCGTTGGAGAAATAGCGACATGTGCGCCGCTCTTTCAGTCGATCTCGCAAAGACTGAGCACGGGCAACACTCTCTTCATCAGATAGTGTTACAAGCGAGTAAGGTACGGTTTCATGATCACGCATGGTGACCCTATCCTGCTTTCCGGTGAGAAAGGCTAGTAGACTTTTAACTTACATCTTTGTAAGTATGAAGCACTTGAGGAGGAACGAATGGCTTTAGTGGATTTGCCCCTGGTGGCGCCTGATCGTGTCGTATCGGGTTTCCGCCCGCTCAAGGTGCTGCATCACTATGGGAAGCTCGTCGAGGACAAAGAGGACACCGAACAGGTGTTCCATATCATCGAGGCGACCAAAGGCAGGAAGTCTCACAAACAGGCGTGGGATTTTATCAAATCTGATGATGGTCAGCGCTTCCTTCGCGATGAAGTCGATATTCCTGCTATTCTCGATGATCACGCACGCTGGGCCGACTTGCCAGAAAACAGTGTCGGTAAACACTACATCCGATTCATGGAGCGAGAAGGTCTTTCCGCTCAAGGCCTGGTGGATGAAAGCCACAAATGGGCGCCGCCGGAAGAGCGACCGCAGGATCAGACCGAATGGTATTTTGATCGTTTGCGCGACACACACGACTTGTTCCACGTGTTAACCGGCTATGGTCGCGACGCGTTGGGAGAGACATCCCTGTTGGGCTTCAGCTACGCGCAAAACTACAACAATGGAGTGTTCTTCATTGCCTATGCAGGTGCACATCAGATCAAGAAAGTGACCGGGACCAAAGCGCCTTTGTATGGCTCGGTTCGTGAGGGACAGCGCTTGGGTAAGGCTGCTGCGAAGATCGCGCACCTTGATGTGGCAGCGCTCATGCATGAGGATATTGATGAAGTGCGCGCTCGGCTCAACATCGGTAAGCCTGTCGTGTACCGAGCGTGCTTAGCGACGCTCGAAGCGGAAGGGCATACGGAAGATATGCTTGATCTATCGGCCAAACCAACGGTGCAAGCTCAGACCGCCTGAGGTCCGTTGCGGCTGCGCCTGATGTTCCAATAGGCGATCGTCAAGGCTACTGCGCCACAGAGTCCAGCGACGAGATAGGGAGCACCGGGCAAGAATAGGCCTTCATCATCGGCGAAGGTGCTAAAGGTGCTTGTCATTATGATGGGGCCGATGATTGCCGTAATGCTGATTGTGCTGGCAATCGCGCCTTGCAGTTCACCTTGCGCATCTTCTGGAATGCTTGCGCTCATGATCTGCTGCATCGCGGGAAAGGCGAGGCCGCTAATCGCTCCAATTATGATGCCGACAATCATGAAATAGCCTGCTGGCGCAAAGGCAAATAGGAAGTTGGCAGGGTATGAGATGATCATTCCAAGGATTATGGTGCGTCCAGCCCCAATCCGCTCGATCACCTTGCCGGTCAGCCCGCCTTGGACAATTACCAGCATGATACCAAAAAGGGCGACGCTAAGACCGATCTGTAGTTCATCCCATCCAAACACCAACTCAGTATGATATGCCCATATGGTCTGGTGTGATTGCGCGCCCAATTGCGCAAAGAAGATAACAGCCAAAAAGCCAACAACAATCGGCACGCGCGCCATTTGGATCAGCGTACCCATGGGATTGGCGCGCGCCATGCTGAACCTGCGACGACGCTCAACCGGGAGCGTTTCTTTAAGGAGCCAATAGCCTGCAATCGCGCCCCCGATAGCGAGAAAGGCAGCTGCCATAAACGGAAAGCGTACATCGATTGTACCAAGCAAGCCGCCGAGGCCTGGCCCGATGACAAAGCCGCTCGCACCAGCAGCTCCCATGATGCCAAAGTATTTACCCCGCGTCTCTGGTCCGGCCACATCGGCGATACAGGAATTTGAAGCCGCCCAGCTTGCTCCCATGATGCCAGAAAGAATGCGTCCGACGAACAGCCAAAAGAGCGTCGGTGCCCACGCCATAATTGCATAATCAATCCCGAGCATAAACAACGTTGCAAGCAATACAGGTCTGCGACCGAAACGATCGGAAAGGCCGCCAATGATCGGCGCAAACAGGAACTGCATAATTGCATAGGCAAACAGCAGCCATCCTCCGATTCGCGCCGTCTCGTCGAGGCCAAGACCGGTTACGTCCTCCAGTAGCCCCGGGAGTACAGGGATGATCAGTCCGATCCCAAGCATGTCGATGAAGACAATCAGTGCGACGATGAACAAGGTCGCCGGGGTGGCTCTGACTGGTTCAGCTTTAGCAGGGGTGATGGAGGGATCATCCATGGTAGGTTGCATCCATCGCGATTGCAGCGCTCACGTCAATGTAATGCCGCGCACGTTTCGCGTATTATCCACCCATCCAATCGGCAAAGAAGCTCTCGTGGGCCGTGCGAAGGTCTTCGAGCGATGCGCCGAGTAAGCTGTCTCCGCCCACCGTGCCAATCCGCGTAAAGCCAACCATCTCAGCCTCTGGAATTTCAGGACCTGCCGCGAGTTCTTCATTAAAGGCTTCGAGCTTATCGGAGGATACAGTGACCACATAACGCGCCTGATCTTCGCCAAACCACCATTGCGCAGCGGTGTACGCCTCGTTGCTCGCGACTTCTGCGCCCAATCCGCCTGATATAGCCATTTCGGCGAGTGCAACTGCCAAGCCTCCATCAGCGATGTCGTGGACTGCTGAAAGCAGCCCAAATTCGATCAAACGTCGCACAATGTGCCCCGCTCCGCGCTCCGCTGAGAGATCCACCGGAGGCGTGCGGCCTTCATCGCGGTTATGGACCACATCGAGCCAAAGCGATTTGCCAAGATGTGATCGGGTGGGGTCGGGCTTTGCCCAGAACTCAGGCGCGATGAGGTAGATCGCATCACCCTCGGCTTTGAAGGCAGACGTGACCATTACGCTGGCATCTTCTAAGATACCCACTCCGCCAATGGCTGGCGTTGGCAGGATCGCGGAGCCACCGCCGGTGGCCTTGCTTTCATTATAGAGCGAGACATTGCCCGAAACGATCGGAAAATCGAGCGTCCGGCAGGCCTCTCCCATGCCTTCGAGCGCGTGCACAAACTGGCTCATAATCTCGGGGCGCTGCGGGTTCGCAAAATTGAGGCAGTTCGTCACTGCCAATGGCCGCGCTCCGACCGCGCAAATGTTGCGATAAGCCTCAGCAATCGCCTGTTTGCCTCCCTCATAGGGGTCAGCGTAAACATAGCGCGGCGTGCAATCAGTGCTGATCGCTAGCGCTTTCTGCGTGCCATGCACCCTTACGACGCTGGCGTCGCCGCCGGTTTGTAGTGTGTCGGCCATGACCTGACTGTCATATTGCTCGGTGATCCAGCCGCGCGAGGCGAGGTTGGGGGAGGCAAGCATCTTGAGAAGGTCTGCACCGGGATCGCTCGTATCCGGCGCATCTTTCATCGGCGTGATGCCAGCCCATGAGGCATACTCATCTTTGGAGATGTAAGGCCGCTCATACTCAGGCGCATCAGCAGCTAGTGGGCCAAGCGGGATATCGCACACGACTTCGCCGTCAAACTCGAGTACCATATGCTGCGTATCGGTCACTTCGCCGATCACCGCAAAGTCGAGTTCCCACTTTTCAAAGATCGCCGCTGCCATCGCTTCCTTACCGGGCTTGAGGACCATCAGCATGCGCTCCTGGCTCTCTGACAGCATCATTTCATAAGGGGTCATCTCCTCCTCGCGGCAGGGCACTCTATTCATGTCGAGACGGATACCCGCCTTGCCATTGGTCGCCATCTCAACGCTTGAGGAGGTAAGACCCGCTGCGCCCATATCTTGAATCGCCACAATGGCGTCGGTTGCCATCAGTTCGAGACAAGCTTCAATGAGCAGCTTTTCGGTAAAGGGATCACCCACTTGCACCGTAGGGCGTTTTGCCTCCGCGTCCTCTTCGAAGTCCGCACTCGCCATGGTTGCGCCGTGGATTCCATCGCGGCCAGTTTTTGAGCCGACATAGACGATTGGGTTTCCGACGCCTGTCGCGGCCGAATAGAAGATCTTATCCGCATCGGCGATGCCCACCGTCATCGCATTTACAAGGATGTTGCCATCATATGCCGGGTGGAAATTGGTCTCACCGCCAACCGTGGGCACGCCGACGCAATTGCCATAGCCGCCAATGCCAGCGACCACGCCTTGCACAAGGTGCTTCATCTTGGGGTGATCAGGGCTGCCAAAGCGCAGCGCATTCATATTCGCCACCGGTCGCGCGCCCATGGTGAAAACATCGCGCAAGATACCGCCTACCCCTGTCGCCGCACCTTGATAAGGCTCGATATAGGAGGGGTGGTTGTGACTCTCCATCTTGAAGATCGCAGCTTGACCATCGCCAATATCGATGACGCCTGCGTTCTCCCCCGGACCGCAAATCACCCAAGGAGCTTCAGTTGGCAACTTCTTCAGATGGAATCGCGAGCTCTTGTAGGAGCAGTGCTCGGACCACATGACCGAGAAAATGCCCAATTCAACAAGGTTGGGCTCTCGACCAAGCCCGGCGAGAACGCGCTCATACTCCTCAGATGAAAGACCATGCTGTTCGATTACTTCGGGGGTGATTTCGCTCATGAGCGCCCCTTAGGCTAGCGGCTCGCTGCCGCCAACCCGCCTGCTTGAGTAAAATAGCGATTCTTCCCCACCCACATCGCCAGAACTGTCAAAACAGCGAAGGCGAACAAAGCCTCGAAGTAGAGGCCAAACGAAGCCTCCACCGGTTTGGAGCCAAACCAGTTCAAGGCCTGCATACCCAGCATAACGATCATAAGAATCAGGGGCTGAACGATCGGTCCGCGCGAGCGCCTTATGTAGAACAAGAACGCACTCAAAGTGATGCCAAGCTCAAGCGGCACTGCAAGCGCTGGATGGTTCCAAAGACCAAGACCATAGGTAGCATCGCCACCTGCAATCGTAAGGTCTGGCCGATGGACGATCCAATCAAGCACCCAATGTGAGACAACAACGAGAGTGCTAAGAAGTCCTGCAAGGCTATCGCGATGCCAGATTGCGATGATGATCCCAAAACCGAGCGCCCAAACCCCGGTCCCCAATAGGCTGTGAGTGAACGGATAATAGTACAAATCAAGCGGGACCATGACCGTGGCTTGCGGATCGATCCGGAGCTTCTCGATCCCGATCATGGCCAACGCAAAGAATCCCCAGTCAATCAGCTGGGCGGCCACGAAGTAGGTCGCAAGCTTGGGTCCGCGCGAATAGGCAGCGGCTGCTACAAATGCTGGTGCAAAATGACCGATAAAAATAAGCGCCCCCGCGGTTTTTCCAGGTTCTGTTAGCCCCTGTTAACAGCTG
>JBCDKX010000069.1:0-14548 GCA_038746055.1 Pseudomonadota bacterium
GAAATGCGCCACATCCCCCTCCCATGAAGATCATTCTCACTGGCTCCTCTGGCCGTATCGGCCGTGCGATATATGGCTCGCTTGCGGGTGAGCATGAGGTTGTCGGCGTTGATACAAGGGTCTTCGCAACTACGCAGCTTCTCGCGGACTGCACGGATGAAGAGCGGATCCGGCCACTGCTTGAAGGTGCAGATGCGGTAATTCATACCGCTGGACCGCATGCGCCGCATGTAGGTGAGGTGCCTGATGAGGAGTTCACCTCTGTTAACGTGGAAGGTACCGCTAGCCTCTATAACTGGGCACTCGCTGCGGGGGTGAAGCGCTTCCTTTACACCTCGACAACCGCGCTTTATGGTCATGCGATTGTACCTGGACACTGCACATGGGTGGATGAGGAGACCACTCCTCTTCCAAAGAGCATTTATCATTATACCAAGCTGGGAGGAGAGGAACGCCTTGAAGTGCTTGTTGCGCACGCCTTGCCTGTGACGGTGTTGCGCATGTCGCGATCTTTTCCGGAAAATGCTGCACAAATGGCGAGCTATCGCCTCCACCGCGGGATCGACGCGCGCGATGTTGGGCATGGGCACCGGCTTGCTCTCGACTATGATGGTTCGGGTCTCACGCGTTTCATCTTGTCCGGTGCGACGCCCTTCACTCCCACAGACTGCAATGACCTTGCCAAGAATGCAGCTGATGTCTTTCGTGCCAAGGCGCCTGAACTTGCGACAGAGTTTGACAAGCGGGGCTGGGAGCTACCGCGGACTATTGATCGCGTTTATGATTCAACCTTTGCGTCAACGCAGCTGGGATGGCACCCTCGCTGGGGCTGGGAGGAGGTGTTGGCTCAAGCAGATCGCTATGATCTCGAAGTTCTACCCATGGGTGCCAGCACCCTATGAGTTCCATCGATTTCTGGTCTGCCCATGACGAGGCTTGTCAGCGCGGTGAAACGACTTACGAAGACCCCCAGACCGGCTTTACCGTGTTCACGAGAATTGGTCTTGAAGGGCGTGATAAGTGTTGCGGTGCTGGCTGCCGCCATTGCCCCTTCGACCACGACAACGTGCCTGCCAAGCGCAGGGCTCAGAGCATTCAGCAGCCTGCCTGGTTGAGTGAGCTGCGACCCGACCCCGAAGCTCAAGTTGCCTTCCTCTTCTGGAGCGGCGGGAAGGACAGTTTCCTGACCTTTCGCGCAATGCAGCGAGAGGGGCGGTTCACTCCGGTTCTGTTAACAACCTTCAATGCGCGAACGCGGATTATCGCACATCAGGAATTCTCAATCGAGGAAGTGGTCAGCCAGGCTGAAGCGCTTCGAGTTCCGCTGATCGGAGTACCCCTGCACCCGGGTGCAGACCATGTAGAACAATTGGTTCCGGCGTTCGACCTGTTACCAGATTGCACGCATCTTTGCTTTGGCGATCTGCATTTAGAGCATATTCGCCAGTGGCGCGAGGAAGCCTTTGCGAAGCACGATAGGACCGCCAAGATGAGCCTCGAATTTCCGCTGTGGCAGGCTGATTATTCCTCGCTGTTCGCCGATCTTGTCGCATCAGGAGCTGCTTGTGAAATCAGCGCGATTGCTGCAGCGCTGCCGAACATCGCTGTTGGCGACCCTTACGATGCGCGATGCCGCGACAGATTACCGGACCATGTCGACGCGATGGGAGAGAACGGAGAATTCCACACGAGAATTGTCCTTCGCAAGCCTCTGGTGCCCGGATGATCGAGGTCCGAGGACGGTTCAATGATCGGCCCATAGAAGTTTTGGTCGGAAACAAATGGGATGAGCCTTCGTTATGTTCATTATAAGCCATCACAACTTCCGATGGGGTGTGTTGGGCCAGATGACAGTGTGGCACCACGCTTTGTGTTGAACGACAAGGATTTAATGATCGAGGACCCCCATCTTCATGAGGACGTGCGCAAAGCCCTAACTTCAGGTGAAACCGTCGCTCGCGAAGTGTGTGGGAAGGATGGAATGCTGTATGATCGGCACGTCGCGCCATACAAATCCGATCCTGGCGGAGTGATAGTTACCTACAAACCTGTGACCCCCGCAGAGCTACCAGACGCCCTCGAGTACCAATCCAAGAGGGTAGCGGCGGACAGATCTACTAAAGATGACGTGGTTCAATCGCTCACCATGGGCGTGACAAAGATCGGTGTTTGGACAATAGAACCTGCATCGGCAACGATGGATTGGGACCGGCGTTTTCGCGAGATTACCCGACTTGATGATTCCAATTTCCCACCTAGCAAGAGCGTCTTTACCGAGCATATTTTTGAAGAAGATCGCGCTAGCTTTGAGGGCAGCCTAGAAGCAGTGACCGAGGCTGGCGCGTCTCAAGATATCGAGTTGCGTTATTGCCCGCCTGGTGAGGCGATGATCTGGCTTCAAGTGCGGAGCGTGCGAGTGCGCCAGAATGGATCTTATCTCATTGTTGGCATTATCGCCGATATCACCGAGCGAAAAGGTAACAAAGAACGCAGCGATTTCATGATGCGTGAACTTGATCACCGTGTCAAAAATCTGCTCGCGATCATACTCTCAATTGCAGAGATTACCGCTCGTTCAAACAACAGTATCCGGACCTATAAGAACGACTTTCGCGGTCGACTTGAGTCGATGGCGCGGACCCATAATCTGCTAGCGCAAACTCAATGGTCAAGCCTTGATCTGCGCATGCTTGTCGAAGAAGAGATTCACAGCCTAGCGCCCAGCAATGTAGCGATAATCGAAGGTCCGAAAATCGAAATTTCACCGGTTGCTGCGCAATCGCTCGCAATGTTTATTCATGAGCTGATGGTCAATGCCCTGAAACATGGAGCTTTGTCGGGTGATCAAGGCAGGATCACAGTAAGCTGGGACACAGATGATGGCTCAACTGATATGATGCGACTTGTCTGGGAAGAGAGCGGGGGGCCGCAAGTCTCAGTGCCAAATCAGGAAGGCTTTGGCGGCAAAGTGATCAATCGTATTGTGAAGCGCCAATTGGATGCGGATGTGGCGACTGATTGGCATACGAATGGCATTATACTCACCGCGCTCATTCCGCTTGCGAGTATCGTCCCGGCATCACAGGTTGGTGTGCCCGCTGCGTAAGGCACTATGGCTCAGGTTCTGTACCTTTAGACCGTTTGAATTGTTGACTTGCCGCCCGGTAGGCGTGCGCCTAACTCACCGGTATGAATAAAGCACCTAATGACAAACCCAGCGGTGATGATCATGATCTGGTCAGCCGCAAATTCTACCCAGCCGAAGAGGAAAGCCGGTTTGCTGACCAAGCACCTGTAGGTACACCTCAGACAGAGCACCCGGCTTATAAGCTCGCCTTTCGCGATACCGATTTCCTCCTTCGCGATGAATTGCGGCCAGTGCGCTTTCAACTAGAGCTGCTAAAACCGGAAATGTTGCTTGATGAAGCACGCGTTGGTTCGACCATGGTGATGTACGGATCGGCGCGTATTCCTTCGAGCAAAGATGCGCAGGCCAAGATTGATGCGGCCAAGGATGGTGATGAATGGGAACAAAAGGTTGCCGCCAACCTTGCCAAAAAGGCCAAGTATTATGACGAGGCCTATAAGCTCGCCCGGCTAGTGTCACAGAAAGCAATAATCGAAGAAGGCAAGCGCCAGTTCGTGGTATGCTCTGGCGGTGGCCCTTCCATCATGGAGGCCGCCAATCGCGGGGCGAGTGATGCGGGTGGAGAGAGCATTGGGCTTAATATTATTCTGCCTCATGAACAGGCGCCCAATGCGTATGTGACGCCATATCTTTCCTTGAACTTCCACTATTTTGCATTGCGCAAGATGCATTTCCTCCTGCGCGCCCGGGCTGTGGCAGTTTTCCCAGGCGGCTTTGGGACCTTCGATGAGTTCTTCGAGCTGTTAACGCTCATTCAGACCGGCAAGATGAAGCCGCTGCCTATTCTTCTGTTCGGCAAGGATTTCTGGACCCGCGTAGTTGATTTTGAAGCTATCGCGGAGGAAGGAACAATCTCGAAGAAGGACCTAGACCTCTTCAAATGGTGTGAAACCGCCGAAGAGGCATGGGATCATATCGCCGAGTTTTACGGACTGGGTTAGTAGAGCTTGCCCACTGCCTGATGACCAAGCGGGCCATTGCCTTGGCCAAAGCCGGGAGCATTCTCGATCGCCGACTGCACAAACTGGCGTGCTAGCCTTACTGCCTCTTCGAGTGTTTCGCCGTGGCCGAGAAATGTGGCGATTGCAGACGACAAAGTGCAGCCCGTGCCATGCGTGTGATGGGAGTCGATCCGCGAGTTGGCAAATCGCACGATCTCTCCGTTGGTATCGACCAATATGTCTACAACATCTCCTTTTAGATGTCCGCCTTTGGCAAGCACGGGTGACTTCAGCTCAATCGCTAGAGCAACGGCAGCTTCTGTCATTTGCTCTACACCCGAGATTTTCTGCCTCCATAGCAATTCCAGTTCAGGCAAATTAGGGGTTACCAGACTGGCAATTGGCAACAAGCGAGTGCGCATGGCCATTATCGCCGCTGCGTCAATTAGACGGTGCCCGGAGGTTGCAACCATCACCGGATCAATCACTAAAGCAACATCGGTGTTGAGCGTAAAGGCGTGCAGCGTCTTTGAGACCTCATCTACGATTGCCTCGTTCGCCAGCATGCCGATTTTGATTGCGTCTATGCCAATATCTTCCGTGCACGCTTGGATTTGTTCGGCGACAAATCCGGTGCGGAATGTCTCGACCCCAGTAACTCCTAGGGAGTTTTGTGCGGTGACTGCCGTGATCGCCGTCATCGCATAACCGCCCAGCATTGTTATCGTCTTAACATCTGCCTGAATGCCTGCGCCGCCGCTGGAATCGGATCCGGCAATGGTGAGAATGCGGGGCGGTGATTGCACTTTCCTAAAACCTCAGGTCGCATTGCGGACTGCGTCGCAAACTCGGTCGACAACGTCCTCGACCTGAGAAGCATCATCGCCTTCGGCCATTACCCGGATCACCGGTTCGGTCCCCGAAGGGCGGATGACGAGCCTACCTTTGCCTGTAAGTTCAGCCTCCGCCTGTGCGATAACCTCTTGCACATCGGTATGCCTCAACGGCGCACCGCCATCATAACGCACATTTTTGAGGAGCTGCGGTACTGGATCGAATTGATGCAGGATTTCGCTCGCTGGCTTGCCAGAGCGCACCAATGAGCTGAGCACTTGCATCGCAGCAACAGTTCCATCGCCAGTGGTTGTGTGATCAAGCATGATCATATGGCCTGATTGCTCGCCCCCCACATTAAAACCACCCTCTTTCATGTGCTCTAGCACATAGCGGTCACCCACCTTGGTGCGCTCCAGTGTCAGGCCCCGAGCTTGCAGATATCGCTCAAGCCCAAGGTTTGACATGACAGTTGCCACAACGCCGCTGCCTGTGAGCGAACCTTTTTCATGCATCCGCGTGGCGATCAAAGCCATGATCTGATCGCCATCGACTTTACGGCCCTTTTCATCAACGACAATCAGTCGGTCAGCATCGCCGTCGAGCGCAATACCAATATGTGCGCCTTCTTCGACGACTTTGGCCTGAAGCGCCTCAATCGATGTTGAACCCACACCATCATTGATGTTGGTGCCATTTGGATCAACGCCTAAAGTAACCACGTCGGCACCCAATTCCCAAATCGCAGAAGGCGCAACCTGATAGGCCGCACCATTGGCGCAATCGACCACAACTTTGAGGCCATCGAACCGCATATCACTGCCAACCGAATTCTTGACCGCGTGAATATAGCGCCCCCGCGCATCATCAATCCGCCGTGCTCGTCCAATTTTTTCAGCTTCCGCAAGCTTCGGTTCGGTTTCAAGCAAGGTTTCAATCTCGGCTTCGACTTCATCTGAGAGCTTAAATCCGTCCGGGCCGAAGAGCTTGATTCCGTTGTCAGGGAATAGGTTGTGGCTGGCAGAGATCATCACGCCCAAATCTGCCCGCATTTCACGCGTCAGCAGGGCGATTGCAGGCGTTGGCAACGGTCCTGTCATGATCACATCCATGCCCACGCTGGTGAAACCCGCTACAAGAGCGCTTTCCATCATGTATCCGGAAAGCCTTGTGTCCTTGCCGATCACCACCCGGTGACGGTGCTTGCCACGCACGAAGTAGTTACCTGCCGCTTGCCCGACGCGCATGGCTGTGGCGGCGGTCATCACGCCTGCATTGGTCCGGCCTCTAATGCCGTCAGTGCCAAAGAACTTGCGGGTCATGGCTTTGATACGTCCCTGATTTCAATTTGTGGCCAATCGCAGGCCGATGTTTGTCACATCCTTCTGGCGCGGTTATCGCGTGAAGGGAAGTCAAGCGCTAGCGACAAAGGACCGATTTTTGAACGACAAAGCGGATAAAACAGCAACTGAAACCGGATATGAGCTGATCACGATCAGATTGCCGGTGCTGACCACTTTTACAGCGCTCATTCTTGGACTGGGTCTAGGCATAGCTTTCTCGGACAGTGAAACCCCAGAACGAGTGCTACAAGCGCTTAGTCTCGTTGGCTCGCTTTGGCTGCGTAGTTTGCAGATGACAATTATCCCGCTGGTTGCAGCCTTGCTAGTATTGGGCCTTGCGCAAATGGTTCAGGCTGCGCGAGCCGGTGCCGCTGCTCGTAAGTTTCTCGGGCTCATCTCTGGCGTTCTGATCTTTGGCGGCATTTTCACTGCGAGTGTTATGCCGCTGCTGCTCAACATCTTCCCAATTCCCGAAAGCGCGAGCGGATTCTTGGCTGAAGTTCCGGATGAGGCGTTGGCTGTCCCTGACATTCTCGACTTTTTGGGATCGCTTATCGCACCCAACATTATTGCCGCAGCAGGTGACACCGCAATGTTGCCGTTGACGATCTTCTTCGCGCTGTTTGCGGTCGCGATCTCGCAGCTGCCCAAAGCGCAAAATGTGACTCTCATGGGGTTCTTTCACGCTCTTGCCAATGCGATGCTTCTGATCATTGGCTGGGTGCTCTGGGTGGCGCCAGTTGGTGTGTTTGCCTTGGCCTTTGGAGTTGGAATGCGCAGCGGAGGCGGGGCCTTTACCGCGCTCGCGCACTACATCCTTGTGGTTTCAGCAATGGGCGGTTTCATTCTGGTATTGGCTTATGTGGTTGCTTGGGCGCTTGGTGGACTTGGCCCTTTGCGCTTTGCCCGCAATGTGATCCCAGCCCAAGCCGTTGCTGTCTCTACACAGAGTTCGCTCGCGAGTCTTCCAGCCATGCTTGACAGCGCCATTCGGCTAGGAATCCGGTCGAGCACGAGCGAGTCTATTCTACCTCTCGCCGTTGCTATTTTCCGTGCGACGAGCCCTGCGATGAATGTCGCTGTGGCGATGTATGTAGCGGTACTCGCAGGGGTCGAGATCACCTTGCCGCTTGCGATTGCTGGTATTTTGGTTTCATTGATCATTTCCGTAGGCTCGGTTAGCCTTCCCGGCTCGATCAGCTTTGTGGTCTCAATTGGCCCAATTGCAATCGCCATGGGTGTACCGATTGAGCCGCTCGCATTACTGGTAGCGGTTGAGATGCTCCCTGATATCATGCGGACGCTCGCCAATGTGACAATGAACCTTGCGGTTACAAGCGCAGTTGATCGTGATCAGACCTAAGCTATGCCGCCCCTGAGTGATCTTCTTTAAGCCCGCGTTCCAACAGGTCACCTTTGAATAACGGCTCGCCAAAAATGAAACCAATCAGGTTAGGCCGGCCGATATGGTCAAACAGGGCGGTGAGTGTCAGCAGTATTGGAACCGACAAAAGCGCTCCGGGTACGCCCCAGATCCAGGTGAAATAGGATAGGGCGATCAAGATCATAACCGGGCTCATGGTGAAGCGTGCACCTAGGATCGATGGGGTGATGACATTACCCTCGATCGCATTGAGGCCGAGATAGGCAAGTGCCGGGATCATCCCCAGCCAAACCGTCTCGGCAGTACCAAGTCCGAACAGTGCAAGCAGTGCTGTCATTGCGAGCGGACCAATGTAGGGAATGAAGTTAAGGATCATGGCAAGGCCGCCCCACATGATTGGTGCATCAACGCCTAGCGCCCATGCGCCAAGCGCCACGACCACTCCGACCCCTGCATTGATACAGCCAACGGTCATAATGTAAGCTGCCACTCGGTCTTGTACTTCGCGGATCGCCCGCGCAGCTTTAACACTGGAACCAAAGCTTGCACGGTCGAACAAAAGGTGGCGCCGCATGCGGACCCGTGCTTCGATCATGAAGAAAGCCATGAGGAACATGATCAACACCGAAACCACCACTGAAGGCGTAGCAAAGGCGATCTCCTCAAGGAGGCTGGGTGTTGCCAGCACCACTTCAGCGGTACCGGTGTCGCCCATGATCTGCGCAATCTCGGCATTGGCAATGGCAATCCACTCAAACTCGCCGCGCAAATCTTCAAACCGCTGACCTACGCGGCCCGAGATCTCCGGGATCTGTTCGAACAGTTCGAGTGCAGGCTGAAGGATCAGCCCTAGAGCGAGCAGCAGCACGCCCAAAAATACCAACAGCGAGCTTAACGAGGCAAGCAAATTTGGGAGCCCCACTTTGGCCATTCGATCGGCGAGGGGTGAAAGCAAGATCGAGAGCAAAACCGCTGTTACGAGCGGCAAGAAGACAACGGAACCGATGGAAAGCACAAAAGGGAGGGCGAGAAACAGGCCGATGCCCATCAGCACAACCAGCGAAGATATCAATCGCAGTTCCCGCTCGGCAACCAGACGCTCAGGGACAGCAGGGTTCGCTCCTGCAAACGGCTCTTCTGGCGGCTGATGGTTCATAAGCCCGTGCATTCCCCCACTGGTCTATTTTACTCGACCGGTTCTCTCTCGCCAAGCGCGCTCTTCGGAGAAACGGCAATTTGCAGTTAATCTCTGGCGTCGCCGCTACCGAAATCGTCGGAGCTTGCCACCACTTCGTCAAGCTCATCGAGGATCGCGCTATGCGCGGTTGCGTCAGTTGATGAGCGCCCCGGGACTTTGTCTTTGGTGAGCATTTCATTGAGCGTAGCGCGAGCGCGACCGACGCGGCTCTTGATCGTGCCAAGTGCGCAGCCACAAATTTGCGCTGCCTCTTCATAAGAAAAACCACCAGCTCCAACCAGCAACAATGCTTCGCGTCGCTCTGGCGGCAGTGTCAACAGCGCGCGGTGCATATCGGACAAATGGATTGGTTCTTCCTGCGCTGCAGGTTGAGTAAGCACGCGCTCCGCTACACCCTCATCATAATTGCCGCGGAACCGATTCCGGCGCATGTCTGTGAGATAGGCGTTGCGCAAAATCACAAATGTCCAAGCGCGCATCGATGTGCCGGGCTCAAACCGTTCTTGCGCCGCCCATGCTTTCAGAAGCGCTTCTTGTACGAGATCATCAGCCATATCCGCCCGGCCACAAAGCCCGCGCGCGAAAGCGCGCAAATGCGGGATTACCTCGGTCAGCTCTCGCTTGAAATCTGCGCGTTCTTTCGCAGAAGATGGGGATGACTTGCGCTCTTCGCCCACTAACTCGGCTTTCCGGTTCCGACTTCATCGCCGGGCCCGGTGCTTTCATCGAAAGCGTCGAGCAGTTCCTTAAAACTGTCCGGCAGTGGTTCATCCACCACCGAGTCGTAGAGCTGTTTCAGCCCTTGAGCCCAAGCCGGCGCATCAACAGCATCACGCGCGCTGGCGTGGCTGGCAGCTGTTTCCTCATCCGGTCGTTTCGCGGAGCTCATTTACGAACCTGCTTAATCCCACCGCCTGCGGGAAATGCCACAGGCTGACTATCACCGCTGTCGCTCTTATTGCGCAGCGGGGATATTGATGAAACTTGCAAGTTACGCAAATGTTCCCTCGTTTGCTTTGGGCGCAGATATCTCTGCAGATTTGAACCGTGATAGAGACCACACGCTCACAAATAAACCGGCTTCTCGCGTATTGAGGAACGCGGATGATTTTATCCGAAGAAAAGCGCCTGACTGATAGCTGCTCTGACGGTCTGTTCGCGGAAAGGTTTTGTCACAAGGTATGTTGGCTCCAGCCGGTCTCCCGTGAGCAAACGCTCTGGATAAGCGGTGATAAAGACGACTGGTACTGCGCTTGAAGCGAGTATCTCTTCGACCGCGTCGAGACCTGAAGATCCGTCGGCCAATTGTATATCGGCAAGCACCAAGCCAGGCTGATCCTTTTCGACTGCTTTAATGGCTTCTGCCTGAGTTCTGGCGGTGCCACACACGTCATGACCCAGAGATTCGACAAGATCTTCGAGCTGCATCAGGATCATCGGCTCATCTTCAATGATGAGCGCTTGGGTCCTCTGCTCAGCGTCGATTTGCGAAATGGCCTCACTCACCAAGGTCTCAACCTCGCTCGCATCAAGCTGCAGGATTTGCCCAGCTTGTCGCGGTGTAAATTCTTCGACCGTGGTGAGCAACAACGCTTGCCGTCTGCGGTCGGTGATTGCCGCGAGCTTGCTGATCGCCTTCGCTTCTTTGGTATTGGCGCCTTCGTCCGCACCGACTGTTGGCTCCACATCATGAAGCGTTAGTTGAAACGCGCGATAGAGTGCTACCCGCCCTTCTTCGAGCGATTGCTTGAGTGTATCATCGTTGAGCGCCGACTCCAGGGTTGCACGGACCAGTCCATCGCCCTTCGCTTGCGACCCGCTCAGCGCACGGGCGTATCGGCGTAGGAATGGCAGCTCGTTCGCGAGTTGTTGACTGAGTGACAAAGGCATCTCCGGCAATTCGTTTCTGTCGCAGAGAGATAGGCGGGCTCCCCAACCAATTCTCAGCACAGATATTGAAGTGTATGAACGCAAAAACAGACTTGCGTAAAGCCGAAAGAAAAAATTCCCAAGGTCGGGAACTCACCGCTCGTAAGAGCATTTAGTGAATGTTACTGACCTGATCCCCCTCCCGTCCATGTGGTCAGTAACAAGATCCCGAAAGGCCTTCACTCTCGAGAGTGAAGGCCTTTTTTGTTGACCCAAAGGCGGTTATCTGTGGTCGCGGTAACTCGGTCTTAAGTATCTAGGATTGGCTGCATCATAGCAATTTCTCATAGATCGCATATTCGCGATTGACTTTGCTTTCGATCGCATCGGCGATCGCGACCATGCCCTGATTGTCCTCTAAAATCCATCCGATCTCTCCTCGCTTTGACTGGTATTTAGCAGCAGCGTTTTCGCGGATCTTGCTGATCATCATGAAGGCAATCTGGCTGGCGATCCGCGAGTTTTGAAGTTCTTTCAAGACGCCCATCAAAGGCACTCGCATGCCCCCCTCACGTGGATTGTGCAGCCAGCGCAGCATATGAAACCAGCCAAAGGGGAACAGCTTACCATTAGTCTTTTTAAGCGCGTGGTTGACATCCGGAAAGACCAACATAAAGGCGACTGGACGCCCATCGACCTCGGCGATCATATTGAGGTCTTCTTTGATGATCGTACGCAGCTTCTTGCCCGCATACCTGACCTCATCAGGGGTGAAGGGCGTAAATCCCCAATTGTCCGACCAAGCATCGTTAAGGATAGACAGCACAACAGCTGCGTCCTCATCCCAGCGTGCCTTGTCGACCTTACGAACATTGATGCGTTCGTTGCGGTCTCCTGATTTGGTAATGCGCTGCACCAGGGGAGGAAATTGTTTGGATATATCAAGATCGTAAGTCAGCAGGGTTTTGGCCAGCGAATATCCTTCACCCGCGATCCAACCTGCATAGTGGGCTGGATGGTGCCCCATCATTACCATAGGAGAGTGATCCTGGCCTTTGACCAACAGACCCGGTTCCTCCCACATTGCCATGGAAATCGGGCCCAGCACCCGGGTCATGCCTTGATTTCTTAGCCATTCTTCTGCGCCAGTAATCAAAGCTCTCGCCACGGTCTTATCTTCAGCATCAAAATAGCCGAACATGCCGGTCCCTGGGCCAAAGCCCTGTGCCGCTGGCATAGCTAGTGCTAGTTCATCGACCTGTGCGGAGATGCGGCCAACCGGCTTTCCATTTTGCATGGCGATAAACAGTTGAGCCCTGGCATGGCCAAAGAAGGGGTTTTTGCCGGGGTCCACCAGTTCGAGCTGTTCGGATCGCAGTTGCGGCACCGAATTCGGGACACGGGCAGCAAATTGACGGCCTAGATCGACGAAGCGCGCGCGCCCTTTTTTTCCCTCTACTGGCTCGATGCTTAGTGTTGAATTGGCATCAGTTGAAACCATATATGACTGCTCTCAGTATATTCATGGCATTTTGATATATCTCAATGCACGTAGTTCGCGAGTGAAGAGTCCACGCAAGCCAATCGATCACTCTGATCATATCACCGCGTTTGCCCGATTGGGCCTCTATGCGGTAAGAGGTAAGTGTAGGAAACACAAATTGATGACGTTAATCCAATGACGATGCACCAGACCATCACCGCTCAAGCCCCAGCTGAGGCAGTGAAGCCGCGCGCCAAGCGTGAGGATTTTCGCACCCTTGATGACAGAGATATGCTGCGCGCAGCTCGCGCGCTGACCAAGGATTTGGGCGAGGCGCGTGCCAGAATCTACTGGCCCGATATGCTGATTTCAACCGCACTTGGATATGGCGGAATTGCGGTCGCGATATTCACCAATAATCTCGTGATCGCTCTGATCGCTGGACTGATTGCGTCTTTGGCACTCTATCGGTCCTTAATGTTCATTCATGAGCTGACGCACATTCGCAAAAATGCGCTTCCTGGATTCCGCGTCGGCTGGAATTTGCTTGTAGGCATTCCGCTGCTCACGCCTAGTTTTATGTATGAAGGCGTGCACGTAATCCACCATAAGCACACGCAATATGGGACCGTTGAGGATCCAGAATATTTGCCGCTGGCGCTCATGAAACCCTGGACGCTACCAGTTTTTGTCATCGTCTCACTCCTTGCACCGATAGCGCTGATCTTGCGTTCCGGCGTACTGGTTCCATTGGGTCTGCTGATCCCACCTTTGCGTAAGCTTGTCTGGGAGCGTGCCTCTTCGCTTTCGATCAACCCTGAGTTTCGGCGCAAACCTCCTGCGGACCATCTTGTTAAGCGGGTGCGTTGGCAACAAGCAGGCGCGAGTGTCTGGGCGATAATCCTGATGATGAGCCCGCTTGCGATCGGCTGGCAACCCTTGCTGATCGCACTGGCGATTGTCTCGCTCACCGCACTCCTCAATCAACTCCGAACACTGGTGGCGCATCTTTGGGAGAATGAGGGTGAGCCAATGACGGTGACCGCGCAATTCCTCGACAGCGTAAATGTGCCGCCGCCAGGTCTCGCAGCCGAAATCTGGGCTCCGGTTGGTTTACGTTATCATGCGCTGCACCATTTGATGCCATCGATGCCCTATCATGATTTGCCTGAAGCGCACCGCCGGTTGGCACGCGAACTGGGCGACGGATCGACCTATGAAGGGGCTAACCATCCGGGTATGTTAACACTGGTAGCGCGAATTGCGCGCAGCACGATGTTGCTACGCTAAGAAGCCATGCGCATTTGGCGCATGATCGATCAATTGATGCGCTGAACTTTTGATCCTGCAGGTGGTTGGGTCATATCTGGAGGGTTACTGCCAGTCGCCATTGTGTCCGGGACGCTTCGCTTGCGCGCTCCTTGGCTTGTAGTCCCTACCCCAGATGTAGAACCATCACGAGCGCTACCATCTTGGACCGTGAGATCATCACTAAGTCCACTTTGGCTCTCATCATTTGCTGTTGTCTCGTCGGCTTTGAGCGGGATCGCCTCAGTGATATTAGGCGTTTCCTCCGACCCATCTTGGCATCCACCTAGTGCGAGTGACAGACCGACAACTCCTGCATACAAAAAGCGTTGCATGGCGGCATTCTCCTAATCCGATCGCATGATAGCGCATACACACTATTCAAGGAAATGGATCATAGCGCACCGTCTCGATACGGGAAGGCCATGGTCTGCTTCGAGTGCTAGCTCATTTGCAAGTCGTGGATGAGCGTCCAGCGCGGTTACCTCTTCAAAACCGCGGCGTGCATAGAATGGGCTGTTCCAGGGCACATCTCGAAATGTCGTAAGCGTTATTGCCCGAAAGCCTGAGTTGTACGCGTCGATTATACACGCGCGCAAAAGCCCTGCACCTACGCCTTGTCCTTGGAAATCGGGGTGTATGTTGAACTCACAGATATGCAGTTCGCGCCGGAAGGGCTCCGTCACAATAAAGCCGATCATTCGCTCCCCGGAATGTGCGACCAGGCAATGGCCTTTGCGGATATAGCGCTGCAATCGGTCAATCGGGACGGTGTGTTCACCTGCAACGCCAGCAAGGCCTTCAACGCTGCGAAACAGCGTCCCCGCGGCTCGCTCGATCGCAGGCATGAACTCAGCGTCGTCTGGTTGCGCCAAGCGCAGCGACCAATCAGGCGTGCTCATTCCTCAGTGCGGATGAGGACTGTCTCACCCACCAAAAGAAATAAGAGAAACGGTGCCCATGCCGCTAAGAATGGTGGGTATCCCCCAAAGCTGCCCATGGCGAGGGCGGCATTGTCGACTACGAAATAGGCAAAGCCC
>JBCDKX010000070.1:0-14512 GCA_038746055.1 Pseudomonadota bacterium
CACACCCGACATCGATCGTTAGGGTTCCAGACGGCATGGCTGCCATACCCGCTTGCGCAAAGTCACTTTCGGCAAATAGGGCCTTCAGATCAAATCGCGCGAAGATGTCTTCCAGTTCACGTGTTTTATAGTGATAGTTGACGTTAACGGGTGTCACACCCGCCTTTATGCAACCGAAATAGGCAAGCATATAATTTGGCGTATTGCGCAGCATTTGCCCCGCGATGTCACCTGGTTTCAGGCCGGTCGCCAGTAGAGCGGCTGCGATTGCATCTGTTTTCGCGTCGAACTGGCTCCATGTGAGTATGCGATCACCATGGATAATCGCGGGCCTCTGCGGCTCAAGGGACCTTGCGAGCGCTTTCAAAGCGACCCCAAAGTTTTCACCTGCCCACATGCTATGCTCCATTCATTAACGCTACATTCGCAACCCAGGATCATCAAAATGCCGCACCGGAAGGGCCTAGCGGGGGTTTTGCCACAATTCCCCTACGTAAAGTATGAGGTATTTTTGAAAAAATAGGGTACAGTGAGAATCGGGAACTTTCTAGAGAGGAGAGAGCCAAAAAATGGCCACTAATGTCGTTGAACTTCGCACGCCTCAGGGCAGAGAGACCATTGAGCGAATGCTCGAACAGGTCACGATCGGCTGTATTGAGGATATCCATGATGCCGCTCAGGTTCTTGCACGAATGGCGCAGGAACGCGGAATGCAAGTCGCTGTATGTGATGACATTTCATCCAAGGAACCGATGGTCGATGCTGAAGGCACGATCCTGAATGCAGATATCTTTCGTTGGCTTGATGATGGATCGCGCTGGTGGGAAGATCACCGCCTTGCATTACACTCCCCGCTGCCGCGAGCCTGTCGTTATGAAAGCGAACCTTTTTGGGTAAATGAGCGTGGCTTCAACACGCACTGGCGCAACTCTTACTTGGAGGAAATCGATCTATCTGATTTTGAACGACGATCGCTCTGCAAGGCGGCAATTGTCATTCCAGTGCATCTGCCATTCGGCCAGATTTCGGCAAGCAGCTTCATCAGTGTAGATCGCGAGCGCGAAGACCTGTCTGAGGAGTTTGCACTCTACGGAACTCTGTTTGCACAGGTGATTCACCGCTTTGTATCGGGGTATGTACAAGCGCATCGAACCAAGCGTCGCATCCCCTCAGACTGCGTTTTGTCAAAGCGAGAGGTCGAATGCCTGCGCTGGGCTGCGATCGGGAAGACTGACCGTGAGATCAGCATGATCCTTGAACGTAGCCATGCGACAATTCGGTATCATATCCACCGGGCTGGTGAAAAACTTGAAAGCGTGAACCGAGCACAAACAATCTTCAAAGCTGGTCAGTTGGGCTATCTTGGCGCGTCCGACTAAACCGGGACATTTTCATAATCCGGGCACGAGAGGCGACAAGAGCTAAGCGAGATTAGATGCGAGCACCACCATATACGGAGTTGGTGCTCGCAATTCTCGTTTCACCGCTTGTCCTAGCCGAGGTTTCTCAGAGGCTCGCTGCCATCCCATTGCACGCCGGCCTGCTTAATCATGTCAAAAAGAGCTGGGCTTTCTGGACTGGGTTGAAGAATTTCCACCAGACTTCCAGGCCCGGAGCCCGGATCGGCATAAATCACTCGGCTCGCACCCAGCGACCCCTCAATGACGATCTCCGCTCCATGGACTTCACAAGCTGCATACGCCTCGGCAATATCTTCGACCAGAAGGCAGACATGGTGCAAGCCACCCTTCAGCCCCTCGGCGTAGTATCCAGTATAGATCGAGGGATGCGTATCGCGGGGGCGGATCAATTCCACTTGCAGGTCTCCCCAATAGGCAAGTGCAAGATCGAAATGCGCATCGGTTGGGCTTCCCTTGTATTTCATTCCTTCAAGGTGGATGCCCTCCATCAGGAAAAAGGGACCCACACCCATCGTCCCGACCCAATGCTCAATGGCCGCATCAAAATCTGGCGGCACGAAGGCCAACTGCATGATTTCCCCGAGGCTCGCAATGCCGGTGCGATCTGACAATTGTCTCATCTCCACTCTCGAATCCGCTAGGGGACTTTATCCAATCTTGTGCGATAAGTAATGTTGTAGGAACTGCGTAAAGTGTGAGGTCGTGCCGCGAACAAGGCACAATTTGGGATTAAAATGAGAGCGCAATCATGAACCAACTCAAGGATTTGAACGCGTCAAATCGCTGCCCCGGAATGAGCTATACCGATATGCTCGACGGGGATACTCGCACTCCACCCGATTACCTGTTTGAAGAAACAAACCTGGAGATGTCGGACGATCCCATTCCGGTCGATGCCTATGTCTCGGAGGATTATGCCAAGGCCGAGCGGGAAAAAATGTGGCCTAACGTTTGGCAATTTGCTGCGCGCGAAGATGAAATGCCGGAGCCCGGTGACACAGTCGTCTACAACATTAACGAGAAAAGCTTCCTACTGATCCGCCAAAAGGATGGAAGCGTTAAAGCCTTCTATAACGCGTGTTTGCACCGCGGTAGAAAGCTCCGGACCGAATGTGGTCGCTCAATCCAATTGCGCTGTCCGTTCCACGGCTTCACTTGGCGCAATGACGGGACGCTAAAAGAGATTCCGTCACAATGGGATTTCAAGCATCTTGATGATAAAGACATGGATTTGCCTCAGGCAAGGGTAGAACTTTGGCAGGGTTTTGTCATGCTTACGGAGAACCATGACCTGCCCGATTTCAAAACCTGGCTCGGTCCGGCCGCTGAGCAATATGAGCGTTATGACTTCGAAAACCGTTACACGGGCATGTGGGTGCAGAAGAAGTTTCCTGCCAATTGGAAAGCAACCGCTGAGGCTTTCATGGAGGCCTGGCATTCGATCACAACTCACCCGCAACTGCTTGGCTTTCTTGGCGATGCCAACACACGTTACGATTTGATCGGCGACCATTTTAATCGCGCCATCACCCCCTCAGGTGTACTGAGCCCACATATCAAGGGTAAAGGTTCAGATTATGTCCTCCAGAAGATGAACGAGTTTTCTGGCGGCGCGGATGCAGATACTAACCGCCGCTTTAACGCCAGCGAAGGCGAAGATGGCTTCGATCCCGGTGATCCACTGGCCGCTCGACGAGTGCTAGCCGAGGCTGGTCGGCAAGGGTTCACTGAACAGTTTGGCTATGATTACTCAGACGCATCGGACAGTGAGATCCTCGACAATTTCACTTACAATATCTTTCCGAACTTCGCACCGTGGATCGGCTTTTTGCCGACACTGGTTTATCGCTGGCTACCGGGCGAGAGCTGCGATGAGAGCATCATGGAGATCCGTCTGCTCTTCCCAACTCCTAAAGGGCAGGAGCGTCCCCGCGCAGTTGAAATGACCTATATCCCTGACGGCGAGCCGTTTGCCTGGGCAGCCGACAAAATGGGTCCTCAGCTCGCCAATGTTTTCGATCAGGATATGTCCAACCTTCCTTACGTGCAGGAAGGCATGAAGACGCTGAAAAGTGGTGTGATGGAGCTCGGTACCTACCAGGAAAGCCGTGTGCGGCACTTCTATGAAACAATGCAGAAATATCTTACCGGTGAGCTCCCTGCTGCAACGCCGGCTGAATGAGAATTCAGGAGGTTGAGCTGTTAGGTGCGCGAGGGCGCCATTTGTCTGCTTTAGTTCAAGCCTCAGCGGCAATCTCGGCGGCGTCGAAATAGTGTATGCGAAGCTCCTTGAGCTTGTCGCCTTCGAACGTGCCTGCCTCACACACAGTCTGGCTGAAGCGCCGACCCGTCCTTTTTGACGTCATTGTGAGACGGATCGCTGAAAGAACCCATTCGTCGCCGCCGGCAATTTCAAGTGTTTCGGCTTGTGGATTATCCCAAGTGCCCATCACGGCAGGATACAACCGCTGAAATGCATTTCGTCCAGTCCAGGTGCCGCCATAAGGGAGCGATCCAGCCTCATAGATCGTAAAGTCATCTGTCACACGAGCCGCAAGATCATCCCACCTGCCCTCACGCGCCGCCGAATAGACTTCTCCCAGGATACGTGCTTTGTCTGATCCGGAGAGCACGGCTTTCGCACTTACTCAATCGTACCGATCAGATCGCCGACTTTGTATGTGTCGCCTTCTTCGCCTGTTGTGCGAATAACTCCGCTCGCCTGAGCTTCGATCTCAACGGTCGTCTTATCGGTTTCAGCGGTGTAGATGATCTCCCCTTTGGTAACCGTCTCACCATCACCAAACATCCATTCGGATAACACCACCTCAGTCGCGCTCATTCCTAGTTTTGGGATGCGAATTTCTTCGGCCATTTCGGTCAGTCCTTTCCTACCGAAGCTTTGATCTGTTCGACAATTTCACCCTTGGTAGGGATCCACGCCTGCTCAAGGTGCGTTGCGAACGGCACAGCGGCAAATGTTCCGCCGATGCGGCGCACCGGACCTTTGAGACTATCCCAGCATTTTTCCTGGATGTTTGCAGCAAGCTCAGCACCCGTTCCGAACGGCCTGACTGCTTCATGCAAGGTCAGCGCGCGGCCGGTTTTGCGCACACTCGCCAGAACGGTCTCTTCGTCATAGGGCGCGATTGTTCGCAGATCGACGACTTCGACACTGATCCCTTCTTTTTCGAGTTCACCAGCGACTTCCAAAGCATCGAGGACTGTCCGACCGTATGTGATCAGGCTGATATCTGAGCCTTCTTTGGGTACTGCAGCTTTGCCAAGCGGCACGCGATAGTCGACGCCAGGATCTTCTGCCTTGAGGCCATAACACAGGATGTTTTCGATGAAGACAACCGGATCATTTGCCTCAATAGCTGACCGCATCAATCCGCGCGCATCGGCGGCATTGGATGGTGTGACCACATGCATTCCCGCGACATGGGCAAACCATGCCTCCAGCATATCCGAGTGCTGTCCACCAAAGCCAACACCCACGCCGGTGGTGGTGCGAATAACGATCGGGCACGGAGTTTGCCCGCCGCTCATGAACCTTAGCTTGGCCGCGTGATTCACGATCTGATCCATGCACACGCCAACAAAATTCATCAGCATGATCTCAGCAATGGGGCGCTGCCCGGCCAGCGCTGCTCCCACAGCTGCGCCGATAATCGCAGTTTCAGAAATCGGTGTCGCCCGAATGCGATGCTCACCGTATTTCTCAGTCAAGCCGGAGGTGACCTTGAAGACACCGCCACCTTGCTTGGCGGAGACATCTTCGCCAAGACAAAAGACACCGTCGTCGGCAGCCATAGCCTCATCGATGGCCTTGTTGAGGGCCTCGGTCATAGTGATTTCGGCCATTACGCGGTCTCCTCAAGCACATCTTTGTAGATTTCATTGGTGTCCGGAAGCGGCGCATCAAGGGCATGCTGGACTGCAGCATCGATATCCGCATCGATTTGCGCGACGACCGCGTCCAGCTCCTCTTCAGTGAACTGCCGTTCAAGCATCACTTTGCGCAACTTGGGCAGTGGATCCTCTGCCTGCATCTCAGCCAGATGTTCCGCGGGCATGTAAGAGAAATCTGACCCGAAGAAGTGCCCCATCATACGGTAGCACATCGCTTCAACCAGAACCGGCCCCTTCCCGCTACGCGCATGATCAACGGCGTCGGCCATTGCCGGGTAGATCGCATTTACATCATTGCCATCGACCGTCACACCCTTCATCCCATAGCCAGCGGCACGCTCACCAATGTTTGGACTGTCGGTGTGATCGGCAAAGGCTGTATGTTCGCCATAGCGATTGTTCTGACACAAAAAGACCACCGGCAGTTTGTAAAGCTGCGCCATGTTCATGGCTTCGTGAAAACCGCCAATATTGGCCGCGCCATCGCCAAAGCTAACCAGCGTCACTTTGCCATCACCGTTATTCTGGCTCGCCATCGCAAGCCCGTTAGCGATCGGTAGACCGCTACCTACCACGCCGGTGGTGACCATGATCCCGGTTTCCGGATCCGTGATATGCATCGTGCCGCCCTTGCCTTTGCAAGTGCCGGTCGCTTTACCCAGACACTCACCCCACCATTTCTCCATGGGTATGCCTTTCGCGGTCTGTTCGCCCTGACCACGATAAGTGCAGACAACGTAATCATCGGGCTCAAGCGCGGCCATGGCAGCAGCCGAGACAAGCTCCTGTCCACGCACACAATAATACATCACAGCGACCTTGCCCTGCATCAGCAGCTCACGGAATTTCTCGTCGGTACGATTCACCTTCATTGTACGAGTGTAGATATCGAGTAGCTTTTCACGATCTATTTCAGACATTTAATCTAGCCTCTGAATATTTAGTGTGAATGTATGAGGTGACAGCAATCAGAATCTGACTCACCGTGTGAAGCCACCGTCGATGACAATATGAAATCATATTTTTATATCAATATTTTATCTGTAGTTTTTAATGTATCTTATGAGTAAAAAACGGGTGGGAATCAGAACTGTACACGCTGAGTAAAACCGCCATCGATCACGATGTTCGACCCGGTCATATAGGGCACTGCCGGACTCGCCACGAAAACGATGGCATTGGCAACTTCAGCGTCATTGCCAAACCGACCCATGGGCATCTTTGCGAGTGTACCCTCGTAAAGTTCGGGCATGGCGCCTTTGATCATCTCCCAATTCCCGCCTGGATATTCGATTGCCCCAGGGGAAACCACGTTTACGCGGATACCTTGAGGCGCGAGCGCTTGTGAAAGCTGCGATCCGTAAGTGATCAAGGCTGCCTTGAGCGCATTAAAAGCCTGCGGCGCGATAAAGGTCTCAAGCGCCGCAGTTGAGCTCATAAATACGATTGAGCCTGAATCGGAATTGGCGAGATGCGGGGTGAGCGCCTCCACTCCGTTGACCGCCCCCATGATGTCCATGTCGAGGCCATTCTGCCAATCGCCTGTGCCACCGGTACCGGAACTTGAGGCGGTGTGGATGAAGATATCACATCCACCAATTGCTCCAGCGGCTTTCTCAAGCCAGGCTTTGTAGGCATCGCCACCTGAGGACATGTCAAAGACTTCTGCAAATACCTTGCCCGGCCCTGCGGCATCGATTTCTGTCTTAGCCGCCTCAATCTTATCATCCTTGCGGCTGAAAAAAGCGACATCCGCGCCTTCAGCGGCGAACAGTTTGAGCGATGCAAGGCCCAGCCCATGCGCACCGCCATTCATAATGACTTTTTTGCCTTGAAGTCCCAGATCCATTGCTCGCTCTCCCAGTGGTGTTCAGTTCAGACAACCTGAATAGCGGAGCAAGGCCTCAAAACGCACTCGTCAAAAATGGGGAGGCATCGCGGGCTTGGACACAGGAATGACAAGAGCACGCAGTAGGGTTGGCATTGATTCGCACACGTCCACCAGATCTGATTTGACGATTAACGATCAGGCAGAGGTAACAAATCATCCTACCGTCCATCGTCGATGCGTTCATTCGAACTTAACGATGCAACGACGCGCAAAACAGCCGAAGGAGCAAATTTCTGGTTTGAATTGCTTCGAGATACACGGTTCTGAATTTCTTAAAATTTTAACTACAACTATGAACCGCATCCCCAACCATTCCCAATAAAACAAGGACCTATCGAGATGGAATGTTCCATCGTTTAGGGAATTTCGGGTAGTCTTATGAAGACGCAATTGGCACGCACCACAGCAGGGATCGCTCTTGTCGTTTCAATGATGGGAGTTGCGCACGCAAACGATGCAAGCTCCGACATTGCGGACGGCACATCGGTCTATGGGCCAACAGTCAGTGAACCTGAGCTTGTCACTGTGCTACCTTCCATCACGCCAGAAGCTGATGTCGACGTGGGCGATCAGAACAATACTGATAAGGCAATCCTGGCTGATCGCGAATTTGCGGTTCCGCTGGGACTGCTGAATGCGTTTAATGCAGTTGACGGCAGTTCGATCAGTGCTCCCCTCTCCCTTGCGCCTGCTGCCACGGTATCTGTTGATGCGGATCAGCTGCGGCACCACTCTGGTTTAGAAACCGGTTTGGTTACGGTTCGCAGCCTCTCCCCGTTCTATGGTGACATCAACCCATTCTACGGCGACATCAATCCCTTCTGGGGGGACATTGATGCGTTCTGGGGCGACATCAATCCATTCTATGGCGATATCAATCCGTTTTACGGCGATATCAGCCCCTTCTATGGCGACATTACAGCTTTCTGGGGCGATATCGACGCATTCTACGGCGATATTGTGGCTTTTGACGCGAGCAAACTGCAAGCCTTCGGCGATTTTTGGGGCGAGCATCGCTCGCAAATTGCTTTGGTCAACGAGCGGTTCAACGCCATTCGGTTCGACACAAGCGGAAAAATCATTCGCGATGGCGCTCCCGACAAGATGATGGCCGCACTTCGCGATCTTATTTCCCAGGCTGAGGTGCAATTCGGAGCGGATTACAAAAACAAAACAGGCAAAGACTTCAGCGCTCTCGTCAATGAGATCTTTGCTCGCCACGGCGTTGATCCATATCATAAGGCAAGTGTGGAAGTACTAACCGCGGCTGAGCGCGGTGCCTTGTTCCTCGATTGGCACGACACGATCAACCTTCATTCTGGCATCGATTCCGTTGACCACTGGATGGCGACTATCAACTGGACACCGGAATTGACCCAGATTCAGGGCAATGGCGCTGACACAATCATTGGCATTATCGACGGTAGCTTTTCGAACGACCACGACCTGAGCAATAACATAGTTTGGGCCGGAGGCTTCGACAATGAGGTTGGTGGCCATGGCGCTGGCGTAGCAAGCCTAATTGCGGGCGCGCACGATGGCCACGGGGTAATGGGTATTGCACCTGACGTGAACATTGCCACCTACAACCCTTTCAATCCCAATGGCGGTTCAGGCTGGGATGAAGTGGCGACTGGCATCCTTGCAATGCAGCCTAGCGGTCTTCTGGGCGCTAACCAGTTCGGACGAACAAGCATCATCAACATGTCGCTTGGCGAAAAAGGCTGGGTCATTCCACAGGGCATGGCTGATATGTTCGCGCGCAGCGATATCCAGACGGTCAACAGCGATACGCTCTACGTGATCGCATCCGGCAATGAAGGCATTACGCAAACCACTGACATTGAGTGGCGCTATGGTCAGAACGAAGCGCGCACGATTTTTGTTGGCTCGGTCAATCCAATGGGCGAAATCTCATCTTTCTCAAACCGCCCAGGCAACACTTGTTTGCTTAACAATGGCGTTTGCAATGCAGGCAATGAGCTCTATTTGCGCACGGTGGTGGCCCCGGGCGAGATGCTGTTGCTTTCAAACGGGCACGGCGGTGTAACACGCCATTCCGGCACGTCTTTTGCCGCTCCTCTCGTCTCGGGCGCGGTCGCGCTACTTCATGACCGCTGGCCGTGGCTTTCGCAGAAACCGGAAGCTTCTGCTCAGATTATCTTCCGCTCAGCCCGTGATCTTGGCGCACCGGGTCCTGACGAAGTTTATGGCTGGGGATTGCTTGATGTCACCGCATCGCAGTCGCCGCTCGACTTCAACTCGATGCTGTTTACGATGTTCCGGAGCGATAAAAGCGGCGCAGTTCTCCAAAAATCGTACGTATCCACACAGGAGCTACTTGGAGCGGGCATCCCAAGCAATTGGGAAACCGAAGGCGTGTTCTTTACCGGATTTGAATTTATCGAGGGAACGTTCCGCGACTTCAGTATTCCAGTTTCCTCTTTTACGTTTGGTCAAAGCACCGATGCACTCGGCCGCGGTCAAGAACGCTTTCAGGACTATGTCAGCCAGCGCTTCACGAATTGGATCAAGAGCAACGGCAGCGATTCCAATGGCGATGGCAGAGCCGGATTTAGCGAACTCCGCTCAAACGGCGGTGAGCTCAACGGTCAATGGCAGCTGCGTTATGATGGCATGGCACCACGCTACACGCCGCAAGGCAGTCTGCAACTGGTCCATGGTGCAGCAACGCTGACCGAGCCCAAAGGCCAGATGTCCTTCACATTCGGACATGGACAGGGCGCAATGGCGCTTTCGGGTTACCAGTTTGGTATTCAGAGCGATTACGACCCACTGACTGGCGGCGTGAACCCAGTCCTTGGACTTGCCTCCGGTGAGACCTTTGCTCAGGCTGGCTACAAGCTCGCTGCCAACACAACTGTTCGTGTCGGCTACTCCCAGAACCGTGAGAACTGGGAAGATGTCACAATCGATAACCCACAGCAGGCCCTGCTCCAGCGGGAATTCGGGGATCGCCCAGCCAGCGCAATGACGTTGGATGTCGAGCAACGGGTCAACAGCAACATCACGCTGGGTGTTCAGTACACTATTCTGGATGAAGCCAACGCTGTTCTTGGCACCCAAACAACGAGTGACGCATTGCTCGGTAATGGTGCACAGACCGAAGCGATGACTGTCTCTGCCTCGATCGATTTCGGCAGTGGCTTCCAGTTGGACGTCTCAGCGACCGGCGCACGCACCGAGACATCACGCGATCAGCTGTTTACAAACGCTGGTGATGTGATGAGCACTGCAGGTCAGATTTCGGCGACGAAACGCGGGCTGTTCTCACGCGGCGACACTCTGCGCCTCTCGGTCGCTCAGCCGCTCCAGATCGAACAGGGCGAGCTTCAGTTCACCAGCGAGCAGGTGATCGACCGTCAAACCGGCGAACTTGGCAGGGTCACGCAATCCTTCGGGATTGAGACGAAGCGCCGCATCACAGCCGAAGCCCTGTATGCCATGCCGCTAAATCGTCAGTCTGACTTTGCATTGTTCGGGCGACATGTAAGCGCCAGCGATCTTGCCAATGACCGTGGATTTGTTGTGGGAGGAAACTTCAGCGTGAGATTCTAAACCGCTGACAAGATGAGACAATACGTCACGTCCTAGATTTGAGAATCTCACTGGGGAACTGAGGATGCTGAAATCAAACTTTCATAAACTGGCTCCAGTAATGGCGGCCGCACTGCTTGTGATTGGATCACCGGCAGCAGCTCTCAGCGGCGCGGAGGAAGCGGCGTTCGAGGCGGAGATTGGCGAAGCCAGATCGAAAATGATGAGCCACTCGGCGGCGGCGCTAAAACATGCCCGTAATGCCACGCAAATCGCTCGAGGTGAAAACACTAAGGCACAGAAAGCTCGGCTGACCGCACGTTGGCTCGAAGCAGAGGCGCTGATGCGCCTTAATCGCGCAAACGAGGCTTCACCGATTATCAAGAGTGCGCTGCGGGAAACTTCAGCGAGCTTCGAGGGTTCGAAGCTGCATGCTGACCTGCTGCGCTCGCATGGCAGTTTACAAGCGCGCGCAGGTGCTTTTGCGGAAGCGCTGTCCAATTTCACCGACGCTGAGAAGCTTTACCAAGACATTGGTGAAGATCGCAGCCGCGCAATTGTATTGCTTAGCATCGGGTCGCTCTATTCCGGCGCGCGCGACTTTGAAAAGGCGCTAGGTCACTTCACGGCGGCAGCACAGGCATTTCCCAATGATCCGGCCTTGTCTCTTTCGATACACAACAATAGCGGAAATGCGCTCAAAGGCCTTGGCCGTTATAGCGACGCCGAGCGCGAATTTACTTCGGCGTTGTCTACACAAAAGGCAAAATCCAGCCCAATCCTCAAGGCCCGCATCCTTACCAATATAGCCTCCACGCAGGTGATGGACCGTCGGACTGTAGAAGCCGAGGCGACCGCGCAAGAAGCGATGGCGATTGCGCAAGAGCACGCCCCTGGTTGGGCGCGCTTTATCGATGGTGTGCTTGCACAGATCGAACTGCGCAAAGGCAACCTCGACATAGCGCAGGCGTATATTGAGCGCGCGTTTGATGGTGAAGACCTCGCTACAACAGCTTCGCACTTCCGCGAGTTTCACGAGACCGCTGTGGTGATCTACGAGCGCGCTGGCCGATCGGCTCATACTGAATCCCATCAGGCTGCCCTTGAGAGGCTCGATTCTCAAATAGCCAAGCTGGACGCTTAACCTCAAACCCAGAGAAATTAACCAGATATTCTAGAATTTCGGTTTTTATTGCCCGGATTAGATTGCTTTGTCGTGTTCCTCGAAAGGAGCGTTTCGAATGCCCTTGGTGAGAATACACGGTTGCAAAGACTGGTTGTGGATGAGCCAGCAAGTGAATTGCGAGCTGGGAGAATTGCGATGATCACCAAAAGCGCCCGGCATTGGGCACTTGCTGGCATGTCGGCAATGGCGTTGCTCGCCTCCCCCACGCTCGCGAATGAAGCAACTCCGGATGAGTTTGAAGCGGCAATTGGCCAGGCCAAGTCGATGATGATGGCCGATTCTGCCGCAGCCCTAGAAAGCGCGCGCAAAGCTGAAAGCCTTGTTTCAGGGGACAGCGAAGAAGCGCAGACAGCTCGTCTCACCGCCCAATGGCTCAAAGGCGAAGCACTTATGCGGCTTAACCGGGCTGACGAGGCAGCGCAGACTATCCGAGGTGCGATCAAGGAAATCACCGCTAACTTCCCCGGGTCGAAACTACATGCAGACTTGCTTCGTTCGGAAGCAAGTCTGAAAGTTAGCCAAGGAGACTATGGAGAGGCGCTTTCGTGCTTTCTTGAGGCACACGAGCTCTACGAAGCCCTCGGCGAGGACCGCAGCCGCGCGATCGTATTGCAGAATATCGGTTCGCTCTATTCAGATGCCCGCGACTATGAACGGGTCTTGCGCTACTACAAGCAAGCAAAGGGCGCATTTCCTGAAGATAAGGCGCTATCGCTCTCAGCGCACAACAACACTGGTAACGCGCTTAAAGAATTGGGCCGATACAAGGAAGCAGAGGCCGAATTTCAAAACGCCCTGAGCGTCGCATCACAAATGGACAGCCCGCTCCTGGAAGCTCGCATCCTCACAAATATCGCTTCTGCGCAGTATCTCGCCGGCGAACTCGACACGGCCGAACAATCCATTCAGCGCGGTCTTAACATCGCATCCAGCAACGCGCCGGAATGGCTTACCTTTTTGTTCGGGGTAAGGGGCCAGATCGCTTTGGCTCGCGGTGATGCGGCCATGGCTAGGACATATCTGGCGCGCACTTTTGCGGACGAGGAACTGAGCAAGACATCACCCAATTTCAGGGACTTTCACGAGACGGCATACGAAGCATATTCCGATTCTGAAAATTACAAGTTAGCAGTACAGCATCTTGCAGCATTCAACCGAATTGATGGCGAGGCGGCTAAAATCTCCTCTACCGCCAACAATGCTCTGCTCGCGGCTCGATTTGATGCCGCAAACCGCGAACTCCGTATCGAAAAACTCTCGCTCGAAAAAGTAGCAAATGAGGCCGAGCTCAATAGCACACAGCAGCAGGTCATAATGCTGACGGTGGGAATTGCGTTTGTGATCTTGGCGTTTTTGGCCGCACTACTATCGCTTAGAGCGGTCAACCGCAGCCGTAAGGAGATCAAGACCGCAAACGAAAAACTGACTCATGTCATTCAGCACGACAGTCTGACTGAGCTGTATTCACGCGACCACTTCCGCTCTCTTCTCGATGAGAGAATTGCAGCAAGCGTGAACTCCGATGATGCGCCGATCCTGGCTTTCATCGATCTTGATCGCTTCAAACAGGTGAATGATGTTTTCGGTCACGCGGCGGGAGATAAGCTGCTTGAGCAAGTCGCCGAGAGGTTCCGCGATGCAGCAGGCGGTAGCGTCGTCACTGGAAGACTGGGCGGTGATGAATTCGCCATGATTCTGCCGGAAAACTCAAGCATTGATGTGGCGATCAAGCTGGCTGATGACATCATTAACCAAGTGTGTGCGCCTTTCGCGATTGATGGTTTCGAGATTCTTATCGGTGCCTCGATTGGACTTGCCCAGAACACCGACGCGGTGAATTCCAGTATCCATATGACCAATGCTGACCTAGCCTTATATGCAGCGAAGGATCGCGGACGCGGTAATTGCGTAGTCTATAAACCGGCGATGCGTGAAAAGCTGGAGGACCGCTCAAGTCTCGAAAAGGATCTTGAGGCAGCATTAGAGAATGGCCAGCTCTCGGTTCATTTCCAACCGATTGTCAAATCTGAAAGCAGAGAAACCATATGCTACGAAGCGCTGATGCGCTGGAAGCACCCTGAGCGTGGCATCGTTGCTCCCAGTACCTTTATTCCAGTGGCCGAAGACTGTCGTCTGATCGAGCGCCTAGGTGCTTGGATGCTAAGGGAAGCGTGTTCGGAAGCGGCGAATTGGGCAGACGACATCAAACTGACCGTCAATATCTCGACATTGCAGATGAACGATCCGAATTTCCTGCAAACCGTTGCGCAAGCACTGGGTGCCAGTGGTCTCAAGCCCGATCGATTGATCCTTGAGCTTACCGAAAGCCTGGTGTTGGAAATGGGGCCACAGATCGAGCAGTTGTTAAACAGCTTGCGAAGCCTTGGGGTGTCTTTCGCACTTGATGATTTTGGGCGCGGCTATTCGTCACTTAATTACATCGACAAGATGGAATTCTCGATGATCAAGATTGACCGGGAATTCGTCCAGTCGGCCGCAGCTGGTTCGCAGCGCAGCCAGGCAGTGGTGTCTGCGATCGTC
>JBCDKX010000071.1:0-14447 GCA_038746055.1 Pseudomonadota bacterium
TCGCTCTGAACGACGATTACTTTAAGGAGAAAAAGCTCTTCCCCAATGTCGATTTTTACTCCGGCATTATTTTGAGTTCCGTTGGGTTCCCGACCACGATGTTCACCGCGCTCTTCGCGCTGGCTCGCACTGTTGGCTGGGTTGCACAATGGAACGAGATGATCTCTGATCCAGCACAGGTCATTGGCCGTCCCCGTCAACTCTATACGGGACCGACCCAGCGCGATTACATCCCAGTCGGGCAACGCTGAAGAGCTTTTACATGAACCGCAGCATCAAAAGACGTTGGTACACACACCGTCTATTGATGCTGCAAGGATGTTTAATTGGCGGAAAAGTCCGGTAAACTTAGCCTGAATTGAGCCCCTACCAATTCGTCATCGACTTCCTGAGCGAGCACTTCAAGGTTGCCGCCCATCGCCAGAGCAAGCTTGCGCGAGATAAATAGACCAAGGCCAGACCCGCTGTCGTTACCGCTGTCGCTGTCACGGCCCAGTCGCTCAAATTTATCGAAAATTTTGAGAGATTGCTCTTCCGTCACACCCGGTCCCTGATCGCTTACAGTAACACAGGCTTGGCCTGGTAACTCTTCGCTGATGCGGACGGTCACTTGGCTCCCCTCAGGTGAGTAAGCGATTGCATTACCAATCAAATTGATCAGAATCTGAAGCACCCGGCGAAACTCTGCCTTGGCAAATAGCGGCTGAGAAAGCTCTTCGAGCGTAACGGTAATATCCCGCCCCTGAGCCCGGACGCCTAGTATGCCGGCCGATCTGCGAGCTACATCAGCTAAATCCACACGCTCTCTTGCCGTCTGGAAGCCAGGCGCTTCTACCACTTCAAGATCGGCAAGATCATCGAGCATACCCGCCAAATGTTGGCCTGCGGCGGCTATGTTTGCGGCGTATTCGCTATATTCGTCGCGTAGTGGCCCAGCGAGACGAGCATGTATTGTTTCTGCATTGGCAACGATCCGCGCAAGGGGTTGGCGCAGAACCGGAGTAAGGGCGCTGCCGATCAGTCGAGAATGCTCAGGCGTCCCATCCTCAACCAACGGAGCCTCATGGGCAGTTGGCTCGTCCCCAAGAGGTTCATTGGCGATCAGTAGCAGCTCGAACCCTCTCGGTGCAGAACTTGGCGTCGCAATTGGGAACAGGCGAACACGCCAATTGCGTTCTGATCCTGGGATCTTAGCCTTGGCACCATCCAGTAGGCGCCAATGCAAGGGCTGCTGATGGGAGATCCCCTCCAGCTCAATATAGTCGTTCCAAACCCTGCCCGGCGCTTCTTCAACAGCCTTGACCAGCTGGTGTGCATCGCTGCTGTAAGAGGTGATGAATTGCAGTGTTTGGTGTGCGTCTAGACGCGCTGAGATTTCAGCAACGGCGCGGTCAGCTGCATCCTGCCAATCGGAATCGACATGTGAGCCTCCTCCTTCTGCGGGGAAAGCAAGCCAATTCTCAACAAGGATTTCGCATCCTCCGCCGGCCTCTACATGCTCTTCGTCACCACTAGCGATCGGGTGAATCCGGACGAAGCCAGAAACCTGGTCGCGTCCATCGAAAGCTCGAAACTCGCGTGCAATCCGCAATCCAAGTTGTCGGCTTTGGCGCACAAGCTCCAACAATTCAGGAACCGCTAATGGGCCGGGGATGCATCCACCGCATGCCTCTTGCAGCTCCGCCAGAGGTTCATCGGCCTGAATAAGACGATCGCTCTCATCGGTCAGGCCATGTGCAGCTATGATCGATTGCTGGCGGTTCATGAGTCGTTGCCCAAGGTCCGACCCATCGTCCGCAGGGTATCGAAAGCACTTTCTTGAGGTAAAGCGGCGATACTCGCGATCCCGGGTGAGAGCGCGGTTCTACTACCCAGCACGCCCAATTGTGCGTCGATGGCGTCAGCATTGAGTCCGGCAGTCCTTAAGGTGAGTGCCAGCCTAGCCGCCTGACCCTCATGACAGGCAAAGACCACAGCCGCTCGATCTTGTTGTGTGAGTGACGCAGCCGCGCTGGAAAAAAGCGCGAAGCCAGCATGACCAAGGTCAAGCGCTGCAATCGCGCCACCTTGCAAGTTTGCACAAAGACGCGCCATCAAGCCTAACCGGCTTGCGCCTTCGTCAAATCCTTCTTGCAGCTTCGCCGCTGCATTGAGCGGGTCAACTCCCGGTTTAAACTCCTCAAGATGGTGGAGAACAGAACTGAAAATCTCATATGGGAGCTCTCCCAAGGGCAATTCCATCCGCCGCTGGCTCTGGCAAAACCGGGCCTGAGAAGAAAGAGCAGTCATTGCGAGCTCAGCTGTCTCTGGCCGGGTTGAGGCGATGAGTTCCTGCATCAGTGGGCTAAGCACCGGATCAACTGCCGCGCGCTGCTCCAAGCTTTCGGTGATTTGCCCCTCAAGTGCCACTGCATAAAGATGCTCAATCAGAGGGACATCATTGGTCAAGCGAGCCATGATTTCGGCTAAATTCTCGGAATAACCCTTTGAAGCAGTTTCAGATTTTGGAAGCAATTGCTGCGCGATGTGGTTTAACATCCCCCGCAGTTGCGCCACAATCGCATCGGTTATCAGACTTGGGCCGTTATCATTAAGAAAATGGGCAATGACAGGCGCAATCGACGCCAACGCCCGATTGCCGCGCGCCAATTCATCCTGCAAGGATGTGTCCACGTAGGCGGACTGAGATCGATCCATCGCCATCTTACCCATTGGATACCCATTACAGGGTCATGGTTAAGCCCCCGTTAGCCTCTGTCAGTAGCTCAATCCGCCGGGCGGTGCAGCAGCAAATGCAAAAGCGCGCCGATTGAGAACAAGAGCAGCGCCTCCTGCAGTACCTCAAAGAAGTCCGAAACTGCAAAGAGCAGGAAGTGTATCGGTAAATCTTGCCAGAATGCTCCGCGCCTTTGATTATTCGCCTGTCCTGCAAGGTGGGCAAGTCCTATTGCCAGGACCGGAACAGCTATCTGGACGGCAAAGTCTGCTGCGCGAGGATAAGCCAATATAAGGACGACAACGCTGAGCAATGACATCAAAGGGGCGAGAGTGCGTAACGCTGGTGAAACTTTGTAATGTGCTGAAATGCCCTGCCGCAAATTGCGCGCGTTGACACTTAAGCTGGCAACAAATGTCGCAACTGTAGCAGCGCCAAGCCCGGCGAGAGAGCAATCTATCGCTGACAAAACGCTCGCCATAACCATAGTGGTAAGTGCCAATCCGGCGCAAATCTCGCTGCCTGACCCGAGCCAGTGCTTAGCTGAAGACCGAACCACGGCGGCTGCAGCGAAAGTGCCCGGCCCCGACCAACTGGTTCGTACAACGCTCGCAGCTATAACTGCATCGCTGCGCCGCTCCATTGCCTGTTCATCGCTAACCAGTAGCCACTGATCGTCATCAAGCAATGCAGAAGAGACGGTTTTACAGGGAATGCGGGCTTGTAGCCCAAGGCGCAAGAGTAGTGACATGGTATCGACATCATCAGGCATCTCATCAAGCGCCTCTAAGCAGCCACCAGGAATGCCCAAAATTCCGGCCCAGTGCCGTTCCCTGTCGAGACGCTCAAAGTCGGCAGGATGAGACTCACTCAGCACATGGTTTGCCGCTAGCGTGTATAGCCCTATTTCCGCGGCATCATTCGCCTTTTTGACGTCATTCAAAGCTGATCCGCCGAGAACCAGACCATCCAATTGAGCAAAAATGTGATCGTCGGAGCGAACAAGGTTTCTAAATTGCAACAGATTACGCGCGGCATGGAATGAAAGCCCCAGGTTTTCAACGCGGCGCTGTTCTTCCAAAGTTACGACTGAATTTCTATCACAAAGGCAAATCACTCGCTCGCAGCCTGAGTCTAAAGCAAAGTCAACTTGCCACGCCAAGACACTCCGCCCGGCGAGCTCCAGCTCTGCGCGCAGTTCACCTTTAGGAGTAAGTTTGACAGCAGAAATCAATGCGATGCGCAATTTCCGGGCTCCTTGAAAGGACGAACTGTTGACATGCGCTACGCCCGGTAAGCCCCACGCATCAAGCGTAGAGACCGGTTGCTTTCCACGATTTTGAGGCAGTTAGGGTCAGAACCGGCCCGGAATGTTGCCGTTAAAGCGGGCAAGCACGGCTTCGATCTCACGAATAGCCGCGGGTTCTCCCGGCGCACATGCCAGGGCGTGCTCAGCTGCATCGAGCAGCTCTTTAGCGTGAAAGCTCGCTGCCAGGCCTTTTAAGCGCAACGCAGCGACATTCCAATTTCCGTCGCAACGTGAACGCTTTAGGAGGTCAAGAAGCTTCTCAGCACTTTCGATAAAGGCCGCGCGCAACTCCCCCAACAGAGCGGAGTTATCGCCAGCTGCCGCCGCCAGAGTCGCATCAAGAGCACCAGATTCATACGCCATAGACACTCGACTTAACCGAAATTGAGTTAATGCGGGGTTTATCCCTGGCTATCCTGTGGTATTCCGTGGGCATGGCAGGTCGGAAACACATCCGCGCGGTCGGCCCAGAGGCCAAGACCAAGGCGCAGTCTGAAAATGATGCGGCAACACAAGCCGCCACCGCGAGCGAAGGCATTGACTTTAGCGATGCGATTGAGCCCGATAGCGAGCTTGATCTCGCAATCTTCGATACGCAAACGGACGATGATACTCTCCATGCCGCCCCGCGTTTCACATGGCTTGCTCCGAGCTTGGCCATTCTGACAGCAGCTGGCTGGACCGGCTTTTATCTCTGGGCGATGCAACAACAGTTACTGAGCGGGTCCATTGGTCCAAATGAGTGGGTGCGTCTTCTCATCGACTGGGCGGTTCCAATCCTTTTGATCGGTGTAGCTTGGCTTTTGGCAATGCGGCATTCGCATGTTGAAGCGCGCCGGTTTGCAAATAGCGCTGCGCTGTTATCGCAAGAGAGTCGCGAGCTTGAAGGCCGCCTCACTGTTGTCAATAGGGAGCTCAGTCTGGCCCGCGAATTTCTTGGGGCTCAGTCCCGTGAGCTCGAGTCGCTGGGCCGCATTGCCAGTGAGCGAATTTCGACTCATGCAGATACGCTTCAGTCCCTAATCAAGGACAATGGCGCGCAAGTGGATGCGATTGGCAGTGCGAGTGAAAGCGCTGTCGTCAATATGCAGCGGTTGCGTGACGATCTACCGGTTGTGGCCAATTCGGCTCGCGATGTGTCCAATCAGGTGGGTGCTGCAGGTCGCTCGGCGAGAGAGCAACTCGACAAGCTGATCTCTGGCTTTGAAAGGCTCAATGAATTTGGCCAGGCTAGTGAAAAACAGGTTGGCTCGCTTGACGGCCGCGTCAGCGAGATTCTCAAGCAATTCCAAGAACAACTGGACCGCATCGAAGAGAGTGCCGGCGCGCGTCTTCAACAAGTAAAAACGCACACTCAAGGCTATCGCGAAGAGGTTGTCGAGGCTGAAAAAACCGCATTGGCGGCGCTTAAAGACCGCGTGGTGATGCTTCAGTCCGAGGCCAACAGAGTGAGTGCGCAATTGCGCGAAGCCGAAGAGGAAGCGATGCAGCAACTGGTTGCGTCAAAACAACGCTTCGAGATCGAGATCACGGATGCAATCGAAGAGCTGGACGCTGTTGATGCGAAGGCAATTGGTCATGCCAATGACCGAGTTGAAGAACTCAATGCGAAAGTTGCGCAGTTCACGCAGCAGCTCGAAACTCGTGACCGGCAGTTCAACGAACAGATCACGCGCGTGCAAGAGAACTTCTCGACCAACGAGGCGCAAGCGAGTGAGGTGCTTGCTCAGCGGCTAGCGGATTTGGACGATGCGCTTGCTCAGCGGCGCGAAGCCCAGAGCTCCGAGACCGAAAAGCTTGTTGCCCATTCAACTGCGATGGCAGAGCAGATCGAACAACTAACAGCGCTCACAAGCGCTGCGGAGACGCATGGCGAAGCGACCCGCAATGCACTGTCATCGGGCCTTGAGACCTTAGATGGTCAGCTAGAGGCAAAACGAGAAGTCTTACGTCAAACTGAGGCGGAAATCGCAGAGCTCACTGAGGCAGGCGTACGGTTGCTGGAGATCATACAATCGAGCGCAAAGTTCAGCCGCGAAGACCTGCCAGAAGCAATGCAGAACGCACTGAGCGCACTTGGCGACGTCGAAGACCGCGCTGAAGAGGTTTCGACATTGATGCTCGTTACAAATGAGAAAGCCGAGGCGTTATCGAGCTATATCATTGAAGCACGCACCAAGGTTGACGAGAATGATGCATCGGTAGAAGCCCTACACCATAAGGTTATCGAGCATTCCGAAGAAGCACTTGCAAAAATACGTGGATTGCAAAGCGGTCTCACACAGCTTGCTGAGCAGAGCGATTATCTGGCCGAGGAGAAGCAAGTTCAATTGCTTGCAGGGATCACGAAGCTTGAAGCGGCGACGAAGGATGTGTTCGAAACACTCGATACTGGCGCCCGCGAAAGAGTCGAAGCATTGGCAGGATCGTTGTCGGAACAGGCCGTGGCAGCGCTTGAGCGATCAATGCGCAATAACTCAGCTGAAAGCATAGGAAAGCTGGAGCAAGCCGCTGCGCATGCCTCCGGTGTTGGACGCGAGGCTACGGTCCAGCTGCGGGACCAGTTAGCGAAGGTCAATGAACTGACGATCAATCTAGAACAGCGCATTGCTCGCGCGCGCGAACTCGCTGAAGAACAAGTCAACAATGATTTTGCAAGGCGAATGGCTCTTATCACAGACAGCCTCAACTCGTCCGCCATCGATCTGACCTCGGCATTGACGCAGGAAGTGTCTGACACATCCTGGGACGCCTATTTAAAAGGTGATCGCGGCATATTCACTAGGCGCGCGGTGCGCCTGATTGACGGCGGTGAAGCGCGCGAGATTGCCGAACTCTATGAAAATGACGATGACTTTAGGGCCAATGTCAGTCGCTACATCCACGATTTCGAGGCCATGCTGCGATCGGTTCTTTCAACCCGTGATGGGAAGTCTTTGGGTGTCACTGTATTGGGCTCTGACGTGGGTAAGCTCTATGTGGTGCTGGCCCAATCCATTGAGCGATTGCGTAAGTAGGGTAATCTATTGGGAGCTGGTCATAGAATCGGGCGGCTTGGGCAAAATGTCCAGATCACTCACGCTAATCCACCCATATTCATAATTCAGCACAAATACCGTTGTCAGCACGATGGAAATGATCGTCGCTTTAACCAAAATACGCTGCGGCCTGAAGTTCGACGGAGCGCTTTCGGCTTGCCCGGGAATCAAAGCTTCGCCTACTTCCTCAGAGGTGCGGACACCAAACGGTAGCATGACAAAAGCGCTCATTACCCAGATGAGGAAATAGACCGCCAGGATCGATGTCCACTGCATCAGGGCGCGTGTTCGCTCAGACCCGGCATCAAAACGCGCACTTGTGGATTTTTACCAGACCACCGCCGCGCAGCCCGCCGGGTAGCAACGCGGGCCGCTTCATGAACCGCGTCTGGGTCGCTTGCATCATGGCCTTTGAGCCTACCAATAGCCTTTAGAATATCCTCGCGTGTTTCTTCGACAAATTCCGGCATATCTTCATCAAGCGGTAGGCCGATGGCCTCAATCAATGGAGCTTCGCCGCGAGCCAAAACAACAACCATTAGCCCCTCAAAGGAAATGCGCCGCCGCATAGTGATGGCATCTCCATCTGCCGGTGCAATAATCTCACCATCTAGCACCAAACGTCCGCTGCGGACTTGCGCTACTTTGCCCGGTTCGCCCGGAGCCAGTCGGACGATATCGCCATTGGTCTGCACGACACTTGTAGCGATTTGGCACTGCTTGGCGAGCCGTCCATGCTCTTGCAAATGTCGCATCTCACCGTGCACAGGCACGAGGACATCAGGTCGAAGCCAGCTGTAAAGTGCTTCCAATTCAGGGCGTCCGGGATGACCAGAAACATGAATAAAACTCTGTCGGTCAGTGATCATTTCGATGCCACGCGCAGCCAGCTGATTCTGCATTTTACCAACCGCAACTTCGTTGCCCGGTATAAGCCGCGAAGAAAACAGCACCACATCGCCCGACGTGAGCTCAAGTGGATGATTATCATCAGCTATCCGTGCCAAGGCCGCGCGTGGTTCACCCTGCCCCCCGGTTGCTAGGATCATAATCTCGCCGCGCGGCAGACGCATTGCAGTGTCAAAGTCCAGCGGCTCGGGAAAATCAGCAAGATAGCCGTTACCCTGTGCCACCTCGACGATCCGTTCGATCGAACGCCCGGCAATGCACAGCTGGCGGCCGGTCTCGCGCGCAACTTCACCAAGCGTTTGTAGACGCGCAACATTGCTCGCAAAGGTGGTGACAAGCACACGCTTACCGTCGTGGCGCGCGACCTCTTCCATAAGTCCCTTATGGACGGCACCCTCAGAACCCGAAGAGCCATGATTAAAGACATTGGTGCTGTCGCATACCAATGCCATTACACCCTCATCGCCAATCGCGCGTAACTCATCTTCGGAGACCGGCTCGCCAATAATTGGATCCTCATCGAGCTTCCAATCACCCGAATGAAATACCCGGCCATAAGGCGTATCAATCAGCAGCGCGTGCATCTCGGCGATCGAGTGTGCAAGCGGGAGATAGCGTATGCTGAAAGGACCGATGTCAAACTGGGCCCTGGGCTCAGTTATGATGTTCAGCTCAACATCGCCCGCAAGGCCGGCCTCTTCGAGCTTGCGCGCTACCAGGTCGGCGGTAAATGGCGTAGCATAGATCGGCACTCCAAGCTCGCCCGCAAAGTACGGTACGGCACCGATGTGGTCCTCATGCGCATGTGTAAGCACGATTCCAAGCAGGTCTTTGGCGCGCTCTTCGATGAACTCCAGATCGGCAAAGACAAGGTCAATGCCGGGATATTCGCCGCCTGAGAAAGTCATCCCCAAGTCTACCATCAGCCACTTGCCATCGCAGCCATAGAGGTTGACGTTCGCGCCGATTTCACCCGAGCCTCCTAAGGCCAGGAACAGCAGCTCTTGTTCTGGTTGGTAATTGTTCTTCACGAAGTTTTGCGTTGTCTTATCGTCTGTCTTTATTTGGTTAGTCTGCGGCCTGCTCTGCAAGAATAGCAAGACCTTCAATCGTCAAATCTGCGTCTACTTTATCAAAGATCTGTGTTGCTTCATCAAACAAAATAGCCAGTCCGCCAGTCGCAACCACCTTGGTAGGACGACCTATTTCGGCTTTCATACGAGCCACAATCCCCTCCATCATAGCCACATAGCCCCAAAAGACTCCAATGAGCATTTGGTCCTCTGTGTTGCGCCCAATGACACTCTCGGATTCTGGTGACTTAATGGCAATGCGCGGCAGCTTGGCGGTCTTTCCCACCAACGCGTCGAGCGATAAGTTGATTCCTGGGGCAATTGAGCCACCCTTATACGCTCCGGTAAAGTCAATCGCCTCAAACTTGGTAGCAGTGCCAAAGTCGATAACGATCAGGTCTCCGCCAAACTTGTGATGCGCAGCAAGGATGTTGAGCGCCCTGTCTGCGCCTAACGAGCTGGGTTGGTCGACATCAATCACGAACGGCCAAGCAGCCTTCCCCTCGCCGGCCTTAAGCGGCGTGATGCCGAAGTATTTTTGGCTAAGCACCGTCAAATTGTGGTCGGCGCGAGGCACAACCGATGCGTAAACAATCCGTTTGATCTCGTCGCGCGGTGCTCCCTCAATGTCCAGCAGTTGCAAGAGCCAGACGGCATATTCATCTCCAGTACGCCGAGGATCAGTGGCAATACGCCATCGCGCTCGCGGAGGAGTGACATAACCACCCTCGCCATTCGGTTCAAACAGCGCAAAGACAACATTTGTATTTCCGACATCAGCTGCCAGCAACATCACTGCGTTCCTTGAGAGATCATCGAGACATCTCCCGCATGAATAGTGCGGATCGCCTCATTCGCCAAGCGCAAGAGCAGTGCACCTTCCTCATCAAGGCCTGCAAAAGCGCCGCTCACAGCATCTTGGCCGGATCCAACCGTGAGAGGCGAACCGATCGGATGGGCGACCTTCATCCACTCATCGAGCGTTTTAGACAAAGGCTCTGCGCGCCAGCGCGACAAACGGCAGCCGAATTCTTCCGCCAAAATAGAAAGTATCTGCTCTGGACTGCCTCCGTGTTTACCGTTTTCTTGGGCAGTCGAAGTGGTCTTACGCCCAGGAACATCGGGTGCATAGCAGACATTGACACCGATCCCCGCAACTACGCCCGCACCGTTTCTTTCCAGCAAGATACCAGCGATCTTACACCCATTCACGAGGGCATCATTGGGCCATTTGAGTATGATCTGCGAATCTGCAATTAGCGAGCGCCTAAGCATGTCTGAGACCGCCAGACCAACCACAAAGCACAGCGTATGGGGCGGCGGATCATCATCATTGATTGCAACAAAGGTGCTGCAAAACAGATTGCCCGTGGGACTCTCCCATCTGCGTCCAAGACGCCCGCGCCCACTTGTTTGACGCTCAGCGCGAAGCCAATAGTTGTCTGGAATCGCCTCACCAGCACTAAGCCGCGCTAACAAGTCGGCATTTGTAGAACCGGTCTCTTCAACAACTTCAATGATCGGATCAGGGTTCAACTTGAAAGATGCCTGTTGCTCATTGGTCTCGCTCTTGACCGACATTCACGTCGTCGGGATCCATCCGTGCAAGGCGAAGCTGGCGCAGCGTAAGGACCAGAAACAGCAACCCTGCCCCCATCATGATTATCCCAAGTTCACGCTCTCCGGTTACAGATAAGTAAGCGCCAACGCCAAAACCTACCAATCCTGCAATCATCAAGGCGATCACGCCGCCATTCAATTGTCGTCATCCATCGTTTTGGCGTTTATTACAAACAGCACCACCGCCAGAGCCAGCATGGCCGAACCAAGAGCAATCCAAACAGCCATCAACCAAACACCCCTTGTTGCCAAAGCCCTGTCATTACGCCGAAAATCAGGACGATCACGGCAATTCGAAGCATCCCCATCAAGACTTTATAGGCGATAAAGGCTAATATGAGAGCTATAATAATAGACACGATATCCATGGCGCCGTACCAATTCTCCCAATAGACCTTATCACCAACGGCCAGCTAGCGTGCGCGATCTGACCAAATTGAGGTCAAAACAAAGCATCTGATGCCGAACCAAACTGCGCGCGTCACGGCAGCTACTTGACCATGTTTGCAACCGCCTTTTGAGTTGCTTTTCCATAAGGAGGCTTAAATCCGCCAAGTTTCGCGATGTCGATCTTGGGTTGATGGTAAACTGCCCTCGCATGGCTGAATTCCTTGAAACCCTCGACCGCATGATAGCTACCCATGCCCGATGGACCTACGCCGCCAAACGGTAGATCCTCCATTGATACGTGAAAGATCACATCATTGGTGGTCACACCGCCTGATATCGTGCGCGTAAGCACCCGCTCTTGCTCAGATTTGTCTTCACCAAAGTAATAGAGGCCAAGCGGACGATCATTCTCGTTCACGTAGTCAACCGCCTCATCCAATGCGCGATAGGTTTTGACCGGTAAAACCGGGCCAAAAATCTCCTCCTGCATTGCCTGCATCTCATCGTTTGCGTTTTTCAGAATAGTGAGAGGCATCTTGCGCTGATTGGCATTTGCGAAGTCTTCGCCGGCGGGATTGACCTCGATCACCTCAGCGCCCTTTCCACGCGCATCTTCGACCATGCCTTGCAGGCGCTCAAAATGCCGGTCAGACACAATAGATGAGTAGTCATCGTTCTTAAGCGCAGTTGGGTACATATTCGTCGCGCCCTGGACCACGCCATGGACTGCGTCATCTTGCTTGTCCTCCGGGACATACATGTAATCTGGCGCAAGGCAGATTTGCCCAGCATTGAGCATTTTGCCCAGCGCAATGCGCTCACCTGCTTTCTCAAAGTCTGCGCTCTTACCCATGATAACCGGCGATTTTCCACCCAATTCGAGCGTAACTGGCACCAAGTTTTGCGAAGCCGCTTCCATTACCCGGCGTCCCGTAGCAGTGGAGCCAGTGAAGACCAGGTGATCGAAAGGAAGCGACGAGAAAACCGCCGCCACTTCCGGACCACCATTAATGACCGCAAGCTCGTCCCTGGTAAAATACTCCTCCACCACTTCCGCCATCAACAGGCTGGTTCGCTCAGTGAACTCGCTGGGCTTAATCATCGCGCGATTGCCTGCAGCGAACACTTGCATCAGAGGCCCCAGCGCCAATTGAACAGGGAAGTTCCAAGGGCTTAAAATGCCAACGACACCCTTGGGTTCATAGCGAACCTCCGCTTTCGCACCAAGCAACCCCAACGGGAATTGCACCGGGCGTTTTTCGGTTTTCGCCCATTTGTCCATGTGCTTGAGCGCGTGCTTGCCAGCGCCAATCGTAGCAGCAATATCGGTTAGCATGGACTGGTCCATTGAACGATTGCCGAAATCGGCCGCCATCGCCTTGCAGAAGTTTTCGCCGTGATCCTTGAGAAGCGCCATTGTGCGCTTGATCCGGTCCTTACGCATCGACATCGATTCAGGTCGAGACGCCGTGAAAGCATCGCGTTGCAGTTTCAACAGAGCTTCTTGTTCGTCACGCAGATCGTCGGCCATGGCACGCACCCTCTTTCATTTATCCCGTTTTGATTTGAGACCCACATTGCGCGAACTGGCGGGCCTGCGCAAGACTAATGCGATTTGATCATATCATTGCGCGTTGCCTTTCCTCTATGTGCTCCCTAACTGCGCTATAAATTCATCAAATTCTCCGCGAAGGACCGAAAGTCATGACTCAGTTTGCCGCCTCTGATCCGATCGTCATTCTATCCTACGCCCGTACCCCAATGGGTGGGATGCAAGGTGCATTGGCGGATGTTTCTGCGACGGATCTTGGCGCGACTGCTGTGAAGGCCGCAGTAGAACGCTCAGGCGTCGCAGGTGACAAGTTCGACCGCGCTTACATGGGCTGCGTATTACCAGCTGGTCTCGGCCAAGCGCCTGCCCGCCAAGCTGCGCTGAAAGCCGGCCTTCCCAAGTCGGTTCAGGCCACGACCGTCAACAAAGTCTGCGGATCGGGCATGCAAACAGTGATTATGGGAGCCGAAGCGCTGGCCAGCGGAACAATCGACTATGTGATCGCGGGGGGAATGGAGAGCATGACCAATGCGCCTTACCTGCTCAAGAAACATCGCTCCGGTGCGCGGATTGGTCACGACACAACCTATGATCATATGTTCCTCGATGGGCTGGAAGACGCTTATGAGGAAGGCCGTGCGATGGGCACCTTTGCGCAAGAAACTGCCAACGAATATCAGCTTACTCGTGAAGAGCAGGACGCCTACTCGATTGAGTCTCTTTCCCGCGCCACTGCCGCGATCGAAAGCGGCGCTTTTGCCGATGAGGTTGTCCCGGTTACCTTTGCAACCCGTAAAGGCGAGATAACCGTCGATGTCGACGAGCAGCCGGGAAAGGGGCGGCCTGACAAGATTCCTGCGCTGCGCCCTGCCTTTGCCAAAGATGGCACAATCACTGCTGCGACTTCGAGCTCGATCTCAGACGGTGCAGCGGCGGTAGTCTTAACGCGCGAGAGTGTTGCCAAAGAAAACGGCCAAAAGCCGGTTGCCAAGATCACTGCGATGGCCGCTCACGCGCGCGAACCGAAAGACTTCACCGTGGCCCCGGTCGGAGCCATTGATAAGGTGCTCAAGAATGCTGGCTGGTCCATCGACGACGTTGATCTTTGGGAAGTCAACGAGGCTTTTGCCTGTGTCGCTATGTTTGCGATGCGCGACATTGGCATCGATCATGCCAAGATCAACGTCAACGGCGGCGCGACGGCGCTTGGACACCCGATAGGCGCCTCAGGCACTCGCATCGTGGTAACATTACTCAATGCGCTAAAGTCACAGGGCAAGAAACGCGGTGTTGCCAGCCTTTGCATCGGCGGTGGCGAAGCGACTGCAGTCGCGGTGGAGTTAATCTGAGGGGTATTGCACCCCTCGTACCAAGCAGGTCCTCCACTCCTCACATCTCACCAACACCCCATATCCGTTCGGCCAGAACCCAACCGCTGCGACCGGCGATATTGACCTCGCAGAAGCTATCGCGGCAACGCAACAGCTCGGCCACAACGCCGGGCTCTGCCTTCCAAAGAAGGGATGCTTGAGCAGCCGGCTCTTCACGCAGGTCCGCGATCTCTTCTCCGACAATCAGCGCTCCAAGTTTCGGGCTCAGCTGACTTGACGCAATCCAGCCTTGCGTGCCGTCAGGATCTTGCACCAAGCGCCAGCCTTCACGCAGGCGTATAACCTTCACTGGAAGACCTTTTCGTTTGTAAACCCAATCGATCGGAAAATCCTGACTCGGTCCTTTGCGCATATTGACCTGATCAAAGCGCAGTGTTGCCCAGTAAGGCACCTCGCGATCCTGAGCCAGAGCAGGATCATTCGAAGCTACGATCACAAAGGTGATAGCA
>JBCDKX010000072.1:0-14092 GCA_038746055.1 Pseudomonadota bacterium
GGAAGGATGGACCTATGGCGCTCCTTAGTTTCGAGCGGAAATACCGCGTACGCGGTGGCACATTAATCGGCGGCGACCTTTTCGACTTTTGGGTCGGGCCGTTTTATGTCGGATTCTTCGGAGTATTGGTAGCAATCAGCGCGGCCCTTGGCACGATGCTGATCTTTGCTGCTGCTGCTGCCGGACCGACGCTCAACCCCTGGCTTATTGATATTCAGCCACCGCCGATTGAAGCCGGGCTTGCATTCGCTCCCCTAAATGAAGGGGGCTATCACCAGATCATCACGCTTTGCGCGACGGTCGCTTTTAGCGCATGGGCGCTGAGACAAGCCGAAATCTCACGGAAGCTGGGCATGAGTTATCATGTTCCTATCGCTTTCAGTTTCGCTGTCCTGGCCTTTGTGACGCTAAACATCATTCGCCCGTTCTGGATGGGCGCATGGGGACACGCCTTTCCATATGGCATCTGGAGCCACTTGGACTGGGTTTCCAACACGGGCTACGCCTATGTGAACTTCCATTATAATCCAGTGCATATGCTGGCGATTACCTTCTTCTTCACCAACTGTCTGGCGCTTGCGCTGCATGGCGGTCTGGTCTTGTCGGCAGTCAATGTCGGCAAGGGTAATGAAGTGCGCTCGCCTGAATATGAGGACACCTATTTCCGCGATTTCATCGGCTATTCGGTGGGAACGCTGGGAATTCACCGGGTCGGCATGTTCCTCGCGATCAATGCCGCTTTCTGGAGCGCTGTGTGCATCGTAATCTCCGGCACGCTGATGACCGGAAGCTGGGTTGACTGGTGGGATTGGTGGCGTGCGATTCCGATTTGGGCAGAAAGAGGAGTTTAAGATGGCGACTTATCAAAACATCTTTACCCAGATCCAGGTCAAAGCTCCGCCAGAAATGGGCATCGAATTGGCCGATGGTAGCGAAGAACGAATTAAGCTAACCGGCTATTCCTATTGGCTTGGAAAAATCGGTCAGTCACAGCTTGGCCCAGTATATCTGGGTTGGCTGGGCACATTATCGATCTGCTTTGGCGGCATTGCCATTTTGATCATCGGGTTCAACTTCTGGCTGCAAGCCGGATGGGATCCGCAAACCTTCATGCGTGAGCTCTTCTGGCTGTCGCTTGATCCTCCGGGCCCTGAATATGGCTTTAGTCCGTTCGTACCTTTGAATGAGGGCGGCTGGTTTATTTTGACCGGCGCGTTCCTCACCATCTCGGTGCTGTGCTGGTGGGCGCGGACCTATTACCGGGCCAAGGCGCTTGGCATGGGGATGCATATCCCCTGGGCCTTTGCGTCGGCAATCTGGCTGTTCCTGGTATTGGGATTTATCCGCCCGATGCTGTTGGGAAGCTGGGCGGAAGCTGTGCCCTATGGGGTCTTTAGCCACCTTGATTGGACCAACAACTTCTCGCTGATTTACGGGAACTTGTTCTACAATCCCTTCCACGCGCTCTCGATCGCCTTCCTTTATGGTTCGGCGGTTTTGTTCGCGATGCACGGGGCAACGATCGTTGCGACTGGCCGCTATGGCGCAGAACGCGAAATCGAGCAGATCACCGACCGCGGCACCGCCGCAGAACGTGGCGCGCTCTTCTGGCGCTGGACCATGGGCTTCAACGCATCGATCGAATCGATCCACCGTTGGGCCTGGTGGTTTGCTGTGCTGACAACCCTGACCGGCGGAATTGGTATCCTGCTCACTGGTACTGTTGTCGACAACTGGTATCTTTGGGCGCAGGAGCACTATTACGCTCCGGTCAATTAGCGCTTTAGGCAAAGCGCAATCCATAGGTCGAAAAGGCCCGGCTGCACGAGAAAAGCGCGGCCGGGCTTTTTGTTTCGATACCTCGCTTGATATGGAAATTTGTTTCCCGCAATCCGCCCTAGGCGATACCGCCAATCACCCTAGCCAATCGGCAGATTGCAGACACAGCCTTAGTAGATAGTGCACCGCTTCCTTCGGCCTGAACATAGAGGGCGTCGCGCCAATTCATAGCCAGGTAGCTGGCTGTTTGTTCAAAAGGCACGGTAAATCCTGCGGGGAAATCAGTGCCTGAGCCATTCGCGAGTAGCCAAACATTTTGTCCAGCCAGCGCGTGGCCTGTTGTGCGATCATTTTGGTCAAGCAAGAGATCGGTGAGGCGATCAAAAAAGCCCTTCATAACTCCGCTCATTGCATACCAGTAGACCGGAGTGGCAAAGACGATATGCTCACTTTGCAACATCATCGCGATCACCGAGCGGAAGTCATCTCGATCGTGATGGGCTCCGTACTCAAAGGGCATGATCTGGAGCTGTGAAAGATCAATCCTCAGCGGCGTATCAGGGAGTTTCTCGCACAATACATCAACGCTCTTGGCGGTATTCCCATCATTCCAGGCGGAGCCAATGATTACCGCGACGGACTGTGAGCTTTGAGTATTTTTCATAAACGTGCTGGAACCAGCTTTAGCTGTCAGATCAATGGCCTATTGATATTCTGTGCAAGTGCGCTACGTTCGGCCGTCGTGCGTAGCAGCCAATTTCAGCCCGGAAACAGTCGGCCTGAGCGCTGCATGTAAGCCTCATATTCCGTGCCGAATTTCTCCTTCATCATAGCCTCTTCGTAAGGAACGCGCATAAAATACATGATCGCAAAGGCAACCGGTCCACCAAAACCGGCAATCCAATTGTGAATTAGCAAAGGCTGCGCCAGAAACCCGAGCCAGATCGCACTGTACATTGGATGGCGAATGCGGCTGTAAATCCCATTTGTGATGAGCGTCTGCTCATTGTGGATTTCGGTTGTCACGCTCCAATTGCGGCCCAAGTCGGCATGCGAGCGCCAGAACAGATAGAGACCCGGGATGATTAGCGCCGCGCCAACCGCTGCCGACCAAGCTGGCAACTGATAATTGGCAAAGCTGAGAAAGCCGGTAGCGAGGTGAATAATCGGGATAAAGGTTCCGCCCAGGCCAACCAACGCCAGCAGGACCTTCTCCTGCGACGCAGCGGTCTGCGAAACGACGGTATTTTGCGCATTCTTCTTGGTATGCGGTGCACGAATGATCGACATGCCGATAGCCATCGCAATCCATACGAACATACCGTAGCCATTTATCTCCCAGCGCCAAATGCTGAGCGCAACAAGTGTGAAGAAAATCAACCAACCAACAATTGTACCAAGCTTCTTCATGCAGCCTCTCCTTCCACCACAAACCTAGCTAGCGCGCGACTTCCACAAGAGCCACACCGCAACTGCATTGGGAACAAACATCGCGACAAAAATCAGCAGCGTCTGGCTCCAATCGCCGCCCGTTCCATGCTCGACCACATGAAGAGCGTGAAACAATGCGAGCAAAGCGGCGATGATCAGAGCGATCCAGCGGCTGGCCGCGCCTTGCCAAACGCAAAGCAGCACAATCGGCACGCTGGTAATGGCAAGTATGATTGGCAAGACCATTCCCATTTCCTGAGGAAACTCCATCCCGCGGGCATTCTCAACGCCGATCAGCCCAAGCAATCCGGCAAAGCCAAGCAGCAACAATGTGACAGCACGACTTTGGGCGGTTGACTGATCTATCATGAAAATTACCGAGCTCCGCTAATTGCGATTAATTAGCATTAGCATATTGCTCGAGTCAATCCCTAGTATGTCGGAGTAATCGCTAAAGGAGCAGAGTCTCGATTTCGTGAGGCGGCAAATCAATCCATCGCGCGCCAAGAGCATCTCAATGCGGTCCAACTGCCGTACTGCTAAAAGATCCACCGAGAGGGATTAAGGCCATCGCTGCCAACGCATACGAAATGATGCAGGAAAACAAAGCGGTAAGCCATAGCTTACCCCTGCTTCGAGAACCGCTCCCGTAAATCGATCAAATGAATTGGAAATGACACCGCAAGCAACACTGCAATCCATTCCCAACCAGCGCCAACGAGCGCTGCGCGCAAGGCGAAAACGATAAACACCGCAGGTCCCAAGAGGCCGATAATCTGTTTGATCCTCCACCCGCGGGTCTTCAGCCAGATCGCTTCAATCGCCAACACAGCAAGCACCAGATCGGCGACGTGTCCGCTGGCAAAGAAGCTCGCAATCATGAGGCTCGCCTGTATCGCGCCTCAGCCAAATGGTCCGTTCAAACCAACCACCGCCCAATTGAGAGCTGCGGCGAAGCTCACCCAAAGCAAGTAGGGCATGAAGAGCAAAGCCGAATTGCGAGAATAACGCCCGCAATAGACAATCAGAGACGCGATGGAAGCGAGCAGAAACAACACTTCTACAAAAGCCCAGTCCGGTCGCTCCATCCGGAAAAAGAGCATTGACCATCCGATGTTAAGGAGTGCGTTCAAGGCAAACAGGCCCACAATGGTATCGGAGACCTTGGGAGTAGGCGCAGCCCGCCATGCGGAAACAATCGCTGCTGTATTGAGGGCGTAGATAATCGTCCATCCAACCGGGAAAACCACATCAGGCGGATTCCATCCGGGCTTTTCGAGCCCCTGATACCATGGCCCCAAATCGGTAATTGTTGCTCCAAGTGCTGCCACCACGCCAGCCGCAATCGCGGCCACAATAGCTGGCAGGATCCAGGTCTTGCTCATGCCCAGCGGCATGCTTGTGCCAATTCTCGTGTTCATGTCGATCCCACTCCTGCTTTACGTTTGCGCCCGTCCTAAATCTGTGATCGTACCTCGGAATTCTCAGGTCTTAGCCCCAGCAAATGGGCTGTGTCTTTGAGGAAGATTTTGACGTGTGCCAGCGGCTTCTTACGCACCAACTGCTTGTGCATGTAAGCCTGCCAGGTGAGATGCTGGACGTCTTTGTCGTCGCACATATCAACAAAGCGCTCGCGGCGCTTGTCGCTGGAGTACCAGAAGTATTGCATCATCCCGAGGATCCAGAAGACACGCCCGTGGTCTTTCATAAAGCGCTTACGCGCGGTTTTGAGAGCCTTGGCTTGACCGGTCTTCAACGCCTCGCTCGCGGCCTGAGCAGAATAGCGCCCGCCGACCATGGCGTAATAGATGCCCTCGCCCGATGCAGGCGCGACGATACCAGCGGCATCACCGGCCACGATCACATCCACACCATTGTCCCAGCGCTTGAGCGGCTTCAACGGAATTGGCGCGCCCTCGCGCCGGATCGTCTCACATCGGGTGAGATCAAGCTCAGAGCGCATTTGAGCCACCGCATTGCGCAGAGAAAAGCCCTTATTGGCGCTTCCCACGCCAACGCTTGCGGTGTCGCCATGAGGGAAAACCCAAGCATAGAAATCGGGTGAGAGTTTGCCTTGGTAAAAGACATCGCAGCGGTCGCCATCAAAAGCATCACCCACCTGGTCAGGTGAAGCGATGATCTCGTGATAGGCAAAGACGCATTTCACTCGCTCTGCATCGGGCAGGGCCTGCTTCGCGACCGCTGAACGAGCCCCATCTGCCCCAACAACCATGCGAGCGCGCACACGTTCAATCGGCCCGCCCCGCTCACGGCGGAAGGTAATGAGCGGATGCGCTTCATCATCGCGCTCAATCTTGTCGAAAGTGGCAGTGAGGCGTTCTGCTCCACATTCAACCGCACGCACCCGCAGCCATTCATCGAAATCCTCACGGTCAACCATGCCGACATAGCCGGTCTCGCCTACCGGCATATCGACCGCGCGGCCTGACGGTGCGATCATCCGGGCAGAGCGCGCACGCGCAACCAGTAAGCTCTGCGGGATGTTAAAATCCTCGAGTAGCCGCGGTGGCACCGCTCCGCCACAGGGCTTGATCCGTCCGCCACGCTCCATCAGCAAGACCGAGTGGCCTTCCAGCGCAAGTTCAGTCGCAGCAGTGGCACCAGCAGGCCCTCCGCCAACCACAACAGCATCGTAGATATGCCCCGTATCACTCTGATCAGTCATGCGAATACTCCCTGCTCACCCCTCTTTGGCCCTGGTTGATTGGCCAATGCTTGTGGGGCGAGCCCCTTTTCGGTTGCGCGCACAGCCAGCCATGCGGCGCACACAAAGAGCGCTCCCTCGAGCGCGAAAATGAGTTGGAATGCCGGGCCGTCGGCACCATAGGTCGAGCGTGCGAAATCTACGCCAAGCGCTCCAACCAGCCCGCCAAGTCCAAAGGCAATCGCCTGCGCTGCTCCCCACACGCCCATGCGCACACCTTCGCGGGTGCGCTCACCCGATCCTGCCAGGCCCATCATCGCTCCGATCGCAGCAACTGCGAAGAGCCCATTGCAAAAACCAAGCGCAAAGACATTCGCGTGGATTGGCCAGCCCCCACCGTTTTGACCAGGGCCAACCATTGCGCCAACGGCGAGCCCGCCCAATGCTATCGCTGAACCCAAACACCCAAAGACAATCCAGTGGCGCAGCTCAACCGGCATACGGCCGGCAAATGCGCTTCCTCCAATTCCAGCGATAATCATGCCGGCAAGCACACCGCTTGATTGCATGCCGCCCAAAGCAGTCGATTCGCCGGGTGTCATGTTGAAGACTAGGCCGGCGAAGGGCTCGAGAATAAGATCCTGCATATTGAATGCCATCATCGAGACGAAGATAAAGAGCGTGAAACGAAGCGCCGCTTTCTCAGCAAAAATCTCTTTGAGCGCTTCTCGGAAATCGGGGGGGGATGAATCCTTAGCGGTTTCAGCAAAATCGAATGGCTCACGCGGTTCAAGCCTGAAGGTAGCAAGTGCCGCAACAAGGAGACAGACGACCAAAAGCCCGCTTGCGACCCACCATAGACGCTGAGGCGAAAACGGATCTATCAGCTGGCTGACTGTAATGGCTGAGACAACAATCCCCGCAATCATCATGATCCAAGTGACAGCGGCGGCAGCGGCGCGGCGTTGCGGCGCAACACCAGAAGCCAGCAAGGCGAGCGCCGATGTTCCGGCTGCGCCCACACCCACCCCGATTAGAGTATAGGCAATTGCGCCTAGGGTTAACCCAATAACAAAGCTAGTCGAAGTCATCAGAGTGGTTTGGATGGCAAGCAATGCCCCACAGGCAAGTACAAATAGCCCGCCCATGATCCACACCGCACGGCTTCCGCCCTTGTCCGAGCCATGTCCCCAGAGCGGGCGGCAAAGCTGTACCGCATAGTGCCAGCCCACCAGCCCTGCCGGAATCGCTGCCGCTAGTGAGTATTCAACCACCATCAGGCGGTTGAGCACTGTCGTCGTGAGCATCACCATCGCCCCGATCGAAGCTTGGACCAGTCCAATGCGGATAATGGCGAACCACGACAGACCTTTAGCCTTTTGAGCAAGAGGGGCGGTCGGTGCGTGCATCAGATGTAACCACCCAGCCCAAGCGCTGCTGCAAGCATGCCCAGAACGTACAAAGTCACACCGACCCCATTGTACCAGGGTGCGTATTTCTTTGGATTGCTGAGAAGGCGCGGCATTGCTGCTACCTGCGCAACTAAAACCGTTCCTACCACCAAGGCAGAACGGGTTTCCCCCCAGATCGCCAACAATGCAATCACGGCGACCTGCGCGATAGCCATGACCGCACAAGCAAACCGCGCGGCATTCGCAACCCCTAAAGTCACCGGAAGCGATTTTAAGCCTGTTGCGTGGTCTCCTTCAACCGCCTTGAAATCGTTCAAGGTCATTATGCCATGCGCGCCGATGCTATATAGCACGAGAGTGACAAGCACTTCGGTGCGCGGCATGGCACCTAGCATGACAGTGGCACCGGTGAACCAGCTCAACCCCTCATAGGTGAAACCAACCACAGCGGGGCCTGTCCAGCCGCTGGTCTTAAAACGGAACGGCGGCGCGCTATAGCCCCAGGCGAGAGCCAAACCGACCAAAGCGGCAACGAACACCAGCGGACCCAAAAACCATCCAACCAGCGCCGAAAGCGCTGTTGCAATAAATGCGATCCAAAGCCCCATCCGGCCCGGAATTCTGCCTGAAGGAATTGGGCGACCTGGTTCATTGATCACGTCGACATGGCGATCAAACCAGTCATTCACCGCCTGACTGGTACCGCATACGAGTGGTCCAGCAAGCATCACCCCACCCGCTACAAACAGCCAGCGTCCATCTAAACCCACACCCGACGAAACTGCGCCGCACATAAAAGCCCACATAGGTGGAAACCAGGTAATGGGTTTCAGGAGTTCGACAACATCGCCGACACGCGGGCGAGCAAGCGTGTGTGGGTGAGTCGAGATTGCAGACCTCTCCATAAGAGATAGGCTATTCATGACACTCTTATGCGTCAAATAAATTTGACACTATTTGATCATGAATCCTGAGTTAAGCCCCCTTTTCCCATGCAAACAGCGAAAATTCAGGCCTGAAGATGCACTGACGAGGTCTTTAGTGCGGCACGTGAGCCCCAGCCGAAGACACGGTCCGGAAGCGACGAAGAGTCGCGAGTGCTAATTTTGATCGATTCGACTCGCAGCATCTCGCGATTAAGAAGGTCGATTATTCGGGATCTTCGCCGGTCAAATTTCCAAGGCCATGTCGATGCAGTTTCGAATAGAGGCTCTGGCGCGACAGGCCGAGAATTTCAGCGGCCGATGCGCGATTATCCGAGGTGTATTGCAACGCGGCTTCGATACATAGCCGCTCAATCAGATCGGTGCTTTCGCGGACAATTTCCTTAAGCGACATCCGGCCCACGAGATCGGTGAGCTGCTCGACCGAACGCGGCAGGTCCTGCGGCGCCGGAGGCAGATCGCGCAAACGCCGCCCAATCGGGCGAATGACAAAAGCGTAGTGACCGTCCTCTCCGCCTATGCGCACTGCGGAAAGCTCAATCTGCTCGCCCTCAAGATTATCGCTCGCGCGTAGCACTGTACTGACATTGCGCGCGCAACCATGCTGATCCAGTTGGCCTTCAATTAGCTCCAGATCGATCCCCGGTCGCCCGATCCAATTGGACAGATTGCGACCATGAATGAGGTCGAGGCTGGCCGACTGCACCATCTCAATAAAGGCCGCGTTCGCACTAACAATGTCGAGATTGGCATCGGCGATAACAAAGCCATCGGGCATTTCATCGACCAGTTCGTACAGTGGCAACACCGGCGCGACCGGCTCGTCGACAAGGCTCGAAAACCGGATCAACAAATGCTGTGCACGATCCTGTATAAAACCACTGGCGTGAGCCAAGACGGTGCGCGAACCTTTCGAAAGTTTGATTTGTGAGGGCGATGCCGCATCAGAGGCTAAAGCTGCACCAACCAGTGATTGCAGCACATCACGCGAGGATTTATCCACAAATCCTGGTAGTTTTTTGCCGGACAGAGTTCCTGGGCGGGCACCTAGCAGTGAACAGGCCGCGAAATTGGCTTCGCGAATCTTCAGTCCCGTTGCCTCCAGGAGCAGCATCGGCTCACCCGAACTTTCAAATAGCATACGATAGCGCGCATCCAACTGGCGCATTTTGAGATAGTCGCGTTCAAGTGATTGCTGAACCTGCAGCAAGCGCTGCTGCATGCGCCCTGCCTCACGAAGATCGCGGCCAAATGCGATCCGGTGCTCGCCGCCGTTAACAGTCAGCACTGCATAGCGGATCGGAACATCGCCATCTCTGGTCGGATGACTGACCTGCCGCCAATGCTGCACTTCACCGCGGCGCGCCGCCGCCAGCATCTCCATCACCTTGGGACGGCTCTCAACCGTTACTGTATCGAGCCAGTTGGTGCCTTCCCACCCCTCAAATCCAGGAAATTCCTTAGGATCAAAGGCGGTGTCGACAATTAAACCCGTCTCATCAATCACCAAAGTGATATCGCCAGCGACCATGGCCAGTTTCATCGCCGCATCTGCGTCGAGTGAGTTGAACAATTCTGCAGCCTTGCCGAAGGGGTTCTTTCCCTCGATCGAATGCTTGCGCGTCAGCATGCGGGAGACAGCCTATCTTAGCGTTTGTGCACGTACCTCGGCGGACTGGACCAATGCTTCAGCCATTTTAAGGGCGGCTCGAGCATCGGCGCCGGTCCCATCGGCTCCCACTTCGGCAACTATTGCTGGATTATGGTTGATCATATGACCACCGACGAGAATTGAGATGTGTTCATTGCGTGAAACGCTACGCATGGCATTGACAATACTTCTAACCGCCGAGCTAGGGCAATCCCGAGAGAGCGTCAATGCCACCACGTCGAAGCATTCGCGCGACAATAGCGCCAAAATATCTCTACGCAGCGGCTTGGTAAGGACCGCCGTGTACCAACCGGCGTTGACAAAGACGTCCTCAAGCACTTGAGGTCCCAGGAAATGTTGATCGCCCGGCATGGATAGAAACAAGCCCCGCTTTGCGCCTGGAGCGACGGCTTTGGATCGATAAGGAGCGCGGGCAGAAATCTCATGCAACACCTCTTGCAAGCGCCACAGCCCCATGGTGACATCGACAAAATCACATTGATCCTGCTCCCACAACTCACCCAGCCGGCGAGCTGCCGGGGCGAGCAAGTCAACGCAAATCGAGTTGATCGCAACCCCTTGGGCAAGGAACTCATCCATCTCTCCCAGCAGATGATCCGCCTCTAGTCTCAAAGGAAGCTCGGCAAATTTTCGCGCCTCTGCCGGCGAAATCTGCCTACTGCCTGATTGATTGGGCTGCGTTTGTCCAAGGCGCGGTTCCGATTTCCAGATGCCCTGCAAAGCCGTTTGCTGAGCGCCAGATCTCCAAGGTATCTTCGGAAAAGACATGCCAACGCCTCCGAATTCCCGGCTGATAGTCTCCGGGACTGGCGCGCACCCGCGTCGAGGCTGACGAGGCCAAATGGATTTCGACTCCTGAACCGTCAGCGCAATGCCGATACTCCATTGCACGCCATTTTGCAATAAGAGCGCCGACTGCGCCGCTGTGGGACAGCTTTTGTGTCTAATAACTTTTACGTCCAATTAGTTTGACACCAGCACTTGGATAAGCGTAGTCTCCTGATCTGAGACGAAGGGCAAATAACCGAGGATGACTCGCACGAAACACGCATCTGAGGCCATATCTCCCCCGCTGCAGGGATCCCGGTTACCGGTGCAGGGGCGGACTGACCGAAAGACACATGGGTCGCTCTACACCCCAGAAGAGCGGCAGCGACGTGACGAATCGGTCTGGACTTTGGTGCAAGGTGTTCTAGCTCCCTTACAGTTCATAGTGTTCCTGATCAGTCTTGGCCTGGTGGTCCGCACGCTGACGAGTGGCGAAAACGCGTTTGCCGCTGATCTCTCAATCGTGATCAAGACACTGTTGCTGTACACCATCATGGTGACCGGCTCGATCTGGGAGAAGGTTGTCTTTGGCAAATGGCTATTTGTGCCAGCCTTCTTCTGGGAAGATGTGTTCTCAATGCTCGTGCTGGCGTTGCACACGGCCTATCTGGTCATGCTGTTTGCCGGTCTTGGCACGATTGAACAGCGGCTGGCGGTCGCGCTTGCTGCTTATGCCGCTTATGTCATTAACGCAGGCCAATTCCTTTGGAAGCTACGCGTGGCACGCTTGCAGGGCGCTGATGCACAGCCAAAACCTGAGGCGGTGCTCGCATGAATGTGGCCACCACCCTTTCCCCCGCGCTCAGCGGATGCGATGCGCCTCGGACGAAGTCTTCGCCTAAACCGGTGTTGCGCGAACGCGGGCAGCGCGAGGTGTTCTGCGGGCTTACCGGCATCGTCTGGCTGCACCGCAAGATGCAGGATGCTTTTTTTCTCGTAGTCGGCTCACGCACCTGCGCGCACTTGTTGCAGTCGGCCGCTGGTGTGATGATTTTTGCCGAGCCCCGCTTTGCCACCGCAATCATGGAAGAGCGCGATCTGGCGGGCATGGTCGATGCGCAAGATGAGCTCGACCGCGTAGTCACCCGCCTGCTTGAACGCCGCCCGGATATCAAAACGCTATTCCTCGTCGGCTCTTGCCCGTCTGAAGTCATCAAACTCGATCTTGCCAAGGCGGCTCAACGGCTCGGCGCGGCTTACATGCCCGATGTTCGCATCCTCAACTATTCGGGCAGCGGGATTGAGACGACCTTTACCCAGGGCGAAGATGCCTGCCTTGCCGCGCTCGTCCCTGAAATGCCGCATGAAGAGCCGAACGCGCCCAAGCAGCTGCTGATGGTTGGCGCGCTGCCTGATATCGTCGAAGATCAATTCCTGCGCCTGTTTGACAAGCTTGGCCTTGAGCATGTTGGCGTCCTGCCCGCGCGTAACGCCTGCGATCTGCCACCGCTTGGTCCCAATACGCGCTATATCCTTGCACAGCCATTCCTCTCCGATACCGCCATGGCTTTGGAAGACCGCGGCGCCACCAGGATCGAGGCGCTCTTCCCATTTGGCGCAGAGGGCACCAGCGACTGGCTGCGCGCCATTGGCCGCGAGTTTGGCATTGACGAGGGGCTGGTTGAGCAAGTTATTGCTACGGGCCGTGAACGCGCTGCCCGTGCGATTGAGCACAGCCGCGCAACACTTGAAGGCAAGCGCATCAGCTTCCTGCCAGATTCGCAATTGGAAGTACCACTTGCGCGCTTCCTGCACACCGAACTTGGCATGGAGCCGGTCGAGGTGAGCACGCCTTACCTTCACGCTAAGCATTGCGCGGGCGAGCTTGATCTGCTCCCGCAATCCACCCGGATCAGCGAAGGCCAGCACGTCGATCGTCAACTCGATCGCGTGCGCCAAGACAAACCAGACCTCACCGTCTGCGGCCTTGGCCTTGCCAATCCGCTCGAGGCCGAGGGGTTCACCACCAAATGGGCGATTGAGCTCGTTTTCTCCCCCATTCATGGGTTCGATCAGGCAGGTGACCTCGCCGAACTCTTCGCCCGGCCGATGCGCCGGCGTGACAGGCTGGAGGTGTAGCGATGCAGCTCTCTGTCTGGACATATGAAGGCCCGCCCCATGTCGGCGCTATGCGTGTCGCCACGGCAATGAAAGGGCTGCACTATGTGCTGCACGCCCCGCAGGGTGATACTTATGCGGACCTGCTCTTCACGATGATTGAGCGGCGCAATCACCGCCCACCAGTGACCTATACGACCTTCGAAGCGCGCGACCTTGGTAAGGACACTGCGCAGTTGTTTCAGGACGCAGCGCTTGAGGCGATTGAGCGATATCAGCCTGAGGCGATTATCGTTGGCGCGTCCTGCACCGCTGAGCTAATCCAAGACGATCCAGGTGGCCTCACTGAAGCGATGGACCTCCCCTGCCCCGCAATTGCGCTTGAGCTGCCAAGCTACCAGCGAAAGGAAAATTGGGGTGCGGCAGAGACCTTCTACCAGATCGTTCGGCATCTTGCAGATAAGGACGTGACGCGCGGCCCGCGCGAAGGTCGCAAGGCCCGCGCCAATATCCTCGGGCCCACCGCGCTTGGCTTCCGCCACCGCGATGACCTCATTGAAATTCGCAAAATCCTCGACCAATTGGACATTGAAGTGAACCTTGTCGCGCCGCTCGATGCGCGGCCCAGCGACATCGTCCAGATCGGCAATGCCGACTTCAACATCGTCCTTTACCCAGAAATAGCAGATGAAGCGGCCCGCTGGCTCGAACGCATGTTCAAGCAGCCACGCGTCGCCTCCATCCCATTCGGGGTGAGCGCCACACGCGCGTTCATTACCGAAGTCGCCGAGCTGGCGGGTGCAGATCCCACGCCTGCCCTCGGCGACACCTCTTCCCGGCTCCCGTGGTGGAGCCGCAGTGTGGACTCGACGTACCTCACCGGTAAGCGGGTCTTCATTTTCGGTGATGCGACCCATGCGGTGGCCGCCGCCCGCATTGCCCGTGATGAGCTTGGCTTCGAAGTCTGTGGACTTGGTTGCTACAATCGCGAGTTCGCCCGCGATATCCGCACCGCCGCGCGCGATCACGGGGTCGAGCCGCTAATTACCGACGACCATCTGGAAGTCGAAGAAGCGATTGCGCGTGCAGCGCCGGAAATGGTGCTCGGCACCCAGATGGAGCGCCATATTGCCAAGCGTTTGGGGCTGCCCTGTGCGGTGATTTCCTCGCCCGTGCACGTGCAGGATTTCCCCGCGCGCCACTCGCCGCAAATGGGCTTTGAAGGCGCCAATGTCATTTTCGACACGTGGGTCCACCCGCTGGTGATGGGCCTGGAAGAACACCTCCTCACCATGTTCCGCGA
>JBCDKX010000073.1:0-14091 GCA_038746055.1 Pseudomonadota bacterium
GCCTCTTCGTGGCACACCACCCCGCCGTGCGGTTGCACCATAGTCGCCAACGCCAGACAATTCGCTGCAGTCCCTGTTGCAGTCCAAAGTCCGGCACATTCACGCGCAAACAGATCCGTGAACCGTTCATCGAGCTGCGCCGACAGAGCGTCACCGTCGTAGGGATTGTCGGCGCTGTCCGCCGCGCGCATCGCATCCCACACTTTAGGGTGGACGGGAGCGGCATTGTCGGAAAGGAAGGGCATCAATTGAGACATTGAGATACGCCTCTACCGAGCATGACGAACTTGGCAAGAAGGAGCAGCCTGTTGGAAGACAAGAGCGCCGAAATAACAGTGACCCACCAGCCATATGGTGACGGTGGAAAATACCTGGCTCGTCTCCCCGGCGAGACCGCAATCGGCCATCTTGAATGGGAGCCACGCGGCGAAGGCGTAAGGGTCGCGACACATACGATCGTCCCAAAGGAAATTGGCAGTCGAGGGGTCGCAGCAGAACTTGTGAGAGCTTTGATTACCGATGCGCGCCAACAAGGTTTCAAAGTGATCCCTCAATGTTGGTATGTTGCAAAGAAGTTCGATGAAAACCCGGATTGGGGGGATTTGCGCGCCTAAGCGGTTTCCAATTGCGAGAAGTCCGTCGAGGCAATCGTCTCCATCACTTTTCGTCTTACCTCTCGCGCACGGTCCAAGGGTACGCCGGGGATTGCAAAGACCCCGCCCGCCTGTCCCAAATGCAGTGTTGCGTACCCACGCCACCGTGCAATTGGTCCCTGATAGATCTCAACCGAGTGGAGTTTGAGACGGGTCGCAATCTGACTACGAGGAGAGAGAACACCGCGGGCTGATACGATTTGCGAAGTATCAAGGACATGGCGCTGATACTGCCAGGCGAACACGTTGAGGATTGCCGAAATCCCGGCCAGAATCACGAGAATCCCTACTATCGTATAGGTCCATTCAGGCGAGTAAATGCTCGAAGCAATCCCGGCCAACACCGCAGGCAGCAGAAAGAACAGCGCATCACGTACCGCGCTATCAAACAGGAATTTCTCGCTTGCCCGTCGCCAATCGGCCTCGTCATTGGGCAATGAGAAACCCGCCACCGTGGCGATGGGCGCAATCTCATGGAGCTTTGCAAAAGGCGCGACGACATGGCTGGACGCTCCCATATCCTGCGCCAAGCTAACAAAGCTTAAGGAATGCCAACCAAAGCGATAGCGGATCAGGCGCGTACCAATTTTGACACCCTGCACCCGGTGAATTGGCATAACCACATCTGTACGGGTGAACAGGCCACGGCGGCGACGAAAGCCTCGCGCTGTGCGCTCCAGAAGAAAGCCCCACTCACGCATGAAGACGCGGACCATTCCTGTAAGAGAGCCAATCAAAAATAGCGCTGTCAGGCTTGCGACCACGCCGACCACCTGAATCGTTCCATCAAGCGCCGCAAAATCAAAGCCATAGTCCTCAACCAGGCTTTGCCAGAACTCAGGTTCCCAAAAGTCTATATCGAAGAAACTGTCCGCATATTGAAACAGACCTGCGAGAACCGCGAAGACTGCAAGTGAGAATTCGAACAAACCAAAGGTAAGCAGCCTTCTCGGCCCCATGGTGAAAAGCGCTTCCGCATGTTCTATCGCGCTATTCTCAGCAGCTGCTGCACCAGTACTAACCGCCTCCTGATTATCACGCCGTTCGCGAACCAATTGACGCAGCTCTTCGCCGCTTTCTTCGGTCAGATAGGACAGGCTGAGGTCTTCACCTCCGCCAGCACCGGTCTCGAACTTGACCGCAACGAGGCCCAGCAGGCGAGGAAGCAGTTTTTGCTCAAGGCTGACATCCTGAATGCGCTCATACGGAACAGAGCGCGCGGAGCGGCTCAGGACCCCACTTTCAACGCGTATATCTGAAGTGCCAATCGTGTAGGTCAGCCGCTTCCAGCCAACGTAGGAGATTAGCGTCCCAATTGCGATGATAGCCGCACCGATCGGAACCGCGACCAGCAATCCGGTGCCGCCCGTTCCGAAGGTGATGGCAATGGTCGGAAGAATAGCGTTCTGCGCGCTGGCCAGCAGGCCAACGATTACCGTTTTGGGATCGGTATTGCGCGCTTCTAGACCGGCCTCAGCCGACTCTGCTCGAGGCGGGCCCGAAGGCAACGGCGGAGCAGCTGCCTCGCTCACATTGTCTCGCGCTTGATATGCGCACGGATTTCCTCGCGCATTTCAATGGCAAGCTCATGCCCAAGGCCAGGTAGGCTTACAGAGGCGTTATGGCTGCCCGCAGTATGCAAAGTCATTGTCGCAATGTCGAGCGCCCGCTCAACCGGACCTTGATCGACATCAATGTGCTGTATGCGACCAAAAGGAACGATCGTGTCAGATCGCCACATAATGCCGCGCACTACGCGCAGGCGATCGCGGCTGATCTGATACCCACGTGCATTGTACCGCGCGAGCGGTATGCGAATGATAACAAACAAGGCGAGCAAAAGTGCGGGGCCAGAAATCACTCCGAAAGGCACTGGTACGTCTTCGGCTTGCATCGCACCGTCAATCGACAGCCCCACAATAAGCACGATAAAACCGATAAACACTGCGCCAATCCGCATCAGCAATTTGTAATTGGGGTGAAGCTTGGTGAGTTCTGCCTCATCATCGACATCGCTGAAGATTGATGAGGCACGCTTCGGCTTTGCCGGCTCATTGGACGTATTCTCCAAAGGACGCGGCGCATATTGGGCATCGCGCGGATAGGGCGCTGACGCAGCAGGCTCTTGCTTTGCGGGTGACGCAGAAGCTCGTCTTTGGCCCGGCTCCCAAGGTTTCGAGCCGCTTCTATGGCCAAACAATTGGCGGGCAGGTTCGGGCGCGGTCGGCTCCTTGCTCTGACCATCGCCGCTCTCACCTGACTGATCTTGCTGATCCCGATCACTCATAAATCAACATTTGCGAAGAGCCGAGGCTTCGCGCAAGCACAAACTTGCATTGTATGTTTGCCGATTGCGGGTCATCGCCTCGGCACGTCCATCGAATTGCGTGCTATCACCATTCGGTGGACCTCCGAAGGGCCATCATAAATGCGCATATTTCGTACCCGACCAGCGAGTAAATAGAGCGGCATTTCTTTAGTGACGCCCATCCCGCCCAGACACTGCATGGCATTATCGATGACCTCCTGCGCGATCTCGCTGGCATAGACCTTGATCATCGATATTTCGGAGCGCACGTCTCGGCCCTCATCAAGTTTCCAGGCGCAATCATAGGCCATCAACTTGGCAGCGTGGATTTTCATTTTGGCATCCGCAACCCACCACTGCACCGCTTGGCGCGAAGACAATGGCTGACCAAAGGTCACACGCTGGGGTGCATGCTCGGTCATAATCTGCAGCGCTCTCTCGGCTGCTCCGATGCACCATGCGGCCATTTGCATGCGGCGCGTTCCGAGGCGCAGTTGCATCGGCGCAAAACCATCGCCCTCACTACCAAGCAGCTTCCAATCCTCGACCTCGCAATCCTCTAGTGCGATTTCATAGGTGAACTCGCCGCCCAGCATCGGCACTTTCTTGACCACGTTGAAACCGGGAGCATCACGATCAATCAGGAAAGCGGACATCCCGTTCGAGCCCTTGGCGGCTGGATCGGTCCGCGCAAGCAAAATGGTGAAATCCGCCTCTGCCGCTGATGTAATCCAGATTTTACGGCCATTAATGATCCACTTGTCACCTTGTTTAACGGCCTTGGTGGCCATACCCGAAGGATCTGCGCCAGCGCCCGGCTCGGAAATGCCGATAGCTGAAAGGGTACCCTCGCTAACATGCGGCTCAAGATAGGCCTTGCGCTGCTGATCATTCACATAGCCTGCCAGCATCTTGAGATTGGGCGAATCCGGCGGCAAATTGTATTTCGAAACCGTGCTGCCCATGGCGATGTTGACGCCTACCAAAGCCACATGCGGTAGGCCCATCCCGCCAACATCTTCGGGAGCGTCCAACGCCCACAGCCCCATATCTTTTGACACGGCGTCAAGGTGCGACTTTTCCTCGGACGTCAGATAGCCGCCTTGGCCATCGGCATCACGCTGCAAAACGCCCGCCTCCAAAGGCATCAACTCCTCGCGAACAAATCTCCACACAAGGTCTTCGAGCATCTGATACTCTTCGGGTAGTTCGAAATTGATAGCGGCACCTCTTTTGTCCAAGACTGATTGCAGCAGTGTAAGTTGCATCCATTTAATACGCTGATACAAGGTTTCCAGACAAAATTCTCGCCTCATGCTGTTGGAGACGACCATGCAATTCCTGGATAAATTCACTGAGCCAAGTTACGCGTTGTTGCGACTGTTCGCCGGACTGTTCTTCGTTCAGCATGGCACACAGAAGATTCTCAATTTCCCAGTCGAGTTTGCCTATGAGCTCAACGCGATGTCGCTGACTGCCGGATGGATCGAATTGGTCCTAGGGATTACCATCGCGCTTGGCTTATTCACTCGCGTTTCAGCCTTCATTTCGTCAGGAATGTCCGCCGTCGGCTATTGGATGGTCCATGGCATGAATGAGTTTTATCCCATCCTCAATGGCGGAGAGCTAATTGGGCTTTATTGCTTCATCTTCCTATTTGTCGCCTGCAAAGGGGCAGGACCCTTTAGTATCGATGCATTGATTTTTGGCGGGCGCAGCAAAGCAGAAGGGACGCTCAATTAGCCGCTCTAGGGAAGAAATAGTGGTGCGCCACGCAGTCTCGAGCGTACCAGTCTCATTGCGATTGTTCCCATTTCGCTGGGAAAATAACGGGAAAAGCAGCTTGATCAGGTGCCAGAACGGTTGGATCAAGCTGTTCGTTGTCAGGACATTTGGCAAAGACTGATCACCTCCATCTTCTGCCTCAATATCTCCGATATCGATGTCCTGCGCGATCGCGGCAGACGAGATCGAAGCTGAATCGCGGCGACTAACACAGCCGAGCGTCGAAGCAATTCACCCCTCCGCGCTTGATACTGTTTGGCGCAAAGTAATTGCATTGATCCATCTGTATTGCATAGGATACCAGTCTCCTCAATCTAGGACACTTTGCGCCATCGGAACGGTTAAGCACCGCTCTTTTGAGCTCGTTGTGAATCAATGCAAATTGGCAGAACTGACTGAATTACTACGCTCAGCTTCCGGACCGGCAAGTGCCAGCACTTCCGTTATTGAGTCGTAAGCGGAACGACCGTTTCCGCGCACAAAAACCCTCATAGCCCTGCCAGCTTCTTCGCTCGCCGTCGTTCTGCGCTTGATCCCACTCCAATCGCTTCCCGGTATTTGGCGACTGTGCGGCGTGCGAGGCCGAAGCCTTCTTCGTTGAGGAGGTCCGCGAGCTTTTGGTCGGAGAGCACCTTTTTGGGGTCTTCGGCATCGGTGAGCGCTTTGATGCGCGCTTTAATCGCTTCGGACGATGCGCCTTCGCCATCTGAGGACGCAACGCCGCTGGTGAAGAAATATTTGAGCTCAAAGGTCCCACGGTCGCAGTGAAGATACTTATTAGAGGTTACCCGGCTGACCGTGCTTTCGTGCATATCGATTTGTTCGGCCACTTCACGCAATGTAAGCGGGCGCAGTTCGGAAACCCCTCTGCGGAAGAAGCCATCCTGTTGCTTCACGATTTCCGCGGCGGTTTTGAGGATGGTCTTCTGGCGCTGATCCAACGCGCGGATAAGCCAATGGGCGTCCGCCATTTTCTCCTTGAGCCAACCTTGCGTTTCCGCGCAGGCCGAGCCCTCACCGCCAAGCTCGACATAATAGTCGCGGTTTACGATGAGGCGCGGGAGTGTGTCTTCGTTGAGTTGGATGTCCCACCCCCCGTCGTCTTTCGCGCCCAGCAGCACGTCAGGCACCACCGCCTCGCTGGTAGAGGAGGCGAAGGCAAGGCCAGGTTTAGGGTCATATTGCCGGATCTCGCTAAGCATATCGCCAAAGTCCTCATCATCGACTTTGCACAAGCGTTTGAGCCGCGCGACCTCACCTTTGCCGAGAAAATCGAGATTAGCGAGTAGAGTGGCCATCGCCGGATCATAACGATCCGCATCCTTGGCTTGCAGCGCAAGGCACTCGCCAAGGTCACGCGCGCCAATGCCGGTGGGATCGCACATTTGCACCACGACAAGCGCGTCCTCGACGATCTCCTGATCAACCCCAAGATCATAAGCCACATCCCGCAAAGACGAGGTGAGGTAGCCCGAATCATCGAGCAGGCCGGCAATATGGCGCGCGACAAACTCTTCGCGTGGGTTGCAGGCGAGGCCACCGATTTGCGCGTCGAGATGCTCAGCCAAAGTCAACTCAGCGGCTTTCATCGCCTCGATACCGGGCAAATCTTCGCCGCCGCCCGAGCCTCCTGCCGAGCCCCATTCGGCATCGCTCATAACGCCGGGCCCTTCGCCCGTATCGCGATCACGGTCGATGGCGCTGACGTCAATATCGAGCGGCGCTTCGCTTTCGCCTTGCGCCTGCGCCATCAATTGGTCGGAAGTAAACTCTTCGCGTGGGATATCATCCGGCTCGCCGGGCGGTGCGTCATTGTCAGCTGATACCGCGCCGCTCTCAAGCAGCGGATTGCTCTCCAGGGCATCACCGATGAAAGTCTCAATTTCCAGATTGGAGGCCGCGAGCAGCTTAATCGCCTGCTGCAGCTGGGGTGTCATCACCAGCTGTTGAGATTGGCGTAAGTCGAGGCGGGGGCCTAAAGCCATACTGCGAGGGCCTAGAGCGTAAAGCTCTCCCCAAGGTAAAGCCGCTTCACGTTTTCATCCGCAACCAGCGCCTGCGGCGTTCCGGCGAATAGCACCTGACCGCCATAGATAATGCAGGCCCGGTCGACGATATCCAATGTCTCGCGCACATTGTGGTCGGTGATAAGCACACCGATACCCCGCTGTTTCAGGTCCTTCACCAGGTCGCGGATATCGCTGATCGACAAGGGATCAATCCCAGCAAAGGGTTCATCCAGCAGCATGATCGAAGGTTTCGCTGCGAGCGCGCGGGCAATTTCGCAGCGCCGCCGCTCGCCGCCTGAAAGCGCCATGGCCGGGCTTTCACGCAGACGGGTGAGACCGAACTCATCGAGCAACCGCTCCAGCTCGCGTCCGCGTGTCTCCGCATCGGGCTCAACCATTTCAAGCACACAGTTGATGTTCTGCTCTACGGTCATCCCGCGAAAGATGCTCGTTTCCTGAGGCAGATAGCCAAGCCCCAGAATGGCCCGCCGATACATTGGCAGACTGGTCACATCATCACCATCCATCAGAATCCGGCCAGAGTCTGGCTTGACGAGGCCCATTATGGAGTAAAAGCACGTGGTCTTCCCTGCGCCGTTAGGCCCGAGCAGGCCCAGCACTTCGCCCTTGGCTACGGTGAGCGAAATGTCAGTGAGTACCGCGCGCTTGTCGTAGCTTTTGGCAATTGAAATGACCTCAAGCCCGCCCTCAAGCATCGCAGTGGCGGCGTCAGCCACATCTTCCTGTTCAGCGTTTGAGGCACTATCGATAGTCGTAGACTCGTCCATATGATTCTCATGTAGCATTGTCTTTTTCACAGGGAAGAGAGAGTTGGTGCGTTTTGGCAAGATTTTTGCTTATCTGACGTTAACCCGACCCGGCGCCTACGAGAAATCCCGTAATTCCGTGCTTTTTGCGTTGGCTTTGCACGAGCTGCGGCCGAATATTTCAATTTGGTTACTGCGCTTGCAACAAAGCGCTCTCTTTGAGATAAAGGAGATGGAGAGAAAAGGTCGTTGGGGAACGCAATGATGAACGAGCTGTCGAACAGCCACGAAGTCGCTGAAGCTACAAAGTCGAAATCGCGCGACTGGCGAAAGTCCATGAGCGACCATGTTGCCTATGCGCTGCTGGTGTATACCGGACTGCAGATATTTATGACCGTCAAGGCGCTCAGCGATGGCGTGTCTTCTATTTTGCCCTATGTTGCTTTGGTTATCTTGGTTGCGGCGATTATCCCGGCGTGTCGCTGGTTCGAGCGTCGTTGGACAGGCATGTCAGATGATGAAGCGTCTGATGAGGCTTTCGCAGGTGCTTTCCGCCGCGATACGATGATGCTCTGGATTATGGCGATTGGTCTGCCGCTGCTGCTCACCGGGCTTTGTAAAGCCATTTTCGCTGTAATCTAGTTGGTCAATGCAAGTGCCGATTTAACGGGCTTATGAATTGGCCCGTTGAATTGCTTCGCGCACAATCTGGCGCGCTTCCTCAGCATCGCCCCATTTTCCGATCCTTACCCACTTCTCTGCTTCAAGATCTTTGTAATGCGTGAAGAAGTGCTCGATCTGTTGCAGGATGATTGAGGGTAAGTCCTTGGTTTCCCCCACATCGGAATAGTAAGGGAAGGTCGTGTCCACCGGGACGCAGACCAGCTTTTCATCCCCGCCATGTTCATCTTCGAGGTTGAGCACGCCAATGGGGCGCGATTTCACCACACAACCAGGGATAAACGGTGAGCGTGCGATCACCAGGGCGTCCAGCGGATCGCCATCGGGTGAGAGAGTATGCGGCACAAATCCATAATTTGCGGGATAGCGCATGGGCGTATGCAAGATACGGTCAACAAACAGCGCACCACTTTCCTTGTCGAACTCATATTTGACCGGTTCACCTCCAGTGGGCACTTCGATGATTACATTGAGGCTTTCTGGAGGATTATCGCCAGTGGGGATTTTGTCGATGCGCATTTGGAACTCCTGAGTGCGTTGTTGGCCAGGTCCCGAATGGCCTCTCGCGGCGCCACCTAGCGAAAGTAGAGGCATTGCGAAAGACCTTGCTTCCCCCTAATCGCTGGCGAGAGAAACAAGGACGCTATGAGCAAAAACACCCCAAAAGCCATTCGCGGAACGCAGGATATTTTTGGACCCGATGCGGAGGCCTTTGCCTTTGTGGTCGAGACCTTTGAGCGCGTGCGGAAGCTTTATCGTTTCAGGCGCGCTGAGATGCCGGTATTCGAGAAGACCGAAGTGTTCAGCCGCGCGATTGGTGAGACTACCGATGTCGTCTCAAAAGAGATGTATTCCCTAGAGGATCGGGGTGGCGATTCATTGACCCTGCGTCCTGAGTTCACCGCAGGAATTGCGCGGGCCTACCTCACCAACGGTTGGCAACAATACGCGCCTTTGAAGCTTGTGACCCACGGGCCGCTGTTCCGTTATGAGCGCCCGCAAAAGGGCCGCTACCGCCAGTTTCACCAGATCGACGCAGAGATTTTGGGCGCAGGCGAACCGCAGGCCGATGTGGAGCTCCTCGCGATGGCCGATCAGCTTTTGCAGGAGCTTGGGATTGAGGGTGTGACCTTGCATCTCAACACTTTGGGCGATGCGGCAAGCCGCGATGTCTGGCGTGCTGGCTTGATTGATTACTTTGGGGCGGTTGCGGGTGAGCTTTCTGAGGATTCTCAAGAGCGGCTGCACAAGAACCCATTGCGTATTCTCGACAGCAAAGACCCGCGCGACCGTGCTTTTGTTGCCGATGCGCCGAAGATTGATCAGTATTTGTCGGATGAGGCTTTGGCGTTCTTCGAGAGTGTCACCAGCGGTCTTGATGCGGCAGGCGTGACGTGGAAGCGGGCGGAAAGCCTAGTGCGCGGGCTCGACTATTATCGTCACACCGCCTTTGAGTTCATCCCAGACGAGGGGTCGGCTGCGGCAGAGGCTCTGGGCGCGCAGTCAACGGTGCTTGGTGGTGGGCGCTATGATGGCTTGATGGAGAGCCTTGGCGGCGCGGCGACCCCTGCGGTTGGCTGGGCAGCGGGCGTTGAGCGATTGGCGATGTTAGTTGGCGAACACGCCGAAGAACCCGTCGAACTGGCTGTGATTCCGCTTGGGAAAGAGGCTGAGCTTAAGGCCATTCAAGTGGCACAAACTCTGCGTTTCACAAAATTCTCTGCCGAAATCTTCTCGCGCGGAAACATGAAGAAGCGTTTCAATAGAGCTGATCAGGCTGGGGCAAAGGCCGCGATTATCATCGGTGAAGACGAGATTGCTTCGGGACTATTTCAGTTCAAGGATCTCAAAACGGGCGAACAAGCAGCGCTGCCGATCAATGAGATAATCGAGAAAGGTTGGGACCTTCGTTTCGATGATGATCTCGACGCGCTCGGAGAAACAATTGATGAACTTGAAGAAGAGGTGCAGGCCCTCCCGAAAGCAGAGTAATGAAAGTCCCACCCGAACGCCTTGACCAGATCGCCCATCGCTTTGCTGAGCTCGAAGCACGGATGGCGTCCGGTACGCTTGAGGGCGACGAATTCGTCCAAGCCTCGCGTGACTATGCTGAGCTGGAACCCGTCGCCAAGATCGCGGCCGAAGTGACCTTGATGCGAGCCGAGATCGGTGGGCTCGAAGATATGCTTGTCGACCCGGAAATGAAGGCGATGGCAGAAGAGGAACTCGCTTCCATTCGCGAAACCCTGCCGCAAAAAGAGCGCGAACTGGCCATTGCGCTCCTTCCTCGTGATCGCGCGGATAGTAAGCCCGCTATGCTCGAAATCCGGGCTGGCACGGGCGGTGACGAAGCGGCTCTTTTCGCGGGAGATCTGTTTCGAATGTATGAAAAATTCGCTGGTGAGCAGGGCTGGAAAGTAGAGCCTGTTTCCATGAACGCCTCGGAAGTCGGCGGCTTTAAAGAGATCGTCGCCAATGTCACCGGGCAGGGCGTGTTCGCAAAGCTTAAGTTTGAAAGTGGCGTGCACCGCGTGCAGCGCGTGCCCGTGACCGAAAGCGGCGGACGTATTCACACATCCGCCGCAACCGTCGCCGTGCTTCCCGAACCCGACGATGTGGATGTCCAGATTGACCCCGGCGACCTCAAAATCGACACTTACCGCGCAAGCGGTGCGGGTGGTCAGCACGTTAACACCACCGATTCAGCCATCCGCATTACGCATGAACCCACCGGCCTTGTGGTCACCTGCCAAGACGGGCGCAGCCAGCACAAGAACAAGGAAAAAGCGATGCAAGTGCTGCGCGCGCGCCTGTTCGAAACGCAGCGCGATGCCGCGCAAGGCGCAGAAGCTGAGGCGCGCAAGGCCATGGTGGGATCAGGTGATCGCTCAGAGCGCATCCGCACCTATAACTTCCCGCAAGGCCGCGTGACTGACCATCGCATTGGGCTGACTTTGCATAAGCTTGAAGAGGTTCTGGCTGGCACGGGCCTTGATGAACTTGTGAGCGCGCTGATTAATGAGGATGAGGCCAAGCGACTGGCTGCGCTCGCAGAGTGACCGTCGCAGAGGCCATTCGCTCGGCAACCGCTGAGCTCGAAGCCACCAGCGACACCGCGCGGCTCGATGCGGAATTGCTGATGGCGCATGCGTTGGGTGTAAGCCGCTCAGACATGCTCTTGCGCACGATGGATGAAGCGGCACCGTCAGAGTTTTTTTGCTTTATCGGCCGACGAGCGAAACATGAGCCGGTCGCTTATATCAATGGAACGCAGGAATTTTATGGGCGCGAGTTTGAAGTTTCGCGTGATGTCCTGATCCCGCGCCCCGACAGTGAAATCCTCATCGAGACTGCACTCGAATTTTGCGAAGAGGGGTTCAGCGTTCTTGATATTGGGACCGGCTCAGGCGCACTTCTTTTAACCTTGCTGCAGGAATACCCGAGCCTAAAACGCGGATTTGGTATCGATAACAGCCCCGCTGCAATAGAAATCGCGCGCAAGAATGCCCGAAAACACGAGCTCAAGAATGCCCACTTTGGCCTTTTTGATTGGCGACCAGGCCAGGAGCGTCAAGGCCTTGGCTATGCGCACGATACGTATGAGATCTATCTTTGTAATCCGCCTTATGTCGAAACCACCGCAAAACTCGATCCTCAGGTGGCAGACTACGAGCCACATTCGGCACTTTTTGCGGGTAAGGATGGGCTTGATGACTACCGGTTGCTGATCCCTGAGCTTATTCAGGCCACCGGGACAGGCAACGGGATCACCGTGATCCTAGAAATTGGAGCTACGCAGGCCGATGAGGTGACATGGCTTGCTGAGAAAGAGGGCTATGACGTTGAGCTGCGCAAGGACCTTGCCGGACGGCCCAGATGTTTGGTGCTTCGTTGACGAAAAACTCATCAGGGCTTGGCAAAAGCGTCACGGCTCGCTAGCTATCGAGTCGGAACACCGCTTCGCGAAGGGCGCGAAACGCTAGACCAGCTCCTAATTCCATGTTGAACGGCCTTCGCGGGGGCGATCCCACAGGTCAGACAACTTGAGGTTTAAGAGTGCCGCATGGGCGGCAAGACAGACGTAGAGGTCTATTGGCCAAGGGTTTATGCCGCAGGGCGAGCCAAGGTCGTTAACAGGAAGATTTTCCTTGAATAGCAATCGTAACAATCGTCGCCGCGGTCGCGGTAACCGCAACAATCAAGGCGGTAACAATCAGAACCGGATCGATAGTCGTGCGCGGGGCAATGCACCTCAGCTGCTCGATAAATACAAGAAGCTCGCGCAGGATGCGCAGCACAATGGCGATAGGGTTCAAGCCGAGTATTATCTCCAGTTCGCGGACCACTATTTCCGTGTGATTGCTGATAACAAGGCGCGCCAGGAAGAGGCGCGTGCGAAGCGCAATGAAGAGCGCGGGGCTACCAATGATGACAGCGACGAGGATGAAGGCGATGGCCGCCGTCGGGGTAACCGTCGCGGTCGCGGACGCCGTGAAAGCCAAGAAGGTGAGGCACTGAATCAAGGTTCTGAAAATGCGTCACCCGATCAAGGTGATGCCGGTACCGAAGGCGAACCTGCAGACGCTGATGAAGAGAGTGCCAAGCCTGCCCGTCGTTCGCGTCAGCCGAAGAGTAATGGCGAAGAAGAGGCGCCTCGACGCCGCACACGCCGCAAACGTACCGATGATGCTGGAGAGAACGCAGAACTGGATTCGTCAGTTCTGCCACCCGCCATCAGTGCAAGTTCAGATTCAGATGACGACGATGGCCTCGAAGCAGTTGGTTGAGCTCAGCCATTCGCGTTAATGGATCGGGCTGATGACCGATCATTCGCCAGATAAGTCTGACGGGGTTTTGGCATCGCTTTGGCCGCGTCTGGCGGCGTTTTCACAGCGTTGGCCAGGCCTCACTTCCGGCATGCTCGGGCTCGTTGTGGCGCTTGGTTTTCCACCGGTTCACGCATGGTGGATTGCTCTTCCCGCACTTGCATTATGGGTCGTGCATTTGCGAGCGGCGCCCACTTGGCGGAGCAGTCTTTGGCGCGGCTGGGTGTTTGGCTGGGCGCATCTGACCCTTGCCAACAATTGGATCGCGACTGCCTTTACCTATCAGGCGAAGATGCCTGAGATACTTGGCTGGGCCGCTGTCCCGCTGCTTTGTGTATATCTTGCGGTCTATCCAGCGCTGGCTGCCTTCACCGCTTATCTATTTGCGCGGCGAGGCGGGACGCTGGTCTTTGGTGCGGTGTTGGCAGCGGCGTGGATTGTGACGGAATGGTTGAGAAGTTGGGTCTTTACGGGATACCCTTGGCCGCCTTTAGGGCTGACGCTGCTAGGTGGTTGGGAAACGGCAGGAATAGCAAGAGTTCTCCCGTGGACGGGCACTTATGCGCTATCTGGTCTTGCTGTGCTGTTAGCGGCGGGGATTGTCTCCACCAAGCGGCACGACAGTTGGCAAGAGCCCATCATGGCTATGGCCTTTATAGCGTTTCTTATGTTCATTCCCTCGCCGCAGGCTTCGAGCGAAGAAAGTGATATTCGCTACACTCTTGTTCAGCCTCTTATCCCGCAAGATGAGCTTAACGACGGCTCAAAATTCGAGGAACAGTTCCAACGCATTGCCCGCCTGACTTCCAAGAGCTCCGATAAATCGCGTCTGGTTCTTTGGCCTGAGAGTGCCGTGCCGGATTATCTCGAAGATGGATATCCTCAGCGCTATTACTCACGCATGACCGCAGGCGCTGATCAGGACTTTGCGCGCCGACGCATTGGCATGGTTATTGGCCCAGAATCGACATTGCTCGCTGGCGTGGTGAACCTAAATATTGGCGCGGGCTCAGATGGGATTCCACGTGCTCTCTCTGCCCGCAACTCTGTGTTGGCAATAAA
>JBCDKX010000074.1:0-13981 GCA_038746055.1 Pseudomonadota bacterium
AAAAAACGATGGCAAATGCGCATCATTTGCAACAAGTGCTTGTGACGACGAGATACTCAGCCCGAGAAAGACTGAAAAGAAAGACGCCCAAGGTTTGTCTCTAGCGCCCAGTGGCATGAATCCCTCTCTCACAGGTATCAGGTCATTTGCCGGAACAGCAGCCCCACAGCGCCGGTGCAGCCCAGCGATGAATTCATAGACATGCTAGCTGCGGACGAAGGGTGCGCTCGGATACAAGACCGCGAAAGTGTCCTCCAATCCATCGAAGCGACCGGCTGCAACTATTGGGTGGGTACTGTCAGTCCAACGCGAACTTGTCTCTGAAAGACCTAGAGCAACCCACCCTTCCCCGGAGTAGGCCATGAGCGCTTGCCACTCAGTCAGAGCGGCTGGTCGTGTAAGCCCGTCGGTCGATAAGGTGACGATCAGAGCCGCCGTGATTGTGGACGTTCGCGTGAACAGAAGTCAGTCTCCGAAGTGACCGCATATTCGCGAAGCGCCGCATCACGCGCGTTTGTACTCGTGATCGCACCCACTACTTGCGAGTAAGGCGGTATTCGTTGCGGTTTATGTAGTCGTCACCTTCGAAACGCACATCCTTGCGGTTTACAAAGGTATTTTCGCTGATCTCATAGGTGATCCGAATATCGGCAGGACGGTTGTCATCCCGGCCACTGCCCTGGGCAACAAGTACAAGTCGACCGGCATCGTTGCGATAACGCTGGATGATAGGGTAGCCACTGATCTGCCTTCCGTCGCGCGAGAGACGAATGCGATCCAGAGCATTCTTGTTTTCCTCTCCTGGATAGACAAAACCATATCGGATCGATCGATCTGACGGTTCGCGAACTATCATACGCACCGGTATCGTAGAACGCTTATCGCTCCCGTAATTGAGATACTCAAGTTCGCCTGTCCAGGTCTCGCCGACAAGCGTCTCAAAGTCAGAAACGCTGGCTGTTGGCTCTTCAGTAACGAGCTCAGATTTGGGAGCAGCGCGCAGAGTCAAAGCCTTGGCAGCTTCCAACGCTGGATCTCGTCCCGCTCGAAATGCCTTCACGGTGAGCGCTGCAGAGATGTCAGGACTGACACCGAGACCTGGTTCAAACTCGGCAACGTTATTGCGATAGCGGAATAAAGGTATGCGCGTGCGGATACCACTTTCTGGCAACGTCAATGTGAAAAGTAGGCCCGCCGTAGGCCCTTCGGCGCTTCCGCCGGTCGGTTCACCAATCAATTTGGTTCTCTCTTGCCCCGTTAGGATCGAAATCAAATTGGTGCTGCCGGAGGAATTCTGAGAGCTGGTCAAGATGATCAATTCCCCTTCAAAAGCAGCGTCTGCAGGGACTATCACATTCGTCTCATCAGCGATCCCGTCGCGCAAAATGTAGGTGCCATCATCATTGGCGATGAAGCCACGTGGATCCGGATTGAGCGCACGTGTATCCCACGTACTTAGATGCTCTCTCAGGCCTGATAGATCGAGCGTAGCGACCTGCATTGAGAGTTTAAGCGGCATGGCCTCTTCGATCAGGTAAGAGGCGAGTGCATGCGCGGCATCGGTGGATCCACCACCATTATTGCGCAGGTCGAGGATCAGCCGAGAGCGCTCCTCCGCCGCTATGCTCTCAAAAATCGGACCAAGAATGGAATGCGGATCAATCGGTCTACGATAGTTTACGAATGTATCGATTCGAAGATAGCCGGTGTCCTCACTCATCCGCTCATAGGTTACAGCATCGACAAAGTTTGCCCGTGATGTCTCCCCCATGGCGCCCCATTTATCGAAACTGATCCTGTCGACTAGGACCTCTCGCTCGGAGTTATCGCGAGCACGAAGACGTAAGCGCGCTTGCGGTTCTATGTCCCAAAGCAACGCGCCAAAGTGATCGACTCCGCCGCCCATGAACTCAAGGGACTGGGTGATTTCCCCATTTCGCGCCCAGTCGGTTTGTCCGTCGACCGGGATATAGCTGCCAATGGTAGAAACAATCTCTGCTAGTGGCCGACCATCAATGGCGATGATTTCATCGCCGCGCGTAAGTTCATCGTCCTCGCCGGGTGTGACGATGATCCCACGCCCTTCGATCAGATCCCAACGAAAGGGAAGGTAGAGTGGCTGGCCTGATCTTGCCTCTCGCAAAACAGCCGGCAGTTCGGCTTTGGTGTGATCACAGCGAATGTTGGTTAGCGCGAGTTGCACGGCGAGATACAGATCTCTCAGTCGCATCCCATTCTGGGCCTCGGCTTCCCTGATGATCGCTGACCATGCCTCGCGCATCTCAACAGTCGTAGCGTAGCGTGAATACCCTGGATGAATGCGCGAATAGGCCTCTTGTGCCAAGGCTATGTCGGAAGCAATTTGCTCGGGCGTCAGCCATTGGTCGCGTGGATGTTCCTGAGCCTTGAGCGGCGTTGCGACCGCCATGACGCTGGCGATAATGAGATGGCATAAGGATTTGGGATGCATCGTGAATCTCCTTCACAATCGTCCTCGCCAAAATGCTCTCAGTCTGCGCCTCAAATAACGAAATTGATGCAGGAATTTATGAATTACGCCGTCTCAATCCCTAAAATTCGCGTTGCGAAAGTCGCTCGGGCTTTGGCTGGTATGATACTTGAAGGCACGATTAAAGCTGGCCTTCGACCCAAAGCCGGCTGCTAGCGCAATATCGATCATGGATTGCTCATCACGCAGAATCAGTTGTTTGGCATGCTCAACTCGAAGGCCGTTGATAAAGGAGCTGAAGTTTTCTCCAAGACCCTGATTGATCGAGCGCGACAGATAAACCTGATTGGTACCGAAGCGCCGCGCCAAACTCTGCAGCGTCAGCCCCGCTTCGAGGTGCCACTTGTTTTCGAGCACCTTCGCTTTGAGTCGCGCCCCTTCCAACACCCAGTCTTTACCCGAAGGCATCTCCGCTTCAACGGTCTCCTCCGCGTCAGAATTTCGCATCTTTGGGAAAGGTCTATCGATGCCAGATAGCGCCTCGAGCGTAATGATGAACACCGCAAAAAGCGCGATGAAGTTCCACAGGAAAATATCGAAATAGCTCAAGTTTAGGGCCTGCGCGATCGTTACCTCGATTGCCCAAAACAGGCCCGCGAGTGCGGCCAAGACAATAAGGTGAGTAAGCCAAGCGGGACTAAACCGGTCATCGTCAGAGCGGTTGTGTTTTAGCCATTCCAGATATTGCGAGCGCAGTCGCCAGACATAGAAGAGACAACCGCCCACCAAAACCCAAGCTACTATCATCGCGACTGGGAAGATGTAGGGTTCGTGTATCGCGTCATTGAAAGCCCATTTGGCGCGATAGTCGCCCAACATGGTAAAAGCCCAGAATTGATAGATCAGGTAGAACACACCGGGTAAGAACAACCACAGAATCCGTCGACTTGACCCCTTGATCATAAGGGCACGTCCATGCATCGCGATCGCAGGACCAAAAAGTAATCCGGTCTGCGTCGGTAGGAATGTAAGACCGGGCCAGATGTCATAGGCGCCAGCAAATCCAATGAGCATTGGGATTGCAGAGACGTTGGCCAAAACAACGAATAGCGTGAGCCATCCGACCGCTCGCCTCTCAAGGCCACGACGGAACAGATAGACAAGCGCGATCAGCGAACAAGCCATGGTCAACCCAATGAGCGCGGAACGCCAATTCATCGTCAATTCGTCTACGCCAGCCATTGTTAACCGTATAAATGTATTTGAGCTCGGCGAGAGCTAACCGTCGGAAACACTTAAGGCGTCTCAAATTTGATAAAGTCAAATCCTGATGGAAGAATTGCGCCTTTTTGAGACGTTGTCCTTCAGCGGCAGAGACCGGACAAGCTGCCGTTAGCTCCCCTATTTGGCCGGAGTGTATTTCCCGTTATAGCTGATCCAAGTTGAAATTCCGCGCTTTGGCCGACGTCCCAGGCTTACATTCTCAATCGCGAGGGCCCTACCGATCGGCTCTTCGCTGAACAGCCCGATTTCGATTGTATCACTGAGAGGCGCTTCACTCTGTGTCCCACGCACATCGGCGTACAACTTGGCGGCGGTATCGCTAATCTTGGTCATAAAACGCCCATAGCTGCACTATTTGCGAAATGCCTAATCATCTCGACCGGTGCGCTTTCAACTGGGCTGGCTCAGCAACTTGATTGGCAAGGCCTCTAAATCTGCTCGAAGTTCCAGCACTGATCGCAGATAGGCACTGAAGTACTGCAGGATAGCTGTGCAGCCGCATTGCTGGCTTAAGAACTGCTATCCGTCGTTCCAGGCACGACCGGATCACAGTTGACCAGAAATTGGGATTTCGTTGTCATTGTTGCTGGAGTTTGCAAAAGACTTACACGCTGGTAGGTGCATCTTGGGATCGAGACTAGTCTAGGCGTTGCCAGCGAGCTTTATGGCGTGATGAATGAGTCATTCGACCCTGATGCAAGGAGCGATGAGGATCTTCTTGCAGCCGATGACCATTCGGATCATCTGTCATCACCTGTCGCAAACCCACATGATGGCCGGTTGGACAAGCTCTATCGCGACTTCTCTGCGGATCTGACCAGCGCGTTACGCAGCACTTATGGTACGGGGCCACCTGACCCGGACGAGGTAGTGCAAAAGGCATTTGCCAAGCTTAGTGGGCACCGAGCTCTCAACCGCATCAAAGATCTTAAAAGCTATATCTGGATCACCGCACGCAATCTGATGCTCACTGATCTTCGGGCACAATCGACCAGATCACGCCATGCTCAGCAGCATCTTTTGTTGGGCTCAGGAAATGAATGTGACGATTTTGACCCTGAACGAGTCTTAATTGCGAGGGAGCAGTTAGGGATCGTAATGGACACCATTAAAGGTCTGCCAGAGCGGCGGCGCAAGATCTTTCTGGCTAAGCGAGTGGATGGACTGTCGGCCGAAGCGGCGGGCAGGAAGTATGGCGTCACCCGGACCGCAGCAGTGCGCCATATCGCGATTGCCACTGAAGAGATCGACAAAGCACTTAGCCGCCACCGCAGCCTGCCCAACAGAACGCGGCGAGATGGCTATGAATGAACCGACCTCCGCAAAGAGCGCGGCACATCTGTGGCGCGCTCGCCACAATGAAGGGTTGACGGCGATCGAACGGTTGGAGTTTGATCAATGGCTTGCCTCCGATCAGGCGCATCGCGAAGCATTTCTAGAGAGTGAGGTATTGTGGGAGGCTCTCTCCCAGGTTGATTTTTCTGATGCTAACCCGACCGCAACGATTGCGCCTGGAACGCTTAGTGAGGGTCCCTCGACACGGCTGCGAACCTTGTTCGAGCCGCTGCTGGATTGGGGTGGTCAGGCAATTGCCGCTACGGTTGCGATCGTGCTGGTCGGCAGCGTCGTGTTTTTGGCCATACAGTCCGATTTTGGCGGCGATGACGCAGCTGGAGCAATCACACGATATGCCACTTCAGCGCGCCAGTCCCAGCAGATCAACTTGCCTGATGGGAGCCGCATCTTATTGGACGCCTCTTCCATACTTGAAGTAGACTATTCTGACGGCCTGCGCCGTGCAAAGCTGACCTTGGGTTCGGCCTTGTTCGATGTTGCAAAGGATTCTGAGAGGCCATTCGTGGTCGGATCAAAATATGCGCAAGTAATCGTGACCGGAACTAACTTCGCGACAGCCTTGCGCGACAGCGGGCTCGAAGTGAAAGTGCGCGAGGGATCAGTCGACGTGGTTCCAGCCGACCTTGATCCGGGAACGATTGAGCGATCCATGCGGTATTCGCTTGCGGCTGGTGAAGCGATCTGGACTGATGACGGGCGCGAAGTTTTGCCGCTTGAGAGATCGTCTGCGCCAACCCTAGTCAATCAGTCGACGTCGCCAGTTCGAACTACCGCTACTGCAATGCGGCTTGAGCCGCGCACCTATCGCTCTGCGCCACTTTCACAGATCGTTGCGGACCTCAATGGCGCCCCGGGAGTTTCGATAAGGTTGGACCCAGCGGCTGCTGGCTTGACCATATCCGGTACTTTTCAAGGCGATGATCCGGCGAGCATTCTGGCTACCATCGAAGCAGCACTGCCAGTGACTATTTCAGAGACGCAAGGCCAGATCATCATAACGCGCAATTGAACCGCGAAGTTACCATTGCAAATTTTTGTGTCGGTTTGATTTTGAGCTGAGTCTTTAGGTTGACTGAGAACGCAACGCATTTGCGTTTAGTTAACCGAAAAGGCCCACTTTAATGCAACTTACCTCTCCTGCTCGAATTGCTCGTTCTATGCTCTGCGCTGTTTCGACAGTGGCACTGGCAGCTGTTGCCATCCCAGCTACCGCACAGGCCCAAACTACTCAGGATGTTTCGATCTCCGCCCAGCCGCTTGGCGATGCGCTGATCGAAATCGGGCAACGCTACAATACTACAATCGTAGTCTTAGACAGTCTCGTCAGCGACATCACCGCACCGCGCGTGTCCGGTTCACTCACCCTTGACCAAGCGCTAGCGCGAGTACTAGCCGGAACCGGCTTGTCGGCGCGTCCGTCTGGCGACGGATATGTGATCGTCGACCCCGCAGGCGCGGCCACGGCAGATTCAGAACTGATTGTGACGGGGACCCGAATCGAGCGAACCGCAGCAAATTCTCCTAGCCCAATCGACATCATCACTTTTGAAGAACTGGCTTCGCTTGGCCTGACCGATGTTACTGAAGCAATCCGGTTCGTCCCCGCCCTACAACAATCGCTCAGCCTGACTGCACCATTTAATTTCGGACGATCAGCTGACACAATTCCACCCCGCGGCTTTGCCAATCTGGACTTGCGTGGGCTCGGAGCGGCACGGACGCTTGTGCTGGTGAATGGCCGGAGACATGTTGGCGGTAATGCCGGCGAAGCGACGGTGGACATCAATACCATTTCCCCCGCTTTGATTGACCGAGTTGAAGTTTTAACTGGCGGTGGTTCATCGATATACGGTGCTGATGCAGTTTCGGGAGTGGTGAACTACGTCCTTAAAGACAATTTCGAAGGTATCGATTTTCGCGGGGGTGTCAGCCTACCGACCGACGGTGGAGGCGAAGCTTATCGCGCATCGGTCACGATTGGCACTAACACCCCTGATGATCGCGGTAACGCAGTGCTTAGTGTTGATTACTTGCGACAAACCAATCTCGCTGTGCGTGAGCGCGAAGTTGCCGCAAATCGTAGCGCCATCGCGGCAAACAATCCTGCACTCGCGGCTGTTTTGGGAGTGGACGCAAGTTTTCTTAATGTTGTCGTACCGGATGCGAGGCAGGCTCGCTTCACACCAGATGGCTCGTTTTCCTTCAATGGCAACTCGTTTGGAGGAGCTGCCGCAATTTTCAACGGCACCACTACCTTTGGCGGCTTTCCAATTCTGCAATTGTTCGACAGCGAGACAGGCCAGGTTCGCCCAGTCGACGTTGGGGTCTTTGCCGATGCATTGACATCTCTTGGCGGCGATGGGGTCTTGGCAAGCACCTTCAATCCTGATGCCAGTATTGTCCCTGACACGGAACAGTTTATCGTAAATGCGCTTGCCAGTTACGACGTAACAGGCGGCGTAACTGCCTTCCTCGAAGCGAAGTACTCACGCAGTGAGGCACGCTCTGTAGAGGCGATCCCACTCAATCCGATCAACTATGAAATCCGGCGTGACAACGCCTTTCTCCCGCAGGAGGTCCGCAATCAGTTTGACGCCATCGCAGCACAGGGGCTTAATCCTTCGATTAGCTTGACCCGTTCAGTTAATGAGGCGGTTGCGAATGAGCCAGCCGAAAGCGTTCGTGACACATTCCGCATCGTAGGTGGCCTCCGCGGAGAGGTATCAAGCGCGTTCCATTACGAAATTTCAGCGAATTATGGGCGGACAGATACGTCGCTGATCGACAATAACGAACCATTACCGGACCGATTTCTGGCTGCAACCGATGCGGTCGTTGATCCGGTAACGGGTAACATTGTGTGCCGGATAGACATTGATCCTAACACACCGTTGCCGAGCGCACTGTTCCCACGCCCCAATCCAGGACTCACCTCATTTGCTCCAGGAGATGGCTCCTGCGTTCCAGTAAATCTCTTTGGGCAAGGCTCCGTGACCGCAGAGGCCGCCGACTTCTTCCTCGCCCGAACAGAAGTGGAGTTTGAACTTGAGCAATTTGTTTTGAACGCAGTGATAGACGGCAATTCCGAAGACTTCTTCGAGCTCCCCGCAGGTCCGATCAGCTATGCCTTAGGAGCAGAGTATCGTGAAGAACGAAGCGCTTTCAGGCCAGATCCATTGCAAATCGCGGGTCTCGGTTTTTTTGGAGCGTTTCAGGATCCGACGCCTGTCGCCGGTAACTTCGATGTGACAGAGATATTTGGTGAAGTGAGCATACCAATTCTTGCTGACCAACCGTTTGCGCGCAGCCTGACGATTGATGGTTCAATCCGATATGCTGATTACAGTACTGTCGGTTCTGCCACTTCTTTTGCATTTGGCGGAAATTGGGAACCTGTCGCAGGACTGCGGCTGCGTGGTTCTTTCAACCGAGCGGTTCGCGCGCCGAACATCAACGAGTTGTTCATTCCTCAGCAAGTCGTTCCAGGTCAGCTCGCACCCGGTTCGGATCCTTGTGACCCAAATGGCACGACAACTGGTTCAGCAACGCGGGCCGCAAATTGTGCGTTGCTCGTACCTGACAATTTTGATCCCACGCCAAGCTATCAATCAGCCAGCACATTGGAGACGCGCGGCGGCAACCCCGGCTTAAGCGAAGAAACCGCAGATACTTTCACAATCGGCTTCGTCGTCCAGCCGGTCGCGCTACCAGGTTTCAGCTTGGTCGTAGACTACTACAACATCGATATTGAAGATGGCGTCCAGGGCCAAATCCTTGATGAAGTGATCGTCAGGAACTGCGCGGACGCCCCAACAATTGAGAACAACTTCTGTGCGGCGGTAACTCGAAACCCAACGACAGGCGTGGTGGAAGCAGTCCAAGCGACAACACTCAACTTGTCAGCGATCCAAGCGCAGGGAATTGACTATGATGTCCGATATAGCTTTGATCTGGAGGAATTCATTGGCGTCGTCTCCGGAGTGATGACTGCGCAATTGGCGGGTACATATCTGATCGAACGAGAAGACGTACTGTTTCAGGACTTCCCGGAAACCAACAATCGCCTGGATGGGGAATACAATTTCCCTGATCACTTCCTGAACTTCTCGCTCAGCTGGCGAAATGGTCCGTGGGAAGCAACTTACGGATTCAACTATCAGGCCAGTCAGGTCAGAACGACCCGCACATTTGGCATTGAAGATATTCGTGACGAACCGCTCACTTTGGCAAATCCGGAGACCGGGGATGCCTTTGTTCATTACATTGGCGGATCGTATGATTTGTTCGAGAATCTTAATCTCAGCCTACGTGTAAACAATGTGTTCGATCGCCAGATTTTCGACGGTACGCCAGGGAATTTTGGTCCTCTTCGTCCAGTATCATTTATTGGCCGCACCGTTCAAATAGGGCTGCAGGGCAACTTCTAAACATAGTCAAATCGAGCTCGGACGCATGGGTCCTCTGGCGACATTCCCAGAGGACTTTTTTTCTAACTGCTTTGGCAATACGCTTTGAGATTCGGTTGTTTAAAATGGACTTCTGGGTCCGCGGCGCTGTCAGTCTAATCCAGATTCTTCTTCGTCGGACGCAGGACGCCTTACCTTCGTATCCTCCTTTAGCGACCAGTATAGCAATTCTGAAAACAGCATCGCCTTCGTTTAATGTACTGGGCCGTCGTTACGTTAGTCCACGCCATAGAATGACTGGCGGTTTTACCGGAGGCAAGCGCGGTTGCTTAGCTGTGAGAGCAAGGTCGCAATGTCCCATGTTGTTGTGATCGGAGCTAACCAAGTCGGACATTGTCTGCTCGCAGCTCGCCACCGCAAACACTGCATCCGGCGAGCAGACTCAGCGTGGCTCCGCAGGAGCTATGGCGAAGGATGAGAGGTGCACCCTCTTGTGCTGCATAGAAACGATCACCCCATTGCTGCAGCATTAGCAGGATCGGAAGGTAGTCGAGCGCTTTCTCGGTCGGGTAGTAGGCGTACCGATCAGGCTTGGTCTGGTAGACTTTTGTGCTGAGAAAATCGCGTTCTACCAACCAACTGAGGCGATCAGAAAGAATGTTTGACGCCATCGCGCTGTCGACAAGCATTTCGTCAAACTTGTTCAAACCGGTGAATGCTGATCGCATCACCAAACTTGACCAGCGATCGCCAAGCACCTCCGCGGCATCTGTGAAAAGCGTGACACTTTCGGCGATTGCAGTGCGGTTCCGTTGTTGACGCCGCCGCGTATAATTGGGCTCCATCCAACCCAGGCCTGGCCCTTCTTGCCACTCGATTTCTCGTGCCGTGACAACCTCTCCACAATGCGCGCACCGCGGAACCGGTGTTGTCGGCTCACCGCAATCCTGGTGCACGATTTCAACTGCCATCGTCGATTGACGCGAAGACCAAGTCTTTTCCCAGCGCAAGAGCATCATTGTGACAGGAAACAGCGCACGCCCTTTTTCTTTCAGAGCGTACTCGAAACGCGCGGGCCGAATGCTGTATTGAGAGCGCTTGATAATGCCATTTTGAGCAAGCGATTTGAGGCGCTCCGACACCAGCGGTTTAGAAAGACAGGTTCGCGAGCGGATCGCTTCAAATCGCGCATCGCCTAACCAAATCGCTTCTAGGATCAGGAGTGTGGGAACATCACCCAGAACTTCCAGCGCGCGCCAGATCGAGCACGTCCGCACCATTCCTGCAGGCTGCGCTCTTTTGGCTAGCGTTTCAATCATGGCTGGGGCCGTTCATCTCTCGGGATCACACACCGATCACGAAGCTGCAATTGGTGGTGCCAGATCCGCCGACATTATAGGTCGCGACCGTGTTCGCGCCCCCTACTTGGCATTCTTCCGCTCGGCCGGTCGTTTGCTTCATGGCATCAAGCAGCATTCTTACCCCGGTGGCGCCAACCGGATGACCGATACCCATCAGCCCGCCAGACGCATTGACAGGGATGGAACCATCGCGGGCAATTCTACCATCTTCGACCGCCTTCCACGCTTCGCCGGGAGCGGTGATGCCGAAGTGTTCTATCGCCACATATTCGTTGATGGTGAAACAATCATGTGTCTCGACCGCATCAATCTGTGAGATGTCCTTGATGCCGGCCCGAGCATAAGCGTCAGCAATGGCCTTGCGCGTCCAAGGGAGGAGGTAGTCTGCACCCTGACTTGCCGCCAGTTTTGTATCCATCAGCATTGGAGCCGTGGTGTGCCCCCAACCTTTGATCTGAGCGAGGCTCTCCAGGGGGATTCCGCGTGCATCGGCATAGGCACGCGCTTTGTCTTTTGAGGCCAGGACAAGACCGCAGGCGCCGTCCGTGATCTGACTGCAGTCTTGTCGCCGCATCCATCCTTCAACCACGGGATTGAGTTCTTCATCATCAGCGAAGTGCTCCGGTGACAGCGTCCATTTGCGAGTTTGAGCGTTGGGATTGGCCTGCGCATTGCCAAAATTGATCTTCGCAATCTCTTTGAGATGATCGTGCTTCAAACCGTGGCGGGCGTGATACTCTTGCGCCAAATCGGAGAACATGGCTGGCCAAACAAAGGTCGCCTCTTGTGCTTCTTCGCCTACCCAGACCGCCGCGCCCAAGTGCTCGCTCGCCGTGTGGCCCGAGACATTGCGCATGAACTCAATACCAAGGACCAGCGCACAATCGTAGCGCCCGGACTCCAGATCAGCCATTGCAGCGAGGACCGCGAGCGAACCTGATGCACAAGCACCCTCGTGCCGCGAAGCAGGAACGCCAGCGAGGTCTGGATGCACGTGACCGAGGAAACCGCCAAGCATTCCCTGCCCGGTAAACAATTCGCCAACGAAATTACCAACATGGGCAACTTCTATGTCTTTAGGATCAAGCGCAGCTGAGGTGAGCGTGCCTTCAACGCCTTCTTTGAGCAGATCGAAAATAGACAATCCTTCGCGCGCAAAATTGCGCCCAAAGTCTGTTTGATGCCCGCCTAGAATATAGATCGGTTCTGACAACGCCTTGTCTCCTTTGCGACGTTTGCTTTAGAGTTCGCTAGCCTGTGCCCATGTAGCATGAGTTCCGCTGCAAATTCGATGCGGCAGGATGATCTGGCACACCGGACCTTTGGCGATGTCTTTGGCGTCAAAGACTACGCATTCTGATCGGTCAAGCAGCAAGTCAGTCACGAAACTGACCAGATATCCATCGTCCTCTGACACAGCGTCTTTGCGCGGAATGAAAGGCGTTTCTGAGCCATACCGACCGGGGCCGAATTCAACTTTTTGAGCCGTACCTTTTTGCAAGTCGTGCTTTACTAGCCCATCGAAAAGGAACCATCCTTCTTCCCCGTGGGCGCTGTACACGTAGCGATGCTCACGGCCGTAAAAGTCAGGATTGATCGTTCCGAACTCAACATGCTCTTCATCGCAAATGCGTTCTTCCTGCGTCTCGCCGGTCTGCAAGTTGAAACGCCAGCGATGGAGATGAGGCTTCAGAGAATGGAGATCCAGGTTGGCCAGAAGCAATTGATACTTATCTGGCATACTGGCCAAAGGCGGTGGCTTGGGACCTTTCTGATGATAGCCTTCCAGTACGATTTCGTCGCCCTCTTCCCAGCAATTGGTGTAATGAAGGACATAGGTTGGCTCCGCTTCAAACCACATGATATCTTCCGGCTGCCCATAACGCGGCAGGACAGCAAAGCGCGACTTCATGCTGGGCTCATAGTGCGGGATCAAAAAACCGTTCTCGAGCGCCGCTGGCATTGGGAACAGCGGAAAGTCGTTCAAGATCGAGTAGTTGTCGGTGATCGCCATATCATGCGGCAGCCGCGCACCAGGCAGTTCTACCGGAATATAGTGTTTGACCTTGTTGTCTCTGCCCACCACCCCGTAATTCATGAACGGAGCTTCGCCGGTGTAGTTGAAGAACATCAGCTCGCCGGTCTTATAGTCCAGCTTGGGGTGAGCCGAGAGACCATCAACCGGCACCCACTCTTCGACCCCGAGAGTATCCAGGCTTTCGGCATCCAGCACGTAACCATCTCCACATTGCCAGAAGGTGGAGAGGATCTTGCCATCGCGCACCAGTACATCGGTGGAGGACCCATCGCGCAAGTCTTTGCCAATGCCGCAACCCGGCAGTTTTGACGCATCTGTTGGCATCGTAAAGCCAGCCCACAACGCTTTGCCCGCTGCGGCCTCAGCCTCGAATCCTTTGGTGCGCACGAAGCGGTTCTTGTATTCTGCCCTGCCGCCGGAGAATCGCATCATATGCAACATGCCGTCGCCATCAAAGGGATGATAACGCCCAATCGGCTTGTGCACGGGGTTCTCCGTGTTGCGCACATAGATCCCGTCAATGTCCTCCGGAATTTGCCCGATAACGGTCATGTCATCGGCGTCATACTCCTCGAAATTCGGAGTCCAAGCGCCGTTCATATAGGGATGATCGTTGTTGGGTTTCAGTGTGGACTGAATGCGGTTGACCATTTGGTTCATACAAGTGATTTCCTAGGTAAGTAATGTTATGCAATCTATATATTGCGTAACATTACTGTCAATCGAGAAACGCGCGAAACCGCTTAGTGTAAACCCGCTAATTGCTGATAGCGCGGCCGTTCCGCAGGCACCTGATGTGAATGGGTGCGTCTCCTAAGGCTCTCCGCCTGACTTGGTGCAAGGCCCACCATTTTTTGCTTGCCCGAACCGGCCGCAAACTAGCCGATTGAGCTGACGGTAGAACTACTGCTTAAAGGCTCAGTAGATGTCAGCTAGCCCATGGAGATCAGCGCACTCGCATATCTAGTGTCCAAGCCGTTCATCGCTGTTGCTATTTGCTCGACCCGGTTCTGATTGTGGGTAGCGAAAGGAATGTCAGCAGCAGTCGTTCATATGACCAAGAGCGGAATGTACACAATCGACCCAA
>JBCDKX010000075.1:0-13658 GCA_038746055.1 Pseudomonadota bacterium
ATCCGGCCCGCTTCAATGCGATAGCCTTTGTGCATGCGTGGCTTTGCCGCAAATCCTGCAAAGAAGCCACTGCCGAGACGTTTCTTGGCAAGCTTTGCATCCAGATGCGAGAGGAACACACCTGTGAGATACCCCACTCGCTTCGCCTGTAAGAAGTAGTACTGCATAAAGCGCTCAACCGCGCTTTTGCCGGGGCGGTCAGCGAAGTTCATTGCCTCGGCCACCTGACGTTGCAGGTCAAATGTCAGTCGATCTTCGGCGCGCCCAGTGATGGAATGCATATGGCAGCGCACCGCCAAAAGAAACCCTTCGGCGCGGCGAAAGCTGCGATATTCGCTTGGGGTAAACAGGCCGACATTGACAAGCTCGGATGCGGTTTCAACCCGGTGCATGAACTTGCCGATCCAATAGAGTGTTTGGAGATCGCGAAGGCCGCCTTTGCCCTCTTTCACATTGGGCTCGACCACATAGCGGCTATCACCCATGCGCTTGTGGCGCTGATTGCGTTCTTCAAGCTTGGCGCTGTGAAATTGCCGTTCATTCCCACGCACGACATCGGCCCAAAAACGCTGGCGCAGTTCTTCGTAAATGTTTTGATCGCCCCAGATCAGGCGCGACTCAAGCAGTGCTGTGCGGATCGTCAGATCCTCTTTTGCCATCCGCATAGTGTCGCCGATTGTGCGGCTGGAATGGCCGACCTTCAGGCCGAGATCCCATAAGAGATAGAGTATCGCTTCGATCACCTGCTCGCACCAGGGCGCGCGCTTCATGGGAGTAATGAAGGCGATATCGACATCAGACTGCGGTGCCATCTCTGCGCGGCCATAGCCACCGACTGCCAACACTGCGAGCCGTTCTGCGGTTGTACGATTGGCAACCGGGAAAACATGGGCCACGACATAGTCGTAGATTATGCGGATAAGTTGGTCAGTCAGAAAGGCATAACCGAACGTGATTTCGTGTCCCGCTGAAGGTTTATCCCGAAGCCGTTGTTCGAGCTCAGCATGTCCTGCGTCAAGTGCAGCCTTGAGCCTGTCCAATACGAGCGGACGCGCCTTCTCTCCGTGCTCTTCGGCAAGCTGATTGACGACATCTGTAAGGGCGCGCCGGTCGATTATAGCGCGTTGCCGAGGGACGCGGCTGGGTAGGGCCCGGTCAGTCATGATACCCCGGTCACGGCGTCCCCTTTAGGTCGACCTGCATTGGCGCATCAGGCAGCCGTGAGCTGCTTGGTGTATTGCGCGCGAAGCGTTTTCTTGTCGATTTTCTGTGTACCAAGGCGGGGGAGTGCATCATTCACCACCCAGATATGCTCTTCGAGTGGAACCTTGAAGGGGGCAATATGCGTAAGCAGGAATTCGCGCAGTTGAGCCGCAGTCATTGCTTCGCGACCTTCCTTCACGTTGAACACCGCTGCTGGGACTTCGCCCATCCGATCATCCGGGAGTCCAAAGACCGAGCACTCCGCAATGTCGCTGTGCGCATAGATCGCATCTTCCACTTCGATGCAGGTAATATTCTCACCGCCGCGGATGATAATGTCTTTTTTGCGGTCGACGATGTAGAGATAGTCGTCTTCGTCGAGATAGCCGAGGTCGCCGGTGCGGAAGAACTGATCTTCGGTGAACGCTTCTCTTGTCGCTTCCTCATTGCCCCAATAGCCACGGAAATTGGCGAGCGAGCGGATACAGACTTCGGCGACACTCCCTTGCGCGACTGAATTTCCATCATCGTCAAGGATCGCGACCTCAACCATCGGCTGTGACGCACGTCCGGTTGAGCCTGGCTTTGCGAGATAATTTTCATTGAAATTGCCGCAGCCAACCGCATTGGTTTCAGTCAGGCCGTAGCCCAGAAGCGGAAAGCCGCCTGGGAAGGCTTCTTTAATGCGGTTGACGTGTTCAACGGGCCGCGGTGCGCCGCCTGCGGCAAAACTCTTACAGGCCGAAAGGTCATAGTCCTTCAGATCCGGGTGCATTGCGATCTCATAGCTCATCAGCGGAACGCCAACGAAGTAAGTGACCTTTTCGGTCGCCATCAGCTGAATGGCATTAAGTGCATCCCATTTCGGCATAAGGACGAGCTTGCGAGCAATCGCATAGGATTGAAGGAAGAGTGGGATCGCACCGGTCACGTGGAACAGCGGTACGGCAACCAGAGCACAAGGCTGATCGCTCACATCTTCGCCCCTGCTCTCAAGCAGCACCTTAGCCATCGCGCTCTGACTGATATAGCTCATCACTCCAGCGACAACACCGCGATGGTCAGAGTAAGCGCCTTTGGAATTGCCGGTTGAGCCCGACGTGTAAAGTATGGTGGCCAAATCATCCGGGCCAAGCTTGCCCAGCATTGCCATCGCAGCCGATGCTTCGAAACTGGCGGGGGCCTTCCAGACATTAGCAAGCCCTTCATGCGGCGCGTCGTGTTCCATCATGACGAGCTTCGCAGAATGATCGGTGCCTTCCAGTCGCTTCGCACGGCCAGCGTCCGCCAACACCAACTTACATTCGGCAAGACGGATGCCATAAGCAAGCTCATCGCCCGACCAAAAGCCATTGAGCAAAGTCACACAGCCACCGGCCATGGCAATGCCCATGTAAGCAATCATCCAGTTCGCCGAGTTGCGCGCCGCAATTCCGACACGATCACCGATTTCGACGCCGTGATCGTTCACGAGACCCTCCGCGACGCACACTGCAGCCTGATACGTTTCTCCGAAGGTCAGTCGCAGATCGCCATCTACGATGAACGACACATCTTTGTGTTGGTTGCAAAAGTGCGCGAAATAATGCGCCAACGATGGCGGCGATACGGTGAAGGCCGGCATCGCCGTACCATCACGCTCAAATGGGGTTGTGTGAAATGGCTGACCTTCTTTGGTCATTTCCAACATGATCGCCTCAAGGGCATTATCCAGCTCAGAGGCCATGCCAATTCTTCTCCCATTTTCGCTCGCATTAAAGAGCGTTCTTGATCAGTGCCTATGTGTCGGTCTTCTGGCGACCGGGCAATAGGTAAATAACGAAAGTACCACGATCTTCTACGAAAGGTTTTGGCCAAGACCCTTTGCGCTGGGCGATTGCTGTGCCAAAAGCCGCTGAAACATCGTGTGCCGAGGCGGCACGCACATAGCTTTAAGAGGTTCCCTTCGTGCTGTCACTACTTGCTGCTAGCAGCGTTTTGAATCTTGCTGCTGTAAGCAGCAGTGCAGTTGATCCGATTTACTGGTCTGATCTGGGCATGCGGCCCTATCTGTTTGAGATCGGTTCATTTCAATTACGATACTACTCACTGGCCTATCTGCTCGGCGTAATTTTTGCCTATTGGCACACGTCTAAGGCATTAAAGACGCCTGGTGCTCCGATGGCGCAGCGTCATGCAGATGACCTGTTCTTCTATTGCACGCTTGGCGTGATCCTGGGTGGAAGACTAGGTTATGCGGCATTCTATACTGGCGGCGACACCGGCATTCCTTCCGCCTTTACGGATTTTTCGGGTGAGGGCCTGATCAGCTGGAAGCTGCTGCGGATGTGGGATGGGGGCATGAGCTTTCACGGAGGTCTGTTGGGTGTGGTGTTGGCGATTGTCTTTGTCGCCTGGCGAAACAAGCTCAATTTTTTGAGAGTCTGCGACTACATCGCGCCGAGTGTGCCAATGGGCATGTTGTTGGGCCGGCTAGCGAACTTCAACAATGGTGAGCTTTGGGGACGAGTGAGCGATGTGCCTTGGGCGATGGTGTTCCCCGATCCGCGTGCTGGCGAAATTGCGCGTCATCCAAGTCAGCTTTATCAGGCGGGCCTTGAGGGATTGCTTTTGCTGGTGGTTCTTTTGCTGCTGTTCTGGAAGACGCGTTTACGGTTCCGTCCCGGTCTCTTGGTTGGCGTTTTCACTCTTGGGATGGGATGTGCGCGTTTCTTCAACGAGTTTTTTCGCGAGCCGGATGCACAATTGGCTGACTTTGCGCAGCAAACCGGTCTATCAATGGGGCAATGGCTAAGCGTACCGCTCATAGTGACTGGATTGATTGTCGTGACTTACGCCCTGACCCGCAAGCCGGTGGGCTCGGGAGCGGCGGCGAGCCCGGCTTAGGCGTCATCACCCTGCGCACAAAACGTGCGACCCATCTCCGACTGATTGAACCCGATGGCAGCGAGATCCGTGTTGATACGGACGAGGCTGCACGTGAAGCTGCTGAAGTAGAAGCCCAAGCTGCAGCCCGGGCAAAAGCGCTCAAAGAGGAAGAAGACGCCCGTGTCGCCGAAGAAGCTGCGCTAGTTGCCAAGGCAAAAGTCGAAGCGAAGGCCAAGCAAGAAGCCGAAGAGAAGCAGCGCAGAGAGGCGAAGAAAAAGGCCGAAGCTGAAGCGAAGCGGAAAGCTAAGAAAGAGGCCGAGGAGAAAGCGCGCGCTGCGGCTGAAAAAAAGGCGCAAGAAGAAGCGAGGAAGAAAGCAAAAGCGGAGGCAGAAGCGCGAGCCAAAGCCGAGGCTGAGGAACAAGCACGTCAGGAGGCGGAGCGAAAAGCGAAGGCGGAAGCAGAGGCGAAGGCAAAGCGCGAAGCTGAAAAAAAAGCAAAAGCTGAGGCCGCCGCCAAAGCCAAGGCGGAAGCAGAGGCAAAAGCCAAGCGCGAAGCTGAAGAGAAAGCGCGCAAGAAGGCTGAAGAAAAAGCGAAGGCCGAAGCAGAACGCAAAGCAAAAGAGGAAGCTGAGCGCAAAGCCAAAGAAGCGGCCAAGGCCAAAAAGAGGGCTGAGGCAGAAGCCAAGAAAAAAGCCCAAGCTGAGCAAAAGGCAAAGGAAGAGGCGGAAGCCAAAGCGCTTGCAGACGCGGCAGAACAGGCCAAAACGCTGGGCCAGACCTTCCGCAGTCAAATCCAGGAAAAAGGGCCCATCAGCCTCGCGGACTATATGGCTGAAAGCAACGCCCGCTATTACGCGAACCGCGACCTCTCTGACGACGCAGGCGAGCCCGTAACTGCACCGGAAATCAGCCCAATGTTCGGTGAGCTAGTTGGCCTTTGGTTTGCCGATTTGTGGGTAAAAATGGGTTCGCGCAAACACATTCACTTTGTTGAGCTGGGCCCGGGCCGTGGAACATTAACCAAAGATGCACTGCGAACAGCTGCGCGTTACGAGTTCGCGCCGCAGCTGCATTTCGTCGAGACCTCACCAGCACTTCGCAAACTTCAGAGCGAGGCTTTTCCCGCTGTCATCCACCATGATGACATCTCGACCCTTCCCGATGACGCTCCACTGCTGATTGTAAGCAATGAGTTTTTCAATTCGCTCCCAGTGCATCAATTGGTGCGGTCGGCCAATGGTTGGCACGAGCGGATGGTCGGCCTCGAAGGAGATGATTTTGTCTTTTTACCGGGTGATGAGACGATGGATGCGATCGTTCCCAAAGGTTGGAAGAGCGCCAGTCAGGGAACGACAATCGAAACCAGCGTCGCGGCTTCAGCGTTGATGGGTGATATTGCCACGCGCCTCAAAGATCAGGGTGGCGCTGCGCTCACTATCGATTGTGGCCCATTCGAAGCGCGCTCTGGCTCGACACTTAAGGGCCTCAAATCGCAGGAGCAGGTGGATATTTTTGCATATCCTGGTCAAGCTGACCTCACTGCACATGTCGATTTTGAATTGCTCAAGGACGTGGCCGAGGCGAATGGCGCAGATATTATGGGCATTCAAATGCAGGGGGAGTGGCTGCGGCAGATGGGCATTGATTTGCGAATGGAGGCACTTGAACGACAAAAGCCGAATGAAGCAGACGCGATCAGACGCCAGCATGATCGACTGGTAGATGATGGGCAAATGGGTGCACCTTATAAAGTGCTCGGCATTTGCGGCCGTCGTTGGCCCGATGGCGTCGGTTTTGAGTAAGTGTAACTTTCGCAGGGTCTCCTGCGTATACACTGGATACGCCTAGGAGACCTTCATGACCTCTCGCTCGTTTCTGCCTTTCGCCATGATTGTTTCCTGTTTCGCCGCGAGCGCCAGTACCGCTTATGCGGCAGAGCCTATTGCCGGGCGGTGGGTGACTGAGGAGCGAGATGCAGTCGTCGAAATCAAGCAGTGCGGTAGCACAACTTGTGGTCGGATAGCGCGGTTTTTGATCACCCCGCCTGATGGTGCGGATCAACGCGACATCAACAATCCCAAACCAGATTTGCGCAAGCGCAAGCTGCTAGGCCTGCCAATTCTCACGCAGTTTCGTGAAGACGGCAGCAAATGGCGCGGGCGGATTTATGACCCCAACAACGGCAAAAGCTATCGCTCGGTGATCCAGCGTAAAGGTGCAAACACAATCGAAGTCAGCGGTTGTATTGGCCCCTTTTGCCAAACGCAGACCTGGCGGCGCGCGCGTTAAAGGCCGATTTTTCTCGCCAATTCCCGGGCTGCTTCCTTCGGAGTGAGCTTACCTTCCCCCTCTCGATCGACAGCGAAATTTGCCTCACGCATGGCTTCCACTGAGATTGCGCCAATGAGTGGTCGAAGCGCGGCTGCAATCGCCTTATCGTCAGCAATGCGCGGCGACAGCATCAGCATGGCATCATAGCTCGGCAAAGCCTCGCGCGGATCTTCAAGCACAACCAGCTTATCCGCTGCGATACGCCCGTCCGAGGTGTAGGCGCTGATTGCATCTGCCTCACCGGATTTAAGCGCATTATACATGAATGTCGGCGAGAAATTTCGGGTTTCACCTACGCGCAAACCATAGGCCTCGCGCACCGCAATCCACTCAGGCCGCTCGAAGAATTCGGGATCCCCTCCAAGTGTCAGTTGCGGAGCTACAGCCGCCATGTCCTCAAGGCTTGTGATGCCCAGTGCCGCCGAACGGTCCGCGCGCATAGCAAAAGCGTATGCGTTTTCGAAGCCGAGCCGTCCAAGCACGCGCACCCCGGTTGTTTCGCGCTCCCAGTCGACGATTGTATCATACATTTCCTCACGGCCCGGATTGTCAATACGACCCAACTCATTGGTCCAGATTGTGCCGGTGTAATCGACCGAGATATCGATGTTTGAGGAGGCGACAGCGCTGTGCACCACCGCGGAGCCCAGTCCATCGCGATAGGCCACAGTATAGCCGGCCTGTTCGAGTTGAGACCCGATCAATTGGGCAAGAATGTACTGCTCAGAAAATTGCTTGGAGGCGATGATAATGGTCTCGTCATCTTCGCTCCCACCTTGCGCGATAAACGCTGCACAAAGGCCCAGAATCACCGCCGTAAGCCCAGCGCCCCATTGCCACTTGCGGCGACTCGCTATGCCGCGTTCGATCATGCCGAGAAGTGCATCAGCCGCGAGTGCCAGACCTGCGCTCGCTATACATCCAGCCACCACCAGTGCCCAGTTCTGCGTCTGCAACCCGGCAAATATTGGATCACCCAGGCTGGGCTGACCGATGGTCGTCGCAAGCGTTGCCGCGCCGATAGTCCAGACGCTTGCCGTGCGAATACCGGCCATGATGAAGGGTGCTGCAAGCGGCGCTTCAACAAGACGCAATTTCTGCCAGCTGGTCATGCCAACCCCATCGGCGGCCTCCAAAATTTGCTGATCGAGATTGGCCTGTGCGGTGACAGCATTTCTGAGGATTGGCAGCAGTGCATAGAGCGCAAGGGCCAGCAAGGCGGGGAGAAAGCCAAGAGTCGGCAAGTCTTCCCCAAACACCGTGCGAAGGCTCAAGAGGATTGGGAAAAAGAGCGCCAAGAGTGCCAGCGCTGGAATTGTCTGAACCAGGCTCGCAAAGCCCAAAGCGAGGCGTGAAACTGCGGGCGACCGGCTGGCCCAAATGGCAAGTGGCAATGCGACGAGAATACCGAGCCCAATTGCGCTGGCGGCGAGCACAATGTGGCTGGCAAATTTGTCTCCCAGGCCGAGCAGGATATCGATGATCTCGCTCATGTTGGATCGTCTTCCATAGAAGCGAGCCGCTCTGCCTGCTCACGTGGCACAGCCACCAGGCCTTGAGCGATCTTGCCGCCATGGCCATTCAAAAGCGCGCGCGGTGTTTCATCGGCAACCAGATCGCCCTGATCCATGACCAGCACCCGATCAGCGAGCAAAAGGGCCTCAGCCATATCGTGGGTCACCATGATGGTGGTGAGGCCAAGCCTCGCGTGCAATTCGCGCACCTTCTCTCCAAGCGCATCGCGCGTGATCGGATCAAGCGCGCCAAAAGGCTCATCCATGATCAGCAGTTCAGGATCGCCAGCCAGCGCACGCGCGACACCTACCCTCTGACGCTGCCCGCCTGAGAGTTCATCGGGCAAGCGGCTGGCCATATCGGGGTCGAGCTCAACGAGCGCGAGCAACTCAGCAATTCGCTCGCCCTGAAGCTGCTCTCCTGCCAATCGCGGACCAACCGCGATGTTCTCTCCAACTGTGAAATGGGGAAACAGGCCGATTCCTTGAAACACATAGCCCACCCGGCGGCGCAACTTGGCTTGGGGCAGAGTGGTCACATCATCGTCACCAAACAGCACACGGCCGGCCGTTGGCGTGACCAGGGTGTTGACCATTTTCAGAAGCGTTGACTTGCCCGATCCTGAAGAACCGACCAGCGCCACAAAACTGCGAGCGGCGATATCGCAGGTTACCCCGCCAACAGCGGTGACATCGCCATAACGCCGCTCCGCTTGCTCGAAGCGGATAAGCGCGCAGTCAGCGCCTATCGTTGATGTGGTGATGGAGATGATGTGTGCCCCTAACCCGTGCGAGCCTATTCGCTTGCGCTCGTATCTTCTTCTGACACCTTCGGCGCTGCATAGGTGATCTGTTTAATCACCACTCGCTTGCCGCTTGTGCTCGTCACCACTGCCGAGCCATCCGCCTCGCGCCCGTCAGTTTTCCAGCAATCGCCCATTCCTTGGTCGGGCGTAAAACAGATTGAGCCGTCGGGACGTTGTTGCCAAGCGCCCACATCTGCTGACTCACCATTGCGAAAATCGCGGTAACGCCCGTCCGGGTCGAAAAAAGTGGTTTGCACTGTCCCGTCGCTGCCAACGCTTAGCCAGCCCGTGTCAGCCATCAGAATTGCCTCTTTCACGCTGCTATTGCTGACCGCAGCCTCTTCCGCAGTGCCATTTTCCGGATCGGCCGATCCGTCTTCAGCGGGCGCGCAAGCAGCAGCAGTGAATACGGCCAAGGTCGCAATAAACGGAAGAGGATTGGCGTGCATAATCATAGTATCCCAAGCCTAGAGCGCAAACCGCGCGGGGCCAACCGTCTTCGGTCAGAGTTTCCTCTGATCGAGCGCTGCGCTACGCACGTTAAGCGCAATCTGCCACACAATTGGCCTTTACCAAGAACATTGCTAGGGCGCGCAATAAATGAACATACCCACTCGAACACTCTGGCTTAAAGAGGGACCTGATGCGAGCCACCCCTGACTTCGATTTCCAGCTTGGCGAAAGCGCGGAGATGATCCGCGAAAGTGTCGGTCGCTTCGTGGACGAGCGGCTGATGCCGTTGGGCGACAAGATTGACCGCGAAGACCATTTCCCGCGCGACGAAGTTTGGAAGGCGATGGGCGATCTGGGCATGCATGGGATCACCGTGGATGAGGAGGACGGTGGCCTTGGCCTCGGCTATATCGAGCACGTCATCGCGGTTGAGGAAGTGGCGCGGGCAAGTGCTTCCCTGTCATTGTCCTATGGCGCTCACTCAAACCTTTGCATCAACCAGATCCGCCGCTGGGCAAATCCGGAGCAAAAAGAGAAGTATCTCCCCAAGCTGATCAGCGGCGAGCATGTCGGCAGCCTTGCTATGTCAGAAGCAGGCGCTGGATCAGACGTGGTTTCGATGAAGCTTAAGGCCGACGCAGTGCAGGGCGGTTATATTCTCAACGGTACCAAGTTCTGGATCACCAATGCGAGCGAGGCGGATACCTTAGTGGTCTACGCCAAGACCGACGGCGCAGCAGGCTCTCGCGGGATCACGGCGTTCCTCATCGAGAAGGATATGCCCGGCTTCTCCATCGGCCAGAAAATCGAGAAAGTCGGGATGCGTGGCTCTCCTACTGCGGAGCTCGTTTTCGACAATTGCGAAGTGCCCGAGGAAAATATCATGGGCCCAGTCAATGGCGGCGTCGGCGTTCTGATGAGCGGCCTTGATTATGAGCGCGTGGTGCTCGCCGGGCTCTCGATCGGGATCATGCAGGCCTGTCTCGACACGGTCATACCCTATGTGCGCGAGCGCAAGCAATTCGGCAAACCCATTGGCAGCTTCCAGCTGATGCAGGGCAAGGTTGCCGACATGTATGTCGCTCTGCAAACGGCGCGGGCCTATGTCTACGCGGTCGCCAAAGCGTGCGATGCGAACCAAACCACCCGCTTCGACGCAGCAGGCGCGATCCTTTATGCGAGCGAAAACTCGTTCAAAGTCGCGGCTGAGGCGGTCCAGGCTCTGGGCGGCGCGGGCTATACGACTGATTGGCCGGTCGAGCGCTATATGCGCGATGCAAAGTTGCTCGATATTGGCGCTGGGACGAATGAGATCAGGCGCATGTTGATCGGACGGGAGTTGATTGGGGCAGACGGGTGAATTGGTTTCACCTCATCGCTGCCTGTCTGATTGTCTTCGCTTCAGCTTTCCATTCAATCATGGGGCAACGGCGATTGATCACTCCGACTCTCGCCGCGGATGATCCATTTATCCAAAGGCCAGAAACACAAGCGATCACTCGGTTTGGTTGGCACGCATCGAGCGGTTTCTTTTTGCTCACCGCACTCGTCATAGTGTTACCGAAAACTCCGGACTTGCTGATATGGGCGAGCGGCGGACTTTGGCTTGTCCTTGGCGTGACAAATTTAATCATGCTCAAGATCAAACACCCCGGCGGTTATCTCTTGTCACTGATCGGCGCTCTTATTCTAGCTGGAGAAGCCCTCTAATGCCCGTCTACATGATCAGCCGCATGACCATCCATGACCGCGCTGAATACGACAAATATGAAGAGCGCTTCATGGACATCTTCGAAAGGTTCGAAGGCAAACTCCTAAGTGTCGATGAAGAGCCTCAGGTGGTTGCAGGCGAGTGGACCGCGACCCGTAGCGTGCTGATGGAATTCCCCGACAAGCCCAAGCTCTTCGCGTGGCTCACGTCACCCGAATATCAGGAAATTGGCAAGTACCGCGATGCTGGAAGCACAGGGGAGGCGATTATCGTCAAGGGTCTTGAGCCCGACGAAACTCCCGGTAACTGATGCCAGCGATCGCCAAAATCATCTGGAGTTTGGGCTTCGTCATCGGGACGATCACCCATGCGCTTGACCTCTATCACCTCGGCTGGCTCCCCTATGATTTCCGCCCGTTACCGTGGAATATCTACTGGACTTCGCTGACCTTCCTCGACCCATTGGCTGCAATCCTGATCTGGGCGCGGGAGCGATGGGGAGTTTGGCTGGGTTTGGCCATCATGGCCTCCAACGTTTTGGTGAACGGCTATACCTATCTCATCGGCTATGAGGAGTTTTTCTTCTCGCTCATCTTGCAGAGCCTCTTTGCAGCATTTGTCTCTTTCGCCGCTTGGGAGCATTTTCGCAGCGCCACAAAGCAGGGAGAGGACGAATGATGCGAGGGATTACTGCTGGACTTGCGCTCGTATTGAGCTGCTTTGCTGCGACCGCATCCGCACAGCAGCCTGAGCCTTTGACCGAGGAAGACAAATGGCAATTGATCGGCAAGACTTGGTCGCTTGATCAAGAAACAAGAACGCGGATTTTCAAGTACGCTACAGTTCGACGGGCCATTGAACGCATCGGCATTAGGCGGGGCTGCCTCATTATTGAAAAGGTAATCGATCAGACGGTGGCTTCGAACGAAGCGCGCTATCGCAACTTGGCTATGCAGACGATTAGCGAAGTGTATTCGGCCGATGAATTCTACGATGATAGGTTTACCTTCATGCCCAACGGCGGCCGTGACTCTGTCTTGCGTCGGATAATGGTGCGGCGTGATCCTGCCTTCTTTTCGCAAGCCGTAGATGAAGCGGAGGGAGCAATCCTTGCACAATTGGATGAGCTTAGTCCCGCTGCCGATGATTGGCGCGGACGTTTTTACAATTGGAGGTTTCAGCCAAGGAATGCGCTCATGTATCAAATTGCTTGCAGTGTTGAGACGAGTTCAAACCCGAAGGAACGACGCCGCCTGTGGGACTACTCTTACAAGATAAAGGACTGAGTGAATGACCGCACCTGTTCTCACCACTAAGCTCGATAACGAAGCGCCTGAGGCTAGGGCCCGCGCTGCGCATAATAAAGCGCTCGCGAGTGGTCTGCGCCAGGCGGTGGCGAAGGCTTCGCTCGGCGGGCCTGAGCGCAGCCGTGAGCGGCATGTGTCGCGCGGGAAACTCCTGCCCCGTGAGCGCGTGGAGCGGCTGCTTGATCCGGGTTCGCCTTTCCTTGAGATCGGCCAGCTTGCCGCCAATGACATGTATGAAGGCGACGTCAACGGCGCCTCCATCATCTGCGGGATCGGGCGTGTGTCGGGCCGTCAGGTCATGATCGTTTGCAATGATGCGACGGTGAAGGGTGGCACCTACTATCCGATGACGGTGAAGAAGCATCTTCGCGCGCAGGAGATCGCGATGGAGAACCGCCTGCCGTGCATCTACCTCGTCGATAGCGGCGGGGCGAACTTGCCGCATCAGGCCGAGGTCTTTCCCGACCGCGACCACTTTGGACGCATCTTCTTCAATCAGGCGAATATGAGCGCAGCGGGAATTCCGCAGATTGCCTGTGTGATGGGCTCTTGCACGGCGGGCGGTGCCTATGTCCCTGCCATGTCCGATGAGACGGTGATTGTGAGGAACCAAGGCACGATTTTCCTCGCTGGTCCCCCGCTGGTGAAGGCAGCAACGGGTGAGGAAATCAGCGCCGAGGACCTTGGCGGCGGGGACTTGCATGCCAAGAAATCGGGCGTCGTCGACCACTTGGCGGAAAACGATGAACACGCGCTCACCATTGTGCGCGATATTGTCTCGCAGCTGGGCGCGAACACCGGCGCTGCCAAGGACATTGCGCTCAAAGACCCGCGCCCGCCCAAGTTTGACGCCGACGACCTCTATGCAATCGTGCCGGACGATGTGCGCGCCCCTTATGATGTGAAAGAGGTAATTGCGCGCCTTGTCGACGGGTCGGAGTTCCATGAATTCAAAGCGCATTATGGCTCGACGCTGGTCTGCGGATTTGCGCATATCTGGGGTATGCCGGTCGGGATTGTCGCCAATAACGGCGTGCTGTTCTCCGAGAGCGCCCAGAAAGGCGCGCACTTCATCGAGCTTGCCTGCCAGCGGCGCATTCCGCTCCTCTTCCTCCAAAATATCAGCGGCTTTATGGTCGGCGGGAAATATGAGGCAGAGGGCATCGCCAAGCACGGCGCAAAGCTCGTCACTGCCGTTGCCACCGCCACTGTGCCCAAAATCACCGTAGTCATCGGCGGCAGCTTTGGCGCAGGTAATTACGGCATGGCGGGCCGAGCATACTCCCCGCGCTTCCTCTTCACCTGGCCCAATGCGCGCATCTCGGTGATGGGCGGCGAGCAGGCGGCCAGCGTGCTAGCCACTGTCCACCGCGACGCCGACAAATGGAGCGAGGGAGAGGCCGAAGCCTTCAAAGCCCCGATCCGGCAGAAGTATGAGGACGAAGGCAACCCCTATTACGCCACC
>JBCDKX010000076.1:0-13567 GCA_038746055.1 Pseudomonadota bacterium
GATCAGTCGATCTGCTACCGTGCCGCTTGGAGCCAGAATACCAACGGTTTCAAACGGTGCATGATCATGGCCTTGTCCATCGCCCTCGACGGTGTCAAAGCCATGGTTGCCGATGAATCTCTGGCCGATTGTTGCACCGGTGGCCTCTGCCACTGCGGAACCCAACACCGCTTGCATCGGTGCATCAAAATCGCTCCCTTCCGCGAGCTCAAGCCCATAAAGCTCGGCAAAGCTCTTATCGCTACCAACGATCCGGAATCCTCTGAAATTGTCGCCCAACGCCAGCGGCACTGCGCGCGCAACCGCTGGATTGTCGCGCAGCATATCAAGACTGTTGTAGGGTATGTTGCCGGTCGGTTGATCGACATGAAAAATGCTCGAAAGGATGAGCTGCAAAGGTGATCCCTTGGCGCCGACTACCAGGTCAACCCCTTCCGCATCACGCTCAAACCGTTCGCGCGCCTGTTCACCAAATTGCAGCAACAGGACCAGCATGGCGACCGAAATCGCCAGCAACAGAACATTCAACGCAGTGGTGAGCGGACGATCCCGCAAATAGGCCAGGGCAAGCGAGATCATGCTGTCACCTTTCCGGCTGCGAGCGAGATTGTGCGCTTGAAATAGGAGCTCAGACGATCGTCGTGGGTCGCGATGAGGAGGCTCGCTCCCGCATCGCGCGCCGCCGTAATCAGCATTTGTGCGACATTCTCCGTATTCGTGCCGTCGAGCGCCGAGGTGGGCTCATCTGCGATCAGCAGCTTGGGTGAAACCACAAGCGCCCGGGCAATCGCCGCCCGCTGCGCCTCACCCTGGCTCAGCTCAAACGGGCGCGCATTCGCGCGGTCGCCGATCCCCAATTGCTCAAGCACCCCATCGACCCGCGAGGTATCTTGCGAGCCACCGCTGAGTTTTTGGGCAAGTAGCAGATTCCCCCGTATGGTCAGCGCGGACACCAGCCGCAAGGTCTGGAAGATAATGCCCATATGGCACTTGCGGATTGCGTCGGTGACACTTTCGCCACCCAGTGTGACCGTGCCTTTATCAGGCGTTTGCAATCCGCAGATGATATTGAGGAGGCTTGACTTGCCTGAGCCCGAAGGCCCGAGCAACAACGCGTGTTCTCCCGGCTCAAGCGTGAAGCTGATATCGTCAAGCACGGGGCTTTCATCATAGGAAAGTCCAACATCGCTAATGGCCAATTCCATGGTCAGCAAAGCTCCGTTTGCGCCGTTATCATGATCGCGAGATCGTTCATGCGTTCGCAATTGAATAATAGCCGGACATGGCTGGGTCAAAAGCATATTTTGCAATGATCGCGTCGAAGCGCCGGAAGAAACTTAGGGTGGCAATTCTCTTTGTCTTCCTTCACAGGGCATGCGTTAGCAATTGACGCTCGCTCACTTGCCTCATAGGGACGGGCTCTTTGCTAAAGGATGATACATTATATCATGGAGCTTACCGTCAAAAGCGATCGCGCCGCAACTGCGCTTAGCGCCTTGTGCATCCTGCACTGCCTCGCCCTTCCGTTGGTGGCGAGTGCATTGCCATTCCTTTCAATTGTCGCGGAGGCGGAGTGGGTCCACTGGCTCTTTGCTGGCCTGGCAATTATCATCTCTGCAAGTGTGCCCGTGCGCGACATTGCGGCCCGCAAGCTTGGCTTTTTAGCGCCAGCTGGGCTTGGGATTGCCTTTTTGCTCGCTGGTCTGTTTGCCGAGAATTTTGGTGCGGATGAGACTGTCCTAACGGTTATCGGCGGGCTGCTTGTGGCATTTGCTCATATCCGCCGCATAGTTTCGCATCCTTGATCAAGCGCCGTCCAAGGCTCCTTGTTCTTGGTACCGGCGGCACTATCGCTGGCAGCGCATCAAGCGCGACCGGTGGCTCTTACGCGGCGGGCGAGCTGAGCCTCAAAACTACGCTTGGCGAGGCCGCAGCGCTCGGGCTCGAAGTGGAACTGATCCCCCGAACAGTCGCGCAGATCGGCTCACAGGATATCGACTGGCAGGTATGGGATGCGTTGCATCAGCACATAGTCGCTGCTGAGGCCGATGCGGATGTTGATGCAGTGATCGTTACCCATGGCACCGATACAGCAGAGGAAACCGCGTACCTTCTTGACCTCACCGTGGCGCCGGGCAAGCCTGTGGTCCTAGTCGGAGCGATGCGTCCGGCAGGTGCTGTCGGCAGCGATGGAATGCGCAACTTTGCCAATGCGGTGCGGGTGGCGTCCGATCCTGAGGCGGCTGGCCGTGGACCCTTGCTGGTGATGGGTGACACTGTGTTTGCGGCCAAGGATGTGCGCAAAGCGGCAACATCCAACATTGATGCGTTCAAAGGCTATCCGCGAGGACCGATTGCCCGGGTTACGCCATCCAGTCTTGATTGGTTTGGAGGAGCAACTCGTGCTGGTGAGCCTGTGAGATACGCTTGGCCCAAGGCGCTTCCCAGTGTGGCTATTCTCACTGTGGGCGCAGGAATGGGTGAAAGTAACGTAGAAGCGCTGATCAACATTGGCTGCGATGGAATTGTCCTTGCGGGAATGGGACAGGGCAATGCTCCCCGCGCTGTGCTTGATGCCCTGGGTAAGGCGGTGGAAAGCGGCGTGCCAGTGGTGCGCTCGTCGCGCGTTGATGAGGGGCTGGTCGATCGTAATGTCGAGGTCGATGACGATGCTTATGGTTTCGTGGCCGCTCGGGCACTTGGTCCGGCCAAGGCGCGAGTGCTGCTGATGGTGCTAACCGCCAATGGTGCGCGCGACAGTCGTGATATTCAGGCAGCCTTTGATCAGGGCTAAAAAAGGCCCGCAGCAGTTTGCGGGCCTCTCCTAGTTACTCATCAGCCCCACGGCGTGACGAGATATTTCTCGCCGGTCTTCATCTGGCGATAGTCAAGGATCGCATCCTTGGTCAGCATCTCTTCCAGATTGACTTTGGCTTTGTAGCTTGACGCAAAGGTGGTGCCCAGATTTTGCAGCACGCGTGTGCGCATCCGTACGACTGTTTCCATTCCGGCTTTGGCAAGGAACGGGGTGAGGAGCCAGCCAGCAACACACCATTGCAGGCCATAGGATGGGGTCAAAATGGTCGGATTCTGGAGGTCCAGCCGACCATACTGATACATCTTTTTGTCCTGATTCGAGCCGTAGCGCGAATACTCATCCATCTGCGAGGCTGCGACTTGCTCCATAGCTTTAAGCACATGATCTGTGTTCTGCCCGCCGCCGATCGGATCGAAGCCAAGGAATGCGCCAGTTTCGGAAATCGCAGCACGAAGCTGCGCCATATAGTCATCGTCAGAAGAGTTGCAGACATAAGTCGCGCCTTGCGATTTCAGCAGCTCAACATGTTCCTGCTTGCGCACGATGTTGACCAGCTTCATCCCGTCTTCCTGGCAAATCTTGTTGAGCATCTGGCCAAGGTTGGACGCGGCTGCCAGGTGGATGATGGCATCATGGCCTTCTGCCTTGGCAGTTTCAACAAAGCCCAGCGCGGTCATCGGGTTGACGAATGACGACGAGCCCGCTTCGGAAGAATGATCGCCCAGCGGCAGACACATCATTGCATCGGCAATTGCATATTGGCTGAAAGCGTGGCCGGGGACACAGGCGACCCGCTGCCCCATCAGCGTTTTGGCCATATCGCTATCGCCGGTCGCAACCACTGTGCCTGCGCCCTCATTGCCCGCTTCGAGGCGCTGGCCATGGCGGCCACGTTGGCCTGAGAGGAACGGTTCGGGCATGTTGGCTACGACTTTGCCTGTTGAATACTCCGCGTTCTCGAAGTCGGCAGCGCTCGTGAGGATTGCGAGGTCTGATGGGTTAATGGGTGCCGCTTCCATCTTGACCAGCACCTGATTGCCCTTGGGCTCGGGGAATGTCTCATCACTCAGCTCAAGTGTCAGCTTGCCTTCGGCTGAAAGAGTGGTGAAAAATTGTTTGCCGGTAGTCATAAGTATCTCTCTCCTATGTAGATTTATTCGGTTATTGTGTCAGATTTCTCGCCCGGTTTTTCCCGCGGTGATAGCTCCAGAATCGTCGCCATGATTGCCCAGATCGCCAGCGTTGGCTGCAGCTTGGGCACTTTGGTGAGCGAAAACCAATCCTCCGCGAGTTGAGGAAGAAAGTAGATTGCAACGGCCGTGCTGCTAACGCTGAATAAGGTGAAATCGCTCAGCGCAATGGACTGGATCATCATGACGATGAGCGCGCTGATGACCAGCAAGGCGACAAAGTCGAAGATCGGCAGGTTCTCACCCCCGACCAGCACGAACCCGAGCACTGCGCCGAAAACGATATTGAGCGCATTCAGTCCGGCGCGATAATCGCCATCCTTCATTTTCGAACTCGTGGGTAACTTGTACCAATTGGCCATTACGCCCTGTGCTCCTCTGGATAAACTGCTGCTACGAAGTAGAGCCCATGAGGCGGCGCGTTAAGCCCTAATTCTTGGCGGTCTTTTGCCGCTAGGGCATGGCCGATTTGAGCTTCGTCCCATGTCCCTTGGCCAACCAATTTGAGGCAACCGACCATGCTCCTGACCTGGTGGTGAAGGAAACTGCGCGCCTCTGCATGGATGCGAATCTCATCGCCGTCGCGGATCACATCCAGCCGGTCGAGGGTCTTCACCGGGTCCTTTGACTGACATTGGACCGAGCGGAAAGTGGTGAAGTCGTGGCATCCAACAAGCGATTGGGCAGCGCGGTGCATGGCCGCGTGGTCAAGCGGCTGGGCGACATGCCACACTTGGTTCTTGGCGAAGGTCAGCGGTGCTCTGCGATTCCATATGCGATAGACATAGCTTCGCTCCACACAGGAAAAGCGCGCGTGCCAGTCATCAGCGACTATCTGGCAATCGAGAATGGCGATGGGGTCTGGTCTAAGATGCGCGTTCAGGGCTTCGGAAAGCCGGAACGGGTCCATCTCCTTTTGAAGATCGACATGCGAGCGCATTCCTAAAGCATGAACCCCGGCATCGGTGCGCCCGGCGCTGTGAAGTATGGCTTTCTCACCCGTGATCCGCTCTAGCGCGTCTTCGATCGACTGCTGCACAGAAGGTCCGTGCTTTTGCCTTTGGAGCCCGTGGAAGGGTGTGCCGTCGAACTCTATCATCAGGGCGAAGCGAGTCACTGAAGGATTGTCCCCGCTTCAATTGGCCGCCCTCGCAGAAAGTCATCGCGGTTCATCGCTGGCTTACCAGCGCGCTGAAGTTTAACTGGGCGGAGCGCGCCTGTTCCACACGCAATGGTGAAGTCAGTATCGAGCACTTCGCCCGGAGCGCCTTTGCCCTCGGTCTCTTCAGCCAAGAGCAACTTCATGCGTTCCTCCTCCACCTCAAACCAGGCGCCGGGGAAGGGGGCAAGTCCCGCCACATGGCGCACGAGCTCATGCGCAGGCCGGGACCAATCGATGCGTGCCTCAGCCTTGTCGATCTTAGCCGCGTGAGTGACGAGGGCATCGTCCTGAGCAATTGCCGGAAACGCGTCCAAATCCGCTAATACCTCGACCATTGCCTCAGCACCCAATTCCCCAAGTTCCGTAAACAATTCACCGGTAGTCTTAGCCCCAACCGGCGTACGAACGATATGCCGCATGGGCCCGGTATCCAGTCCCGCTTCCATTTGCATAATGGTAACGCCAGTCTCCTCATCACCCGCCATCACCGCGCGGTGAATGGGCGCAGCGCCGCGCCAGCGCGGCAGGATTGAAGCATGGATATTGAGACAGCCATGAGTGGGCGCATCGAGCACCGCCACCGGCAGGATCAGTCCATAGGCCGCCACTACGGCAATATCTGGGCCCGCCGCTGCAAACTCCGCCTGCGCCTCCTCACCGCGCAATGACTTGGGCGAGCGCACCGAAATTGCCAGCTCTTCAGCCTTCACCTGCACCGGCGAGGGTCGCAGCTTCTTTCCCCGTCCCGACCGACTCGGCGGCTGGGTGTAAACACACACGATCTCATGCCCCGCCTCGGCAAGAGCGGCCAAGGCCGGCACCGCAAAATCGGGCGTTCCCATAAAAACTATGCGCATAAGGGCGTTGAACTACCTTTGTGAATTGACGCGACCGCCCTATCTCTCACCCCATGGCATCGCAAGAGATCGAAGCGCTATCTGCTGCCCTCGCACGTTTGCCGGGGCTGGGTCCGCGTAGCGCGCGGCGGGCGGTGCTGTGGCTGGTCAAGAACCGCGAACGTGCATTGCCAGACTTACTTGAAGCACTCGACGGCGTGTCGCAGACCCTGGTTGAATGCGAGGCTTGCGGCAATGTCGATACCACTAACCCCTGCAGCATCTGCGCCGACCCGCGCCGCGATCCGAAATCTCTTTGTGTGGTCGAGGATGTCGCTGATGTCTGGGCGCTGGACCGCGCGCGACTGTTTCAGGGCCGCTACCATGTGCTCGGCGGTAAGCTCTCTGCGCTTGATGGTATCGGGCCAGAAGACCTGAATATCACTCAGCTGATCGAGCGTGTATCAATCGGCGAAGTGGATGAAGTTGTCCTAGCGATGAATGCCAATCTCGAGGGGCAAACAACGGCGCACTATCTGGCCGAGCGCTTGGAGAGCCACAAGGTGCGCATCACGCAATTGGCGCATGGCCTGCCCGTAGGCGGCGAGCTTGATTACCTCGATGAGGGCACACTCGCACAGGCTTTGAGGGCGCGACGTCCGGTTGCATGAGAGTTTTGCTCCGCGATGCAGCGATAACCGGTCTGGTTTGCGCGCCCATTATAGCTGTAATCGCTGGCCTTATCGCGATTATCGAGGATGACGGGAACAGCTATTTCTTTGCAGGCGGCCTCCCGTCACCCCAGCTCATTTCAGTTTGCATAACTGCTTTCATCGCCACCTGGTTAGCGGCCTTTGTTGGTACCATTCTGCTTGGGATGGCAATGCACAACCGGAGCGATTGGTAAGCGGCTTTGGCTTGCTTGGCGCCGTAGCAATGCTTACATGGCGGGTATGGCTATCCGCGAAATTATCGAAGTGCCGGACCCCCGGCTGAAGCTCGTCTCCGACCCTTACCAGGAGCACGAGTTTGATGACGAGCTTAAAACCCTCGTCGATGACATGTTTGAAACCATGTATGACGCCCCCGGCATTGGCTTGGCTGCAATCCAGATCGCGATTCCCAAGCGGCTGCTGGTGATCGATCTGCAGGAGCCCGATATGGACGCAGAGCCGATTGTCGAGGAATGCGGCGACGGGTGCTGTGAACCCACGACACGCCAACCGACCAAGAAAGTTCCGCGCGTGTTCATCAATCCAGAAGTGTTCGACTTTTCCGAGGAATTGGCGAGCTGTCAGGAAGGCTGCCTGTCGATCCCTGAGATATTCGCCGATGTGGAGCGCCCGGCCGAGTGCTCGGTCAAATATCAGGACCTTGACGGCAGCTTCCATGAAGAGCGCGTGACCGGTATGTTGGCAACCTGCCTGCAGCACGAGATGGACCATCTGAACGGCATTCTCTTCACCGATCACCTCTCGCGCCTCAAGCGCAATATGGCGATGAAAAAGCTGAAGAAGATCAGGGCTGCAGCTTAGTTTGTTTTGCGAAGGCGCATTCGCGCCTTCGTCCTCGGTGCTATTCCCTACGCCGCGCTCCGGGGCACCTGCAGGCGGGCGGTCGCCCTTGCGGCGCTCTGCGCCGTTCTAGCGCAGACCTCAAGTCTTTCCTCATACCGGATGTGATCCGGGATTCAGCTTTTCGGGGATATCCAACAAAGCGCTAGTGTTCTTCTTATGTTCCATGCTATAAGTAGATATGGAAAATGTGATTCTTCTGATCATCACTTTGGTTGTCGGTTTGGTTCTTGGCGGAGCGGCGGCTTGGTTCTTTGCCTCGCGTCCGGTTGCCGAATTGCGGGAACGGCTTGCGGCGAGCGAAACTCTATCCCGCGAACTGGAAGCCGGCCTTAGCGATACAGGTGCCAAACTCGCAGCAGCAGAGGTACGGGCGGCGCAGGCGGCCACACTAGAGCAAGAGCGCAATGATGAGCGCACCAAGCGCATGGCTCTCTCTGAACGCCTGACCCAAATCGAGGCGACCGCCTCCGAGCGCGAAAAAGCGCATGAGCAGCAGGTGCGGACCCTAAATCAGGCGCGCGAAGAGCTCACCACTCAGTTTAAGGCCGCCGGCGCCGAAGTGCTGCGCCAGAACCAAGAGGCGTTTTTGCGCCGCGCGGAAGAGCGCTTCAAACAATCCGAAGAGGCGGGCGAGGCCAAAATCAAGGCGCTGCTCAATCCAGTAGGAGAGAAGCTTGCCAATTACGAAAAGCAAGTGAGCGATCTGGAGGCCAAGCGTACGGATGCCTTTGGTCAATTGCACGGCCTGATCCAGTCCATGCGCGAGGGGCAGGAGGAGGTTCGGCGCGAAGCGCAGCGGCTCGGCAATTCGCTTACCAATGCCCCCAAGGCACGCGGGCGTTGGGGGGAGCGGGCTTTGCAAAATCTGCTGGAGCAGTGTGGGCTGGCTGAGCACACCGACTTCCAGATGGAACACTCGATTGACACCGAAGAAGGGCGCCTTCGTCCCGATGCCATTGTGCGTATTCCTGGCGGCAAGATGCTGGTGATCGACAGCAAGGTCTCACTGAACGCCTATCAGGCGGCGTTTGAGGCGGAAACTGATGAAGCACGCGACTCGGCTTTGGCTGATCACGTGCGCTCGATGCGCAATCATGTGAACACGCTTGGGGCCAAAAGCTACCAGTCGCAATTTGACGAAGCTCCTGATTATGTCGTGATGTTTGTGCCCGGTGAGCACTTTGTCGCTGCGGCATTGGAAGCTGATCCAGAGCTATGGAACTTTGCTTTTGACAAGCGCGTGCTGCTGGCGACACCAACCAATCTTGTCGCTATTGCGCGCACGGTGGCACAGGTATGGCGACAGGATGGCTTAGCGCAGGAAGCGCAGGAAATCGGCCGGATGGGAGCGGAGCTTTACACCCGCCTCGAAACTGCAGCTTCGCATCTGAAGCGCATGGGCGGGGGCCTCGAAACAGCGGTCAACAATTACAACAAATTCGTTGGCAGCTTTGAGCGCAATGTCCTTTCCTCCGGCAAACGCCTCGCGGAGAAAGGCGTTGAGATTGGCAAGCGTGAGATCGAAGAGGTTCCGCTGGTCGAAAGCACCCCACGTTATAATGCGGCGGATGCAGCAGCGGTGGATTTGCATGATGGCGATGATGCGCCCGCTTTCCCGGCTCTTGAAGAAAAGCCTGAGGCGGCAGAATAAGCCACACAATCTTGTGCTTTCCTACTCGAGCCTCGCTTGTCATGATCGCCAGCGAGCGGTGTTCGCCATTGTGCCTAAAAGCGAGAAAGTTGGAAAAGTGTCACCCAAATCCAACTGATAGAAGTTTTTGAATACAATAATTTGACGGAATTTTGAACAGTGACAGGGTTACAAATGTGTCACTCTCTCCGGCCTAACGCATCCAGCACTTCGTAAGCCAAGACCGCGCCGGCGACAGCAGCATTGAGCGAATCGGCGCGGCCCATCATCGGCATGGTGACGCGTAAATCGCACTCCGCTTCGTAGCCTTCCGGGAGGCCTTGCGACTCATTGCCTACAAGAATGAAACAGGGAGACTGATATGGAGCATCGCGATAGGATACCGCATCGCGCAAACTTGCCGCCACAAGCTGTCCGGGGCCTTCTCGAAGCCACGGCACAAACTCCTCCCACCGCGTCCGCGCCAGCTGCTGTGTGAACAACGCTCCCATGCTTGCCCGCACTGCCTCGGCGCTAAACGGATCGGCGCAGTCATCGAGCAGGATGAGGCCTCCCGCACCCACCGCATCGCCGGTGCGCAGCATGGTCCCAAGGTTGCCCGGATCGCGCAGTTCCTGCGCGACAAGCCAGATTTTCGCATTATCCCGATTGAGTCCAGCAAGAGAGGTATCAAATTCATCAAACACGCCAACCACACTTTGCGAGTTCGACTTGCCAGTGATCTTCGAGAGTATATCTGGCGTTGTGGTGACGATCTCGCCGCTTGCGGCTTCGACCTCACCTTCAAGCCCATCAATCAGCGGATGCGAGTCGCGCCCCTCAGCTATCACCAAAGTGCGCGGGACATGGCCGGTGGAGCGGGCATCCTCGAGCAGGCGCAGGCCTTCAACGAGGAATTGGCCGGAGCGCTTGCGCAGCTTCTTTTCCCGCAAAGAGCGTAGGTATTTGACCGTCGGATTGGAGAAACCTGAAATATGCTTGCGCATCAGTGTGCCTTCGGGTCGGTTGCTCGCTCAGTCCTCACCGAAACCATCTTCGACCAACGCAACCAGTTGTGCGAGCACGGCTTCAGCATTAGTCCCATTAACAATCAACTCGACGTCATGCCCCTTCGCCGCGCCGAGCATCATCAGCCCCAGGATCGAACCACCAGCCGCTTCATTCCCGTCTTTAGCGACTTTTACGGTTGCACCATCGGGAAGTGCCGCAACAGCGCCTACGAACTTGGCGCTCGCCCGTGCATGCAGCCCGCGTTTGTTGACGATGGTAACAGTTTGTCGCATTTCCCCCATTGCGTACAGCCTAACTCCCGCCGCTAGCCGCGCGCGGAGCCGTGTCTGTGCCGAGTAGCTCGCTGGCCACGGTGATGTAGTTGCGGCCAGCGATTTGCGCCGCTTCAACCGCCTCAACAACGCTCAGATTCTTGCGCGCGCCAGCCAAACGGATCAGCATGGGTAAGTTGATTCCGGCAATAACTTCGACCCTCCCAGCGTCCAAGAGTGAGATCGCCAGATTGGATGGAGTCCCGCCAAACAAATCGGTGAGGATGATTACGCCGCGCCCGCTATCAACCGTGTTTATCGCCTTGGCGATATCCTCGCGGCGCTGTTCCATATCGTCATTAGGTCCAATGCACACGGTTTCGACAGCGGATTGCTCGCCGACAACGTGTTCCATTGCTTCGACAAATTGGTCCGCGAGACGACCATGTGTTACCAGGATCAAGCCGATCATGTTGTGAATTTAGTCCGTTCGTACCATGCCGTTTGCACAATTTGTGCGCGGTCGATTGCCTAACCCTAACATCGCTGAGCGATGCAAGCTTTTAATGCCTATCACGGCGCAAACCCTCATTGGCACCCTCAATTGTATCGGCTGCTCGCGAAGTGAGATTACGATGACGGACAGTGGGCGAAAATCCTTGGTCACGCAAGGCCTGAGCCATGCTCTGTGCAGTAAAGACTGAGCGGTGTCTCCCCCCGGTACAACCAAAGGCGATATGGACATAGGCTTTCCCCTGCGCCTGATAACGTGGCAGGACCGTCAGAAGCAGGGCCTCGATCTGCTTAAAGGCGATGGCGAAAGCGGGGTCCTTTTCAATATGTTCGCCCACTTCATGGTCCATTCCGGTTTTTTCACGCAATTCCTCGACCCAGTGCGGATTGTCGAGGAAACGCATATCGAACACGAGGTCAGCCAGCGGCGGCATACCGCGAGCAAAGCCAAAACTCGATACTGTCAGGCTGGGCTCATCTTTGTGCTCTTTATCGAACAGCTCACGAACGCGGATTTGCAAATCATTACTGGAGAGCTCGCTGGTATCAATCACCACCTCCGCCCAGCGCCGCAATGGCTCCAGCAGCTCGCGCTCGGCACCAATGCCGTCTTGTACGGTGCATTCCTGCGCCATTGGATGACGGCGGCGCGTCTCGTTATAACGGCGCTCAAGCTCTGTCGTCTTGCAATCGATGAACATGAAAGTGAGGGCCAGACCTTTGCGCGCCGCCAATTTCTTGATGAGAGTGATGATGTCCGCCGGGACAAAGCCCCGTGTTCGAGAATCGAAGCCGATAGCGAGGGGCGTGCGCACGCTGGTATCGTTGTCTGCTCCCGAACTTTCGCTTGGTTCGCCCACGAGCCGCTCCAACATGCGGATTGGGAAGTTGTCGATGGTTTCCCATCCCAGATCCTCCAGCACATCAAGCGCGGTAGATTTGCCAGCCCCAGAAAGGCCTGTGACCAGCAACAGCGGCTGGCGCTGTTCAGAAAGAAGAGGCTGCGTTGCCATGTCTGCTGGCCCTTGTCCTATGTTGTGCCAGAGAAGGAAAGTGAATTTTCCCTACTAGGCAAGGTTAAGACCGTGCTTGGTAAGAGCCATCTCGGCCCGAACGGCAGGTGCAAAATTGCCCGGATAGAAGGCAAGGCAGGGCACATCGATCCCAAGAATACTTCGTTGTGGAATGGATTGTGGCAAACGCTCTCCGCCTACACCGAGTGAGAGGATCAGCGCGAGCGGGCAACTCTGCGCAAGGGTCATTTCAAATACACCAATCCCGCGCAACTCTATCAAGCCTGCGATATTGGGCGGCGGGCTGGCCATAAGTCTATGGCCGTTTCGGGTAAGCTGGACGCCATCGTCACCGATCAACTCTGCTCCGCGATCAATCAAAGCCAAAGCAAGGGAGGATTTGCCACTTCCAGGTGGGCCTTCGATCGCCAAGGCTGCATCCCCAATCGCAACAGCGCTGGCCTGGAAGATAGTCTGAGTATTCTCGGTCATTTTTTCCGTTGGAGCGCCTCAGTCTGCCGCTGGAAGTTGGAGGCGTAAACAGGCACCCGCCTTTCCATCCGGACGTCCGCTTGCCATGAGAGTTCCGTCATGGGCCTCAGCAATTGCACGAGCAATGGCCAAGCCTAGGCCTGAGTGATTGCCAAAATCCTCACCATCAGGGCGCACTGAATGAAAGCGCTGAAACACTTTTTCACGCGCATCTTCCGGAATACCTGGCCCTGCGTCACACACGGTGATCGTTACGCAATTGCCGTCATTATCCACCATCACCTCAATCGCGGCATCGGGGGGCGAGAAAGAGATGGCATTATCGAGCAGATTTTCGACCACCCGTTCAAGCCGCGTGCCCACGCCCAGCACATTTGCCTTGAAACCGCGCGTATCCAGCTCGATCCGGTGGTCATGATTTTCTGCGCGATATTCACGTCCGCCGATAATGGCGCGAATAAGATCAGCCATATCAATCCGCTCAAACGTTGCACGGCTCATCTCCGCATCAATCCGGCTGGCGTCGGAAATCTCGCTTACCAGGCGGTCAATCCGGCGCACGTCATGGGTCACGATTTGCTCGAGCTCACGGCGGGTGTCCGCATCCTTGACCTTGGGCAGCGACTCCACCGCGCTTCGCAGGCTGGCAAGCGGATTCTTAATTTCATGCGCGACATCGGCGGCGAAGCTGTCGACCGCATCAATTCGTTGCCGCAGGGCCAAAGTCATATCAGAGACCGAGCGGGCCAGTCGGCCAATTTCATCCTTGCGCTCAGGCAGGCGGGGTACTTCAACTTCACGTTCTCGTCCAAGCCTTACACGCTGCGTTGACCCGGCGAGCAATTGTAGCGGTGAGACAATGGTGCGCGCCAAATAAAGCGATAGCAGCGCAGATGCGAAGAGGACCAAAAGCACCGCCGTTATCAATGCTGTACGCGCCGCCCGGACGCTTTCAGTGATGTCCACCGCGTTACGCACGGTCAGCAGTGTGGCCCCTCTAAGGCCGACCGGCGCGGCAGCTGTGATGACGGGTGTTCCATCAAGCCAGCGATA
>JBCDKX010000077.1:0-13475 GCA_038746055.1 Pseudomonadota bacterium
AGGCGATACCATTCTCGATATCGGAGCAAACCTTGGCTATTATTCGATTTTAGCAGGTGCTCTAACAGGCAAGCACGGTCGGGTCGTCGCTGTTGAACCCAACCCTGAGTTAAGCGAGCTTATTCATCATAGCGCTAACCTCAATGGTATGCGCGACCATGTTGAGGTGTACAATTTTGCCATCGCTGCGCCAGAAGACACCGGCACCCGCATTCTATTCGTGCAGGAAGGCACTAAGAATGGGTGTTTTTTGGAGCCCGGCCAGACCGCGGAGGATATCGACCTGCGAGGCGATTCTTACAACGTAGACCTTGGACATTTCACTGTTGATCAATTTGAACGGGTCGATCTCATCAAGATTGATGTCGAAGGGGCTGAAATGATGGTGCTGGAAAACCTGCGCCCCATCATCGAGCGTTTCCGTCCCAAGATTGTATGTGAGGTCAACTTCCAGCGCGGCTATGATTACGATGATGTAATGGCCGCTCTGGGACGTAACGGAGAACTTAGATATCTCGACTTAGACGGCAAAGTGAAGGGTCCTTTGACCCGCGAGTTGGCTGAAACCACCGGTGCTGGCTTCGACTGGCTCGTCTGCGCAGAGTAGTTGTCAGATGCTCGGTGCGGCTGTTCGTGGTCGATATGACGGATAGGAAATGAGTTTGAGCAGTATCCTCATAGATGGATATAATCTTGCACTGGCCAAAGGCACAGGGATTGCGACCTATGCACGCAACCTGTGTGAGGAGGTGTCAGGCTTAGGGCATGAAGTCTCGGTCCTTTATGGCGAACGTATCGCTGAAGACGATGATTCTCTGCTGCGCGAGATTTCCTTTTTCGATCCGATTGAGCTGCCCAAGGGCAAGTTTCGTAAAGTGACACGCGCTATTCGCAGCGGCGCTCGTAGTCCGTTTGATCCCAGCCCCCGCGAGCTTGATTTTTCAGGCAAGGTCGTGCCGCATGCTTTTGCTGAGCGGCTTCCGACCTGCAATCGCATTTTCAACAGCGAGGATATCTTCCACCGCGCGAATGCTGGTTTTGCCATCGGGCGTGGGTTCTCTCGCGTAAACATGCCAGCGCCGGTGGATCTGGCGCATTGGACCTATCCACTCCCAATTGGAGTGAAGGGCGCTGCCAATATCTACACAATGCATGATCTGGTGCCCCTGCGCCTTCCGTATACCACGCTCGACAATAAGCGCACCTATCTTAAGCTCGTCAGGCGGATCGCTGCGCGCGCTGATCATATTGTGACCGTCTCAGAATGTTCCAGGCGCGATATCATTGACCTTCTCGGCGTGTCGGAAGACCGTGTAACCAACACCTATCAGTCTGTTGCACTGCCGGACGAGCTGCTCAAATTCAGCGATGAAGAGGTCGCCCGTATTGTCGAGGGTGGTTTTGATGTTGGCTATCGCGACTACTTCCTTTTTTGGGGGTCAATTGAGCCCAAGAAGAATATTCACCGCATGATCGAAGGTTATCTTGCAAGCGGGGTCGAGACACCACTTGTCATGGTAGGCGCTCGATCGTGGAAATCGGAAGAAGAGCTGCGGCTGGTCAAGGAGAGCGGAAAGCACGGAAAATCCCGCATCATCCAGCTGTCATACTGCCCGCAAGGAACGCTCACCAACCTTATTCGGGGCGCAAAGGCCGCACTGTTTCCTTCGCTTTACGAAGGGTTTGGGCTACCGGCGCTTGAAGCAATGACACTCGGCACACCAGTGATTGGTTCGAACACTGGTTCATTGCCAGAAGTTATTGGTGAGGCTGGCCTTCAGGTCGATCCGTACGATTCAAAGGCGATTGCCGCAGCCTTTAGCCGGATGGATACAGATGAGGCGCTGCGCCGGGAATTGAGTGCAAAAGGCAAGGCGCAGGCCGAACTTTTCTCCCCTTCAGCTTACCGCAAGCGTCTTGATGCGCTTTATGCCAAGCTGTTGTAGGACCATCAAAGAACTTGGACGATATGCAATGATTGGTAAGCCGATGAACAGCCGCAAACCGCAAGCGAATACTCGCTTGATCAAGACAGCTTTCGCTGCTGGCCTCGCGATTGCTCTTGCCGGGTGTTCAACCCTTGGCGCGAGCGGGCCCAGAGGCGGTGATATTCGCGATGCTGACGAGCAAAGCTACGTTGGTCAGGGGATTGAGATCGTCGAGTTGGACGGATCAGCGCTCGCCCGACTGGATCAATATGGCCGTTCGTCCGAATTTGCCGAAGTCTTCACAGCCCAGGCTCCATCAGTCGAACTGATCGGCTATGGCGATGTGCTTGATATTGCCATTTGGGAAGCACCGCCCGCCGTTTTGTTTGGGGCAACCGGTGCTAATCCCGGGATTGGCGCTGCTCCCGAACTGGCCGCCGTTGCCGGTATTCCCCAACAGGTCGTTGGCGAGGAAGGCACGGTCTCGGTGCCCTTTGTTGGTCCGATCAATGTGGTGGGTCGCAAGGCCGGTGATGTGGAGCGGATGATCGTGAGCAGCCTTCGCGGAAGAGCGCACGATCCGCAGGCGATTGTGCGTCTGGTCCGCAATGAAACCACAGTAACGGTGATTGGCGAAGTCGCGCAAAGCCGTCGTATGCCCCTTAGCGCGCGCGGCGAGCGTGTGCTTGACGCCATTGCTAGCGCCGGGGGTACGCGCAATCCGGTTGACCGCTCAATCGTGCAAATCACTCGGGGTGAGGACGTGATTGCTATGCCGCTCCAACGCGTGGTCAGTGATTCTGCTCAGAATGTTCAACTGTTCCCTGATGATGTTGTTACCGTCCTGTTTCAGCCCTTCAGCTTCGTTGCATTGGGAGCGGTGCGCCAGAGCGCCGAAGTGCCTTTCGATGGGTCCGGCCTGACATTGGCGGAGGCTCTGGGCCGGGTTGGTGGGCTCAATGATGGCCGAGCTGACGTCAAGGGCGTGTTCGTTTTTCGATTGGAAGATCGTGAAGCTTTGGCGACCGGTGTTGATGATAGCGTCCAGGCTACCGCTGATGGCCGGGTGCCGGTGATCTATCGTCTCAACCTGTCGGATCCCGCCAGCCTGTTTGCGATGCAGGACTTCGCCATTCGCGATGACGATGTCCTCTACGTTTCGACGGCTCCTGGTGCCGATTTGCAGCGGTTTGTCTCGACGATTTCGAGCGCGGCATTCTCGGTCATAGGCATCACGAACGCGCTCCAAAGCGACAACTGATCTTGCGGCCAGCGGTGGTTGTTATGTTTGGAATCCGCTAGAGACTTAGGCCATCTGCCCGACTTTGCGCAGGTGGTATGCTGAGCTCCCAAGGCTTGCGTCGAACGCGAGAATCCGCTTGTGAAAATGGCTGATATTGAGTTCATCAGTCATGCCGACCCCGCCGTGGGTCTGGATTGCAGCCTCGCCAATCTCACGGCCCAGCTTGCCCATCTGGCCTTTTAGAGTGGCGATATCGCGCGGCGTTGCGGCGCCGGAATTGGCCAGGGCAGTGGTATAAGTCAGCGTTGAGAGCGCCTTGGTGTACGCAATCTTCATATCGGCAAGCCGGTGCGCAACGACCTGAAACATACCAATGGGTTGGCCAAATTGCTTGCGCGTCATGGCATATTCGCCGGTAATAGTGAGCAGCGCCTTCATCGCGCCCAGCGTCTCAGCTGACTGAACGATGATCGCTTCGGCGATGATCGCTTCGAGCGCGTCGCCTGCATCTTCCAGCAGAACGGCTTCCGCTGCCACCGGCACCAGTTCGAACCGGATCGTAGCGGCTGACCTACCGTCAATGGTTTTATAGGGGCGTAGGGTGAGGCCCGCCGCGCCTTGCTCGACGAGATAACAGCCAAGTTTGCCGCTGTCAGAGCGGCGTGCGACTACCACAATCGCATCGGCTGTATCGCCAGCGATCACCAGACGCTTTTCACCGGAAAGAGTAACTCCATCACCGGAGGGCTCGGCCACCATGGCGATTTGGTCGGGCGTGGCTGTGCCATTGCCCTCTTCATATGCGAAAGCGAGTGCTGCTTCACCGCTGCCCAGCTTTTCGATCCACGTAAGTGCTGTCGGTGTACCGCTTGCCGCCAAAGTGCCCCCTGCCAGGATTGTAGAAGCCACATATGGCTCGACTACCAAATGCTCGCCAAAGGTGCCTGCGAAGGCCACGCAGTCCGCGACTGAACCGCCAAGCCCACCTTGCTCTTCGCTAAAGGGAAGCAGGGTAAGGCCAAGCTCCGCAAACTCATTCCAAACGTCTGTCGACCAAGGTGCGTCAGATGCCACAAGCGCCTGGCGCGTATCGAAGTCATATTTGCGTTCGAGCAGCTTTGCGACACTCTCGCGCAGCATGTCTTGCTCTTGGGTGAAGCTGAAATCCATGTGCTTTGCGTCCCCTCAGCCTGCCGCCAGACTGCGCGAAATCAAATCTCGCTGGACCTCGTTGGAACCAGCATAGATCGAGGCGGCGCGGCTGTTGAGGTAAAGCGGCATCGAGATAAGGTCGAACTCGCTCCCCTGCGGCTCAACATTCGAACCTACGCGCAAAGCCTCCAATTGCCGCGCCAATCCGCCCACGCCAGAGACCTGGCTCATCAGGGTTGAGGCGCGCTGCAGCAGCTCTGAATTGATGGTCTTATTGAGCGATGGGTACGCAGGATCCTGCGCAATCGAATGCCCGCTGATTGCGAGTTTCTCCATATGTCCAAGACTGGCGACGTCCGCATGAAGTTCGCCAAACTCGCTTTGGAAAACGGGGTCTTCGGAGAGCATGCCTCCGAAGGGTGAGGGGGTTGTTGCAGCCGCCTCTTTCGCACGGTCGAGATAGCGCACCAGTGTGGGTGAAGCCGCTGACCCGCCGCGCTCGTGTTTCAGCAAATGCTTGGCGACACTCCACCCATCGTTCTCTTCGCCCACGCGCCCCGATTGCGGCACACGGCAGTTGTCGAAGAACACCTCGCATTGTTCGGGGAACCCATCGAGCCCATAAATGGGACGGATTTCCATGCCAGGATAATCGACCCGGTCGAGCAGAAGAAAGGTGATCCCCTGCTGTTTCTTCCCCGAGTTGTCGGTGCGCACCAACATAAACATGCGGTTGGCGTGATGAGCATATGTGGTCCAGATTTTGGAGCCGTTAATGATGTAATCATCCCCATCGGGTTCTGCGCGGCATTGCAGCGAGGCAAGGTCTGAGCCTGAGCCTGGTTCGGAATAGCCTTGCGCCCAGAAGTCTTCACCATTGAGGATCGGTGGCAGATATTTAGCCTTCTGCTCCTCTGTACCGATGTCGATCAGCAGCGGTCCCACCATGCCAAGACTTTGCGGCAGAAGCGGCGGCAGATCGGCTTTGCGATACTCCTCAGCAAAAATGAAACGCTGCTCCACGCTCCAGCCCGTGCCGCCATGCTCCACCGGCCAATGCGGCGCAGACCAGCCCTTTTTAGCAAGGATTTGGTGCCACTCCATGCATTGATCGAACGGTGCAAACACGCTGGTGGTTTTGCGCCCAGCCTCACGAATTGCAGGTGTTGGGGCAGTGGCAAAAAACTCGGCGACTTCCCTGCGGAAGGCCTCGAGTTCGGGTGAAAACTCAACGTTCATTTGACTTAACCTCTGGCTTACTTCGGCGGCATGCGGATCGCGCCGTCAAGGCGGAACTGGTGGCCGTTGATGTAACTGTTACGGGCAATCTCACAGATAAGTGAGGCGAACTCCTCCGGTTCACCCAATCGCTTGGGGAAGGGGACGCTCGCGTTCAATTGGTCCCACATTTGCGGATTGCGGTCCTTCATCCCGAGCATAAGCGGGGTCGCAAAAATCCCGGGCATGACTGAGTTTACCCGGATACCAAGGTCCATCAAGTCGCGCGCCATTGGCAGCACCAAACCGTTCACACCCGACTTACACGAACCATAAATGACTTGCCCGATCTGTCCATCTTGGGCGGCGACACTGGCGGTGAGAGTAATCGAACCGCGCTCGCCGTCCTCATTCAACGGCTCGCTATTGGCCATGCCCAGCGCCGAGATGCTCGCGATCCTGTAGCTGGCGACCAGAATGCCCTCAGCGCCAAAGGCATAATCTTCGGTCGGAAGCCGCTTGTAACCGCCCGTGCTTTTGTCGAAACTAATGGTCTTGCCGCGTTTTGATGCCATGGCGCAGTGAACAGTGACCCGCTCTTGTCCATTAGCCGCGCGCGCCGCAGCGAAGCCCGCCTCAACGCTCTCTTCGGAGGTGATATCGACATGATGGAAGGTTCCGCCAATTGCAGCGGCATGTTCCTCGCCAGCCTCGTGGTTGATGTCGAATATTGCGACTTTTAGCCCGGCCTCCGCAAGTGCGGCTGCGCTCGCGCGTCCTAATCCCGACGCGCCGCCTGTCACCACCGCAGCCATTCCTTCAGTCAGTTTCATTCCCGCTCCTCAGCTCCTTTAAGAGCACGCTAACTCGCTTTCCATAGCTGCGCTACCCTGCTGTGATGCATTTTGCTTCTGTCATGTTAGAGGGCAGTCGATGGACGCATTTTTGCTTGCCCTGATCCTTACTTTTGTGATCGCCCTTGGTGGGCGTGAACAGCTTATTATCGCGCAGTTTTCTTTGCAGATGGAGCGCAATTTGCCGTTGCTTATCATCGGTGTTTTCTGCGCCATCGCGACTGCGGCAGTGATGGCGTATGCAGGCTCGATGATAGCAGAAGTATTGCCCCGGCGTGCGGCAGAAATGCTGGTGGCATTCGCGCTCATCGCCGCTGCGATTGAGCTTGCCTGGCCGGTCAAGATCAAGCCCATGAAAGAGCCGACCAGATCTTATGTCGCCATCGGAGCGGTGTTGGTGTTTCGCCAACTGGGGGATGCGGCGCGCTTTGCCATCTTTGCGATTGCTGCCTGGGCAGTGTTCCCGACCACGGCGCTGATCGGAGGGGCGTTGGCAGGTGCAGCTGCAGTGGTGCTCGGGTGGTCGCTCGGGGCTGAGGTTTTACAGAGAATACCGTTGCGTGCGATCCGGCTGGTGCTTGCGGTCTGTTCGGGTGTCGCTGGGGCTGTAATCGGATTAAATGCTCGTTTTCAGTTCCTTTGATCGATTTAACCGATGACAGCAAATGGGTTTAGTCACGGGAAATGGCGCTGGCTTATTCCTATCTTGTTCCTCGTAGCGGGGGTGACCTTCCAAAGAGTCGGCGCCCTTAAGGGATAAGCAAAGGAGACCGAAAATGGTGGACCCGAAAGACAATGCAAAAGCCGAAATGGTGGCGGAATTAAACCGCTTGCTGGCTGATCATTTCGCGCTGTTTATCAAGACCAAGAACTTTCACTGGCACGTGAAAGGCCCGCGCTTTCGCGACCTGCACTTGCTGTTTGATGAGCAGGCAGCGCAAATCCATTCACAGATCGATGTGATCGGTGAGCGGGCGCGTAAATTGCAAGGCGAGACGATCACGTCACTTGGGATGATAAGCGAGCAGGCGCGCATCAAAGATCAGCCCAAAGCGAATTTGGGTGCGGAAGAGATGGTGGTCGAGCTTGCCAATGACAATGCGGCGCTGGTGACCAGTCTCAAAGCCATGAAAGGTGTTGCCGAGGCCGCTGGAGACAACGCAACGGATGGTCTGATTGATGATTGGACTGACGAGGCCGAGGAACGCGTGTGGTTCTTGAACGCGCAGCTGGGCTGACTTAACGCACAGCGAAAACCTATTCATGCTGTCAAAGGGTCGTTTCCGCTTTGCGGAGGCGGCCCCTTTGCTATGTCTTGCCCATGAACAATGTGAATTTAGTTGATGGCCAGACGGCGGCAGATATTGCGCAGTGGATTGCGGGGCAGCTGGCCAATGCGGTAAAAACCGCCGCTGGTGAAATTGCCATCAGCGTACCGGGCGGCTCCACTCCGTTTCCAATTTTTGAGCAGCTGGTGAAGGCAGACATCGACTGGTCGCGCATTTCGGTTTGGCCGGGTGATGACCGGATCGTTTCCGAAGACCATGCAGCGTCGAACACCGGCAAGATCCGCGCAATCTTCGAACCGGTGGGCGCAAGCGTGGCGACATTGTCCGAGCAGGCTCAGCCTCCTCATTTCGCCTTGTGCTGGCTCGGAATGGGTGCGGATGGGCATATTGCCTCACTCTTTCCCAACACGGACCCACAAGTGGATGACCCCGGTCTGATACGGCGTCTCACTCCCGATCCCCTTCCACCTGAGGCTCCGTTTGACCGGATCACCCTGACCATACCGGCGTTGCTGGACAGCGATGCGCTGATGTTTGTGATCAGGGGCGAGGATAAACTCCAGATTTTCAAGGCTGCCATGGCGGGCGAGCACGATTTGCCTGTTGCGCGACTGTTGAGCGCAGCCAAACAACGCGTCACATGCTTCACTTGATTGAGCGCGCCTTGCCACCAGCACTCCACCGCGCTCTGCTGCCGCTCGCCCACAAAGTCCGGCACCGTTGGCGCAAGTGGCGTAAAACGCCGATTGCCGGGGTCAGCGTGATCCTCACCAATGGAAGCGGCGAAGTGCTGCTGCTCAAGCACTCCTATGGTCCCAAAGTATGGGGGTTGCCTGGTGGCGGGATGAAGCTGCGCGAAGACCCATCTGACTGCGCGACGCGCGAAATGCACGAGGAATTGGGCGTTGACGTGCATGATCTAACCAAGCTGGCGACGCTTGAGGAGGTGTTGTCAGGCGCGCCGCATACGGCGCATCTTTTCACCGCAAGACTTGATGCGATCCCGCGCCCTGATCAACGGGAAGTGATCGAGGCGCGGTTCTTCCCGGCAGACGCTCTGCCTGAGGATTTAGGGCACACCACGCAACGCCGGATTGCCGCATGGCTCAATGTGGCAACTTAGCAGCGAGCTCAAAGGAGCGACAATTGTGCGCTATCCTCGCGGGCCCCTTCCTCCCCATGATCGAGATTGGACAAGGTCAGTCCCATCAACCGGATCGGCATAGGCAGGGGCAGAGCTTCTTCGAGCAGTTCACGACCGAGCCTTGCAAACTCTTGTTTATCCTCGACCCAGTGCGATACGGACTTCGCGCGGGTCATGTTTTGAAAGTCGGTGAACTTCACCTTGAGCGTAACGGTCCTCCCGCGAGCATTCGCATTTTCGATCCGCTCCCACACAATCTCGATGATGTTTTCTAGCGTTTCGCGCAGGGCGCTGCCGCTGGAGATATCCTCGCTAAAGGTTCGTTCGCCGCCGACGGACTTGCGGACACGGTGAGCCCGCACCGGCCTCAGATCGATCCCGCGAGCGGCCCGGTAAAGATAATCAGCGGAGGAGCCGAAATTTGCGCGCAAAAAAGCAATGTCTTTGGTTGCCAAATCGGCGCCTGTTTCGATGCCAAGCCGCTTCATTTTTTCTTCTGCCTTGGGTCCAACACCATGAAATCGGCGGATCGGGAGACTAGCAACGAAGTCCGCGCCATCGCCGGGCCTGATCACGCACATGCCGTCGGGCTTATTCTGGTCGCTCGCAATCTTAGCGAGAAACTTGTTGTAGGAAATGCCCGCGCTCGCCGTCAGCTTAGTCTTGGCGCGGATTTCCTGCCGGATGAGTTCGGCAATGCGAGTGGCAGAGCCTATCCCCAAGCGGTCTTCGGTTACATCAAGATAAGCTTCATCCAGGCTGAGCGGCTCGACATGCGGCGTGTGATGTTCAAAGATCGCACGAATTTGACGGCTCGCCTCTTTGTAAGCGTCGAAGCGGTGGCGCACGAATATGAGGTCCGGACACAGCCGCTTGGCGGTGACCGATGGCATAGCGCTGCGCACGCCGAATTTGCGCGCTTCATAGCTCGCCGCCGCCACCACGCCGCGTCCTCCCGATCCGCCGACAGCGACCGGCTTACCCCGCAGTTCCGAATGATCACGCTGCTCAACGCTCGCAAAAAACGCGTCCATATCAACATGGATGATCTTCCTGAGACCCGCCGCCTCTTGTGGGATTTCATCATCGTCTTGTGCCGCATCGACCATATTGGCGAAGCTAGAACTTTTGGGCCGCTGAAGAAAGCATGCGGGGATACCCTGATGGAACCAAGCGCCCGCCCACCCATTTTGTGCGCATGCGAAAAGAATTATGGTCAAGGGACCGCTGAGCGTGCAAAGCCGCCAAATGTCAGCTTCCATTCCCTTCAAACCCGGCGCAAAGCCCCTGGGTGAGCGCGAGTTAATCGTGCTGATGGCGATGCTGATGAGCCTGCAGGCCTTTGGCATTGATGCAATGCTGCCTGCGCTCGGCGATATTGCGAGTGATCTGTCAGCGCCGGGCAATGACCGCCAGCTGGTGATTGGCCTCTATTTCCTCGGCGCGGGGATTGGTTCGCTGTTCCCGGGGGCTTTAGCCGATCGGTTTGGACGCCGTCCCATCCTGTTTATATCGCTCACCGCCCATATCAGTTTCTCTTTTGCGTGCATGTTTGCGCCTGATTTTCAGAGCTTGCTCGCCATGCGGTTTATGCAGGGCATTTGTTCTGCCGGTCTTAGCGTGCTGCCAGCCGCGATTGTACGAGACCGGGTCGGCGGAGACCGCATGGCGCGACTGATGAGCCTCATAATGATGACGTTCCTCGTCGTGCCTCTGCTCGCGCCTGCCGTGGGGCAAGTGATTATGATATTCGCCGGGTGGAAGGCGATTTTCGGGGTGATGTCGTTGATGGGGATTGGCGTCGGTGTCTGGGCATTTCTACGAATGCCAGAGACGCTCGCGCCTGAACATGCGCAACCCATCATGCCAGGACGAATTCTACGCAACATGAGCGAAGCGCTCTCTAATCGGCTGGCGATTGGCTATGTGATTGGCTCCAGCCTCGTCTTCGGCTCGCTGTTCGGCTTTCTCAATTCCTCGCAGCAACTGTTCGATGAAGTGTTTGGCATGGGCGACTATTTCGCGCTGATCTTTGGTGGAGCGGTCCTTGGCATGGTGCTCGCCAACTTCCTCAATTCGCGCATTGTTGAACGCTTTGGCGCGCGCCGGGTGAGCCATAGCGCTTTGTTTGCATTTATCATCGCAGCAAGCCTGCAATTGTGGTCGGCCAGTGATGGTGAGCAAACACTGTGGGAGTTCTTGCCGCTACTCAGTTTCAATATGGCGATGCTGGGCTTTGTGGGCGCGAACTTTACTTCGATTGCGATGCAGCCGTTTCAGCATATTGCCGGTGCAGCAAGCTCGGTTCACACTGCTTTCCGGATGAGCACAGGCGGCGCCTTGGGGGCATTGATCGGGGCAGTTTATGATGGGACCGCGCTGCCCTTAGCCCTTTCAATGGTACTGTGTTCGCTGGCGAGCCTCGCCTTTGTGCTACTGAGCGAAAAGGGCAGGCTGTTCACGCGGCCCAATCTCCCCGCTGAATAAACAGGCCCTTGCGCTTGACCCAACGTCAAGCGGCATAAGGGGCGCATGGATGATTCGTTTCCTAATGAGACGCTCGATATCAGAGAGCTTGTCCAGCGCACTGGCCTGACCAGTCGCGCGCTGCGCTTTTATGAAGCGCGTGGTCTGCTGCATCCGCTGCGCAGTCACAGCGGTCGGCGCTTCTATGGTACTGCGCAGTTAGAACGGGTGCATCAAATCATTGTGCTTAAATCAGCAGGTCTCAGCCTATCGCAGATTAAGCGGCTGTTCGATGGCAAGGTGATCAACCTTACCGACCTGCTTCATGCTCAGCTCACCATGCTTGATGAGCAAGCCAGCGAGATCGACCGAGCCCGCTCTCGCATAAGTTTTGCACTGTCCCGCATCGCCCGTAGCGAGCCGCTCGATGCCGCGACATTCTGCTCGCTGATCGAAAGTGGAGATAGAATGATGGAACAGGAACCAAAGGAATGGAAGGAAGTTACAGACCGCTATTTCAGTCCCGCACAAAAAGCCGAATGGGCTCAAAAATGGGCGGAGCTTCCAGCCGACTATGATCCGGAGGCTGATGCTGCGAAGTGGAAGGATTTAGGGGGTCGTATCAAGGATGCGCTCCCGCTCGAACCCGATAGTGCGGTGGCTCAGAACTTTGTTGACGAATGGAACGCTCTGCTCAAACCGATGGCCGAGATGTTTACGCCTGAGATGTGGGATGGCACCATGCGGATGTATGAAGACATGGATAACTGGGCTGGAGAGGGCGAAGGCCAACTTGATCCCGGCTTTGACAAGCAAGTGTGGGATTTCATAAATGAGGCCATGGCCGCGCGCATGGCCACTGATGAAAGTTTCAGTCTGGCGGCACCAGGCGCTTCGTCGTCACAATCCTGATATTTGGCCCAAGGGCCCGCTTTCCTCTGATCGCTGTTCAAGTCGAGTAGGACGAGAGCGGGAAGTCAGCCTTCTGCTCTGAGCTTGCGCCATGCCAGATCTACAAATTCACACAACAGCGGCCGCGTATCGCGTGGGTCGATGATGTCTTCGACGTTGAAGAGCTCTGCTGAGCGGAACGGTGATGTGACTTTGGTTAGCCGCTCCTTGATCTTCTCAAGCTCTGCCTCAGGGTCATCGGCAGCTGCGATTTCGGACTTGTAGGCGACTTCGAGCCCGCCAGCGATCGGAAGGCTGCCCCAATCGCCAGAGGGCCAGCAATAGCGATATTGGTAGAGATCAGCATTGCTCATCGCGCTGCCCGCAATGCCATAGGCGCGGCGCATGACGACGCTGGCGAGCGGCACTGTAGCGCGGTAGATCGCATTCATCGCTTGCACTCCATAGCGGATCGTGCCCGCCATTTCCGCCTCGCGCCCAATCATAAAGCCTGGGTTATCAACCAGATGCACGATCGGCAGACGGAATTGGTCGGCGAGTTTGACGAAACGCTCGACCTTTTCGCTGGTCTTTGCCTCCCATGAACCGCCAAGATAGCTGGGATCGCTTGCCACCACCGCGACGGGCCAGCCGTCGAGGCGGGCGAGCGCGGTGATCGCCGCGCGGCCCCAGTTCTTGCCAATCTCAAACACGGTGCCCTTATCGAGGATCAAATCCATTGCGCGGCGCATGGAGTAAACTTGTTTGTCATCGCGCGGCACAAGGCTGAGCAGCGCTTCCTCGCGGCGGTCTGCGGGGTCCGTTGGCTCTGCGCGGCGGGCGTGTTGGCCCACGTGTTCGGGCATAAAGGAGAGGAAGTAGCGCGCCCGTGCAAATGCCTCGGCCTCGCTTACGACCTCATCATCGACCACGCCATTGCGGGTGTGAATGTCGACGCCGCCAAGCTCTTCCTTGGCCTGTTGATGGTCCTGCGAGCTCTTGTAGGCTTCGCCCAGACCATCGACCACGGCGGGACCTGCTGCAAAGAGTTGCGAGAGCCCGCGCACCATGATCGAATAGTGGCTAGCCGCAATGCGCGCCGCGCCAAGACCAGCGGTCGGGCCAAGCGCCAGAGCCACCACCGGCACGGTGTCGAGGTTCTTGACTGTATCCCCCCAGCCCGGAACCGCCGGGATGTAAGTCGCGCCGATCTGTTCGAGCGTTTTGACGCTGCCGCCACCGCCCGTGCCATCGATCATCTTGATGATGGGGAGCCTCAGCTCATGCGCC
>JBCDKX010000078.1:0-13414 GCA_038746055.1 Pseudomonadota bacterium
AGGGTCTCTTTCATATTGGGGTAAAGCGTGCGAGCTTCGCCTAGCACTTCCAGTTTGACAAGATCCCAACCCCCGGCCTCGCGCGCCAGCCGCAGCGTGCGGATGGCATCATCGGCGTTAAAACAGCCAGCGGTATTGGGGAGGTAGGTGACTTTCTTGGGGTCGATAAAATCGGTGAGCATGGGCGCTTTGGGGTCCGTCACATTGACTCGGCGCACCGCAACAGTGACGATCTCAGCTCCACTAGCCTCCACAGCGGCCGCGTTTTGCTCAAAGTCTTTATACTTGCCTGTGCCCACGATCAGCCGTGAGGTGAAGCTGTGGCCTGCGACTTCCCATGTATCGCTATTGACCGGCTGGTGATCGCCCCCGCCAACAAAATGCACGATCTCTAGAGCGTCACCGTCAACAAGAGGTGCCTCCTCCAGTGTTGAACGCGGGACGATCTCGCGATTGCGCTCAACCGCGACCTTCTCGGGCACCAATTCCAGTTCGCGCACCAGCGCGGCAATGGTTCCAGCTGTGGTCTGTCGCTGTTCGCCATTCAGTGTGATAGAAATCAAGTCGCTCATGATCCTGTGAAATAGAGGGGTAAGCGCAGCGTGCAAGCCTCACCTTTAGGGGTTTGCTTGCAAATCACGCGGCAGGATTTTCCGCAATCGCACTTGCTTGCACAGGCTCACACTCACATTTATGGCATGATTATGGCTACCATTGCCCCTCCTACCACCGAAACAACACCGCTGACCGCCGATTTAGCCCGGCCGCTCGTGCTTGCGCGCTGGCTTGATGGAGTCGCATTTCTCGTTGTTTTGATAGTGCTGGTGGGTGGGATCACCCGTCTTACGGAAAGCGGGCTGTCGATTACCCACTGGAGCGTTGTCACCGGGATCCTTCCTCCACTGACTGAAGCGGCTTGGGTGGCGGAGTATGAGCTCTATCAGCAAACCGGCGAATATAAGTTCGAAAGCGGCCCGGCAGGAATGGACCTGGCCAAATTCAAGTTCATCTATTTCTGGGAATGGTTTCATCGCATCCTGGGCCGGATCATCGGTCTGGCATTTCTCTTGCCAATGGTCTGGTTCTGGGTGAGGGGCATTATTCCGCAAGGGTACAAGCCGCGTTTGTTGGCTATGTTCGCTCTGATTTGCGGCCAAGGCGCGCTCGGCTGGTACATGGTCAACTCGGGCGTTGGCACTGACCTGACTGATGTCAGTCACTTCCGTTTGTCAGCGCATTTGCTCACAGCGTTGTTTTTGCTGGCCGGGATGGTCTGGACAGCGCTTGATCTGAAGGCTTTAGCAAGCAACGGTGCACCCCCTGCAAGGCTCACCCCCCAATCAGCATGTGTCGCTTTGGTGCTCTTTGTCCAACTGCTGCTCGGCGCATGGGTTGCCGGGCTTAATGCAGGCCATACCGCTTACGACTGGCCGCTAATGAACGGGAGCCTACTGCCCCCGGTTGACTTCGCCCAGGGCCTTCTGTGGCATTTTACCAATGACCCCTACCTGCTCCATTGGCTTCACCGTTGGTGGGCATGGGTTGCGGTGGCCGCGCTCATCTATCTTGCACGGCGAGTGCGTAAGACCGACCGACTGGCCTCAATCGCCATTCATAGCGCCTTCGGCTTTATGATCATCCTGGGCATCGCGACTGTTATGAGCGAAGTGGAGCTCTGGCTGGCCGCAGCCCACCAATTGACCGGAGCACTGCTCGTCGCTTCAACCGCTTGGGCGATGCACTCCGACGGCAAGCGAAGTTCTGTCACATGATCAATGTGGACAAAGCCGCACTAATATGGTGCCCTTGCCCCGATCCTGATATTGCACGTGAGCTCGCAGAGACGTTATTGTCTGAAAAGCTGACCGCATGTGCCAACATCATCCCTCAGATCACTTCAGTCTTTGAGTGGAACGGCAAAGCAAACACCGAAGCCGAGGCAGTGCTGGTGCTCAAAACCAGAGGAGGGCTGCTCGATCAAGCAACGTTGCGATTGGGAGAATGTCATCCATATGATACACCCGCTATCGTTGGATGGGTTTGTGACACAGCACATCCAGCAACCTTGGGTTGGCTCGGCGGGGTGCTAGACGACAGCTGACATATGCCTTGGAGGCAGTATGGAAGCGATAAGTCGTCGCGGATTAACACTACAATTAGCTGGTTTAGGCGGGGCGGCTTTCTGCGTTTCAACAGGGGCCTTTGCGCAGGGGGGCGACATCCTTGCCATACCCAACCGCCCTTTGCAGCTGGTCAGGGCAATCGAACACGTGTTTTTCGATGGCGCTTTTCTCAGCGTGTTTCGTAGCTGGCAGGTGGAATTTGTCCGCGTATCGCGCGGTATAAATGTACTGGGTAAAGCAACGCAGGTATCGGTCGATGCTTCGCCTTCCCGTTTGGGTTTGGCCGCAGCTGAAAGAGAGCGTGTTACAGCAGGCATGTGGCCAATCCGCTTATCAGCAACCGGGCTCATCCTCACTATGGGTGCAGATCAAACCGGGGATACTCTAACGGACTCACTTGCACTTAATACCATGCCCGATGATCTTTTTTACCCATCGCTTGGGCCTTTGACTTCCGATCAAACAGTCATGCTGCCTAATGGTGCGGTCGGTGAGTTCACTTTGCGTTATGAAGCAAAGGGGGCTGTCGGAACAGGATGGCTTGATCGAGCTGAGCGACGGGTCACAACCCGGATAGGTGAGACGGTTGAAAGCGCTTTCGAACGTTGGCGGCTTACCGATATTTAGCCAGCGCGCTATGGTAGGTATTATTTTACCTCCTGCGAGATGCCCGGAATTGCTTGACTTAACGGGCTATAACCGACAAACGCGCGGCTCTTCGGTGATTTGAGCAATTGGTTGCCGATACGATTCGTAGCTGTATCGCCATAACTGGTTGGCTTCGAGCAAAACAGTTTTCGCAAACCCTTGATTTGAGGATGCATCAGCCATGAAAGGCTTAAGCAAACAGACCGCGTCGGTGAAACCGGCAGAGGTCGAAAAGAACTGGCATATCATCGATGCCGACGGTCTTGTACCTGGTCGCCTTGCATCGATCATCGCCAATATCCTGCGCGGCAAGCATAAGCCAAGCTACACTCCACATGTCGATTGCGGCGATCACGTCGTCGTTATCAATGTCGACAAGGTGAAGTTCACCGGCAGGAAGAACACTGATAAAGTCTACTATAAGCACACCGGGCACCCCGGCGGCATCAAGGAAACTACACCTGAGAAAATTCTGGAAGGGCGTTTTCCCGAGCGAGTGCTTGAAAAGGCCGTTGAGCGCATGATTCCGCGCGGTCCTTTGGGCCGGGCACAGATGAAAGCACTCCACCTCTATGCTGGCACCGAGCACCCGCATGATGGCCAAAAGCCCAGCGTGCTCGACGTTGCCTCAATGAACCGTAAGAATAAGGTGTCTGCATAATGGCTGACGAAAACAACACTGTCTCCGATCTCGCTGATCTTAAGGACATTGCTGGCGATGCCCCTGCTGCAGATGCCGCGGAAATCGCACAAAATACAGCGAGCAACCCGCCTGCACCACTGCGTGAGCAAGAGCTCGACACACAAGGCCGCGCCTATGCAACCGGTCGCCGCAAAGATGCGACCGCGCGCGTGTGGCTGAAACCCGGCACCGGTAAAATTACGGTCAACGGCAAGGATCAGGAAGTGTACTTCGCGCGCCCGACATTGCGTCTGATCATCAATCAGCCTTTCGGCATCACCGAGCGTACCGGTCAATATGACGTAGTGGCTACCGTCAAGGGTGGTGGGCTGTCGGGTCAGGCTGGGGCTGTCAAACACGGCATTAGCCAGGCGCTTACAAAGTATGAGCCAGAGCTGCGCAGCACAGTGAAGGCCGCTGGTTTCCTCACCCGCGACAGCCGTGTGGTTGAACGTAAGAAATACGGCCGCGCAAAAGCTCGTCGTAGCTTCCAGTTCTCGAAGCGTTAGGTTTCAGACCTTCTCGGATACAAAGAGGCGGCCCCGGGTGGGAGCCGCCTCTTTTGTGTGTCAGTAATGTGTCAGTAGTTATCGCTCACCGTTGCAGAAACATAATGCCCCAGGCAAGGCCACTGCCGCAGATAAAAACGGGCCAAGACCAGAAGAAGCGAAAACCTTCATAGCTTATCGCATAGATGGCGAGGCTTCCCCCACTTGTGCCTTGCGTACCAATCACCAGAGCAACACAGCCGGTCAATAAGGCGCTGAGGCCCATCGCCTTCAACAGATCCATTACACGCACTCCATCGACTGCTTCATCGTCAAACTAGAGCCAACCAAAACTGCCGTTATTATCGGTAGGAAGATGTTAAGTACGAACCTCCAAGAAGGGTTAAATTTAGTGAGCGCGAGGTTAATGTCAGCCTCGGTAAAGTTCCCTGACTTCAACCTTGATGGGCTCTCCCTTTTTACAGGTCAACACATTGTATGATGGTGGAATTCCGCCGCGCAGTCGGGTCGAAAGTGTCCCCGCCCCGATCATATGTGTACACCAGTTCGAAACTGACCGAATTTCATCGAACGGCCGGTGGATATGGCCACTTAAAACCGCATTCATGCCTTGCGATGCTAGCGTTGCCATCGCTTCGTCACCGCGAATGGTTGGATTAGGCCCATCTGGCCTTGGCCCATGCAAAGGATGATGCGCGGTCACAATCAAATGACGCGGATCACCTTTGTAGCGTTCAAGCGCTCTGGCAGTGCGGGCTTCAGCCGCCGCCGTCACATGCCCATCAGACCACGGCCAGCGATTTTGTGAGCGAACAGTGGTCTTAAGCGGGATAAGGACAACATCTTCGGTCTCGAAATGATCGACTGCAACCGCTTCGCGCAGTTTATTGTGACGCTCGTAAGGCCGCGTGAAGCGTTCCCACAGATTGTGATACGGCATATCGTGATTGCCTGGATCAACCCAAACCGGAACGTCGAATTGACCAAACCAATCTGCTGCCGCCTGATACTGTGCCCGCGTCGCGCGCTGCGTGACATCCCCGGTGCAAACAAGTGCATCGGGGCGTTCTTCCTGCACAGCCTTCGTCAAACCATCATGCGCGGCGCGATCTTCGACCCCAAAATGCACATCGCTGATATGAAACAAACGCGTTGTCATTGGGAGCATTCCCAAGCGGGATCGCAAAGCATGATCAAGAGCAACCGCAATTTCATATCCTGCGTGACAAAACCAACCACGCCGAAATAGCATTCAAAATGCTGTATCCACCATAGGCCCAAGCCAAGGTTTGCCAGCCATTGGCTATCAAAAGCATGGCTGCAAGCAGTATAAGAAACTCCGCCAATAGTGACAGCCGTCCTCCCAGGAGGTGAAGAAAATCGGGCATTTGCTCTAGCAAAGGATGTCGGCTTTTGAGCACTGCGCTGTGTAGCGCAAAGTTCCCAATCCCGAGCAGAAAAGTAATGGCGAGGACCCAAATCACAGTATGCAATATGGCGAATGCGCTCGTCCTTTCAAATATGCAGTTTGTCCGTCAGACAGTATCCTCCGTCATTTTCGATGCCACCAATCGACGACTACAAGTGGTTTCGTCGAGCAGCGAATGACGGGTAGGAGCTCGAAAGCTATTTATTCATCACAGCAGGACGGTTGGCATCCCCGGTTCGACCCCCTTCGAACTCCGCCGTCGCTGCTTTGATGGAGAGTAGATATGAAAACCCTCGCAGTGGTTAGCGCAACCTTGGCGCTCGCCTTCACCACCAGCCCAGTGCTCGCTAGTGACACGGATGTGCCGACCAAAGGCATCACCTATACAGATCTCAACCTCAATACCGCGCAAGGCCAAGCACGCCTCGAACAGCGCATTGAGTCTGCAGTTCGCAGCGTTTGCAGCGAGCACGAGCACCGCTCTGGCACGCGCATTCGATCACCACAGTTAAATGCATGTCTCGCCAATGCTCGTGCGAGTGCCAAAAAACAAGTGGCGGCCATCATGGCAGATCAGCGACGCGGCGGTTAGGACGCGTTTTACTCCTGCACTCCAATCGAGTGCAGACATTGCGGCTCGAACCCTACTCAGTCCCGGGGTTCGGGCCGCCTCTTTTTGAACTGAGGCCCTGCTATTTCAACAGCGGGTTCTCCTATTGGCCGGGCTCTAGCGTCCAGCCATCGCCTTAACTTTGGAAAGGTAAGTCCTGCCGATGCGCAGTGCATCACCATTTTGCAGCTCGGCCGACCAAACGCCAAGACCATCATGCCTGAGACCTCGGATATTGTTGCGGCGCAATATAGTTGATCGGTGGATTCGGATGAACTTTTCAGGATCAAGGCGTTCTTCAAGGCCAGCGATCGTCTGAAGCAACAAATAGGAACGCCCACTTTCCGCGCTTTTGCTCGGATCGCCAACATGCAATCGGACATAGTCGCGCTCTGCATCGATCTGATGCACTTCACTAACGGCGATACGCAACAATTCCGAACGATGGGGAACCCACAGCTCGTCTAACCATTTGCTTGGCAATGACTTTCGCTCACCTTTTCTCGCCACTGCGCGCTCAATCGCGCGATCCAGTCGTTCCGAAGAAACGGGCTTCAAAACATAGTCAATCGCCTCAAGGTCGAATGCTTCCACCGCAAAGTGATCATGCGCAGTAACGAATATGACGGCCGGAGGATTGTCTTCCCCGGCAAACTTGCGCGCAACGCCAAGACCATCAAGCTCTGGCATTGTCATATCGAGCAACACAAGATCCGGCTTAAGCTTTTCAGCCAAACGCAAAGCCGCTGCGCCATCGCTTGCTGTTCCCACTACACTGATGGCTGGTAGCTCAGCGCAAATCACTTGAATGCGCTCTACCGCGAGAGGCTCATCATCGACAATCAGGGTACGAAGTTGAATTTCAGCGTCATCGCTTTCAGCCTTGACCAAAAGTCACCTCTTTCTTGGCTGTGTGAGTGGAATACGAATTTCTGTCCGATACCCCCCAGGAATAGGGGTCGAGGTAAAACCGATATCTGAACCAAAGCGTGCTTCCAAGCGATCACTCACATTCGCCAGGCCGATGCCGAAACCGTGAGGTGCACCTTCCGGTACTCCTGGACCGTCATCACTGATAGTGATTACCAGCCGGTCAAACTCTTCATGGGCGGCCAGAGTGACAGTGACGGGACGGGTCACAGCCGAAACGGCATATTTAACCGAGTTTTCGACAAGTGGCTGAAGTATCATGCCGGGTACACGCGCCTCTTCCAAATCTTCAGGTAGGTCGAAGACTGGCTTTAAGCGCTCAGGAAAACGCACTGCCTCGATATCAAGATAGAGCTTTTGAAGATCAAACTCGTCTTTGAGCGTAACATCACTCGTGGGCTCATCCGCAAGGCTATGGCGATAGAAGCGGCTGATAGTCTGGATCATACGCTCCGCTTGGTCGGTCTTACCTGTCATTACCAAAGCCGAAAGCGAGTTCAGCGTATTGAATAGGAAATGAGGGTTCACCTGATAACGCAGCGAGCGCAACTCAGCAGCTTTGGCAGCAGAACGAAATTGTTGCTCTCTCCGTTCTGCAGTTCTGGCCTGAGTCCCGGCGAGTAAGGCAAAATAGATTGACGCCCAAGCAAGCAAGAGAAAATACCGGCCCAGTGCGATCTCAACCAGAGAAAGCCAGGAATCCTGAGTCTCTTCAGCTGAGACGATCAGCAGCGACTCAGATCGATTAAAGGCATTGGCATCTTCACCGCCAGGTGCTTCGAGTGACGTCCCTTCCGGAAGATCAAAGAGCAAATTGCCTTCTTCATCGAAGCGCAGGCCACGCTCCCTAGCCTCATTCTGGAGATACTGCGCCCTTATGTCCTTGAAAACGAGATTGTTGACGTGACCAATCGCCACCGCGACCGGGATTGCCAATAAGCTCGCTGCGCCAATCTTAATCCACAAAGCTTGCCGATCAACAAGGCGCAAGAGCGACCATAGAACTAAAGTTAGACCGATACCGGCAAGGGTGAGCAGAAAACGCCGCGCGGCCAACTCTGCCTGCATTTCGTGATCAAAGACATAACTGCGAAGCGTAACCAAGAGGAAATATGCTCCCCACATGACCACGATGGAGGTCAGCACCGATCGAAACGGTACGCTAATGATCCCTTCTTTCGCGGGCGCTTCAGGTGTGCGGCTCAAATCCATCTTGGCCATGCGGTCTAGCGCTTCACGAGCAAAAGCGCCAACCGATCGTCGGCTCCCAAGCTCATTTGGTCGAATGGTACGCGGTCTTGGACGAGCGTTACAAAAGCGCGCATGCCGCTGATCGCTACCCTAGCCTCTAGGTTTGATCATATCGGTTGGGACTACCCACTGAGCAAATTGCTCCTCAGTGAGCAATTCCAGCTCAAGTGCGGCTTCCTTTAACGTTGTGCCATCGGCATGGGCTTTCTTGGCGATCTTGGCCGCGTTGTCGTAGCCGATATGGGGATTCAGTGCAGTAACCAGCATCAGGCTCTCATTCATCAGCTGATCAATTCGGGTTCGGTTGGCCTCGATACCGACAACACAATTGTCAGCAAAGCTGCGCGAAGCATCTGATAGCAAGCGAACAGACTGGAGCACATTGTAGATCATCACTGGCTTGAAGACATTGAGCTCTAAGTGACCGTGCGAACCGGCAACTGAGACCGTAGTGGCATTCCCCATGACTTGAGCGCAAACCATCGTCAGCGCCTCACATTGTGTAGGATTGACTTTGCCCGGCATGATCGAAGAGCCCGGTTCATTAGCAGGAAGCGCGATCTCTCCTAGCCCTGAACGCGGTCCAGAACCCAGAAGACGAATGTCATTGGCAACCTTCATCAAGCTAACTGCGGTCGAGTTCAGAGCGCCCGACAGCTCCACCAATGCATCATGCGCGGCCAGTGCTTCAAACTTATTAGGCGCGGTGACAAAGGCGTGACCGGTGATATCAGCCACATGAGTAGCAAACTTTTCGGCAAAGCCAGCCTTAGAGTTTATACCGGTCCCAACAGCTGTACCACCCTGGGCAAGCTCAAGCACTCGGGGAAGCGAGTTTTCGATCCGAGCAATGGAATATTCGACCTGCTTCGCATAACCCGAAAACTCTTGACCCAGGGTCAATGGGGTCGCGTCCTGCAGGTGAGTGCGGCCAATCTTTACGATATCGGCATAGGCCGTCGCTTTGGCATCAAGCGCTGAATGGAGATGCTGAAGCGCAGGAATCAGCTGCTCAATAGTTTCGCAGCCCGCCGCAATATGCATGGCGGTTGGAAAGGTGTCATTCGAGCTTTGCCCCATATTGCAGTGGTCATTGGGATGTACGGGCTCCTTTCCGCCATGAAGACCCGTCAGGATTTGATTCGCGCGACTCGCAATCACCTCGTTTGCGTTCATATTGGACTGAGTCCCAGAACCAGTTTGCCACACGCTCAACGGAAATTGATCGGCTAGCGTCCCATCAATTACTTCGCCAGCCGCCGCAACAATTGCATCGCCAAGTTCTGCTGAAAGCACACCCAGTTCCATATTTGCGCGCGCACTGGACTGTTTCTGAATACCGAGCGCACGTACCAGGGGGTCTGGCATAGTCTCTGTTCCGATCGCAAAGTTATAGAGGCTTCGCTGCGATTGTGCTCCCCAGTGGGCATCAATCGGAACTGCCACTTCACCCAGAGAGTCCGTCTCAATCCGTACGCTGCCAGTCGCGCCAAAAATTGCTCCATCATTGTTGACAGCACGCTGATCGCCGGGCCCAGCCTCACCTGCATTGGCCATGTCACTCATCGAAACCCTCCATTCTTCGGTCGATCCGGTCTCCCGGACATTTGTAGCGCCCCATATGACGCCTAATCGCAACAGGTCAAAGGGAAGCTCGCGCGATTTAGCTATTGCCTTGGAAGTCTCACTGACGGGGTCTACGAAGGGTTGACGGACTGTATTATAGAAATAATACAGCGCCTCGGAGAATTTATGGGCAATGTGATAAGGGGCAGCAATGAGATCGCCGGCGTCGAGCGGGCTGAGAAATCGCTTTTTCCCGAAGAAATCTGCGGTTTTGCCATTGGCCAACCATAAGAATGGACCTTTTTGTGAAGACATACCCTCTCTTTGACCGAGCTCTTCGGGCTATCTCCTGCACAAGCGCTGCAGCATTCGCATTGGCGGCGAGCAGCGCACAGGCCGACACTCTGCGCGATGCTCTGGCATCGGTTTACAACACTAACCCCACCCTTGAGGCGGCACGGGCAAACCAACGAGCAGTCGATGAGGATGTGCCTCAACAGCGCGCGGCCGGGCTTCCCAATGCCACCGTGACAGCCACTCATATTGAGTTTCTGAGACAATCAGCCAACTCGTTTAACGCTCCTGAGCGCAATCTGGGCGTCAACGCTCTGCTTCAGGTCCCGGTTTATTCTGGTGGTGCGGTGCGCAATGGTGTGCGAGCGGCAAGGGAGCGAGTAACAGCAGGACAGGCGGATTTACGCGGCACAGAAAGCGCGATTTTCAGTCAGACGGTGGCTGCATATATGGATGTTCTGCGCACCCAAGCTCTCACCGAGCTGGCAGCCAATCAAGTTGAAGTGCTTGAAGTCACGTTTCAGTCCACCAGCGATCGCTTTGAAATCGGCGATTTGACGCGCACGGATGTTGCCCAAGCTGGTTCGCGACTTGCTGTAGCGCAAGGTGAGCTTCGCACAGCCTATGCAAATCAGGTGGGAGCTCGAGAGAACTACATCGAACTCGTTGGCGGTGCGCCGATTGACTTACAAGCGCCTCCACCGTTGCCCGGCTTGCCTGAGACAGTGGGTATGGCAGTTGTGACCGCACTCGAAAGCAATCCCGATTTGATCGCCGCCAAAGAGCGTGCAGAGGCGGCAGGTTATGATACAGAGGTCGCAGGAGCAGGGCGCCAGCCCACCGTCGGTTTGTTTGCCAACGGCGATTACAGCGATTTCTTCGGTACGCTCGGAGGCCCGGTTGCAGCGCAATTTGCTCAAAGTGAAACAACCGCCAATGCCGGCGTTCGGCTTACAATTCCGATTTTCCAAGGGGGCCTGATTGCAGCTCGCCAAAGGCAAGCGGGTGCGCGTGAAAGTGCAGCACTTGAACAAGTTATCGCGACAGAGCGCGACATTATCCAGCAGACTCGTGCAGCCTATGAGAACTGGCAGGCCTCAAATGCAGTCATCGAAAGCTCCAAAGCTGCGGTTGAAGCAGCTGAGGTGAGCCTTGAGGGTGTGCGCGCGGAAAACTCGATCGGCAATCGCACGATCATCGACGTGCTTAACGCGGAGCAAGAACTGCTTAACGCCAGAGCCAATCTCGTAACGGCAAGGCGTAACGCCTATGTGGCAGGCTTCACTCTGCTGGCTGCCATGGGTAAAGCCGAAGCGCGCGACCTGAACCTTGATACCGGGGGCCCGCTCTATGACCCCCAAGTCAATTATGAGCGAGTTCGGGGCAAAATCTGGGATTGGGATCGAGACCCAGAACCTACGCCAAAATCGACCAGAACCGTTGACATTGAAGCCGCCGAAGACTTCATTGGACCTGTATTGAATGCCAACGAAGCACCGTAAGGTGCGATTCGTAGTGGCTAACGTATTAACGGGGTAGTCTGGTGAGTAAGAGCGGTGAACCTTCGGTCGAAGAAATTCTCGAGTCGATCAAGAATGTGATGGAGCGCGACAACCGTTCCTCCGCTGCCAATGCGAAGCGCCGTATGAAAGCAGAGAGCGAAGAACTTGCTGCTAGCAATCCGAGCGAAAGCAATGATGAAATTCTGGCAGACGAAGTTCTTGATCTAACTGAGCTTGAAATCTCAGATTCGGTTGAAATTGAAGCCGGAGAGGATCAACCACTGATTACCGAAGAGACCGTGGGCGCAATGCAGGAAAACCTGGCAGCCCTCGCGATGCTTGCCGAACCTGGTGCAAAGCCGCAGATTGTGCGCTCAGGAGAAACTTCTCTCGAAGGACTGACGCGTGAATTGCTTCGGCCCATGCTTGCTGAATGGCTTGATAAGAACCTGCCGGACATGGTCGAGAAAATGGTTCAGGCTGAGATTACCCGCATCGCTGGAAAACGCAGCTGACTCCTCGAGCCCAAAACAAAGCTAGAATAGCAGCGGTTTCGCTGGAAACATTTGAACGTTGGCGTTAGCTTTTGCGCCATGCTTTCTCTGAAAAAACTTCGTGCTTTTGTTTGTGCGCCGTTGCTTGTGTCCACTCCGCTGGCAGCTGATCATCATTCACATCCGGCCAAAGAGGGTCACATTCCTGGCGTGACCAAGCCACCAATGCGTGCACATGATCTTATTGTCATGCCTCGGCTAGGCTCACCAACTGTTAGCCCTGATGGAGTGTACGCGGTCTACTCAGTGACCTACACTGACCCAGACACTCTAACTCGCGCGCCCAGGCATTACCTGCTCGATCTTCGGACTCCAGGAAGCGCACCGCGTGAATTTGAGCTCGGTCTTGCCGGGCATTCCTTGAGCTTTGGGCCAGACAATTTCCTCTATTTCATTAGCTCTGAGCACCCCGATGAAGAGGCAGAGCCGCGCTCCCGTGTTTGGAGGATAGCGCTTGAGGGCAATGGCAATGTGACAAGCCCAATCCCAGTCGCAGACGTTCCAGGCACCGAGATCGCTGGCTTCAAAATCGCCCCCAGCGGCGACAAAATAGCACTTTGGGCCGCTGTCGGCCGGAATTGTAAGCGCTTTGGCTGTGTGCCTGGGAGAGAAGAAAGAGGCTCGGGTCGCCTCTATGTTGGTGATGGAGGGTTTTATCGCCACTGGGATCACTGGGTTGAACCCGATTTAATAAACCGCGTTTTCGTATTCGATCTGATGGATGGCGAAGCCGTGGGCGATGGCGTCGCTGTTGATGGCGGCAAGGGGATCGGCAACACCCCGACAAAGCCATTTGGTGGCGCGGAAGATATTGCCTGGGCACCAGACGGATCAGGAGTTTACTTCGTCGCGCGTCGTGCGGACGATGCCGAACCTACGTCGACTGATCTTGATATCTATTGGTCAGACCTGTCGAGCGATGCAGCCGTAGAGCTGACCGCAGAAAATCAGGCTCATGATTCAAACCCAGCACCCTCACCCGACGGAAAAACCTTAGCCTATCTGGCAATGGATCGTCCGGGGTATGAATCAGATCGCATGGTTGTGCATCTGCGTAACCTCGAAACAGGGGAAGTCCGCGCACTTACCTCTGCGACAGATTTGTCTTTTGACGGAATAGCCTGGAGTGACGACGGTAAATCGATCTTCGCGACCGCTCTCGATGTGCTTGATGTGCCTGCTTTCCGGATTGATCCCAAAACCGGTGACGTCAGGGAACTCAACCTGATTGCCGGAAATGAAGCGCATATTGGCAATCTAACGCCCATTGTGGGCGATAGGATTGTGTTCACCCGCGACTCAATCGGAGTTGCGCC
>JBCDKX010000079.1:0-13128 GCA_038746055.1 Pseudomonadota bacterium
GCCTCTGACAGCTGCGCGCGCGCAGAGCGGGCATCGACCAGAAACAGCGGTTGTCCTTTTTCGACGCGGTCGCCTGGAGCCACACGCACATCCGTTACCAGGCCAGACAAAGCCGAACCAATGTCGATCACTTCGCTTGCAGGTTCAACGATACCAGAACCCGCAACACGGGCCGTATCGGCAAGTTCGCCGGTCGCTTTGGGCGGTTCTTTGGTCGGTGCCGCGATCGAGCGATCGGGCAGGCCGAAAGCAATGTAGACCACCGCGAAAGCGATCCCAATGACGGCAAGAACGGGCAGAACTTGTCGCGAAAAACTGAGGTTGGAGGGGAGAAGTGCCATGATGATATCTCAGTTGGAGGAGAGAGGAGAGCGAATTAGTGACCTTCTGGCATATCGGTCCCGTCATGCGTGACGAGGCCGTCTTCCAGCACCAAGATACGATCAGCGAGGTCGAAAATACGGTTATCATGGGTCACGATGATGCAGGCGCGGTCTTCGGCCACAGCCACTTCGCGAAGCAGATCCATTACCCGCCTGCCTGAACTTGCATCAAGCGCGGCTGTGGGTTCATCGCAGACCACCAGACGCGGCTCATGCACCAAAGCGCGCGCGATGGCGACACGTTGTTGCTGGCCGCCCGAAAGCTGATTGGGAAGTTTCTCGGCCTGATCGCCGATATTGAGTTTTTCCAGCAGTACCTTGGCTTTGTTGCGTGCTTCTTCGACCGCCATACCCTTGGCGATCAAGGGAACAGCTGCATTGGCCGCTGCGTCGATCGAGGGGATGAGGTTATATTGCTGGAAAATGAAGCCTATGTTTTCGAGCCTGAAATTGACGAGCTCGCTGTCTGAGAGCTTGTAAATATCGGTCCCAAAGACTTTTACCTCGCCTTCGGTTGGCCAGAGAATTCCGCACATGATTGATATGAGTGTCGTCTTGCCCGAGCCACTCTCACCGACAACGAAGGTCATTTCACCGGGCTTGATATCTGTATCGATCCCGTGAAGGACCCGGATGGTTGACTGGCCCGCCTGAAAGTCACGTACAATCCCGCGTGCACAAATGGCGGCTTCAGGGGAGCAGCCGCCGATGGCACTGGTATCCATGGTGATGGGCTTCATCTGGTTCATTTCACTCACCTTGAGTTACTCGGGACTCACCTGAACACCGCGGCGGGTTCGGTTTTCATAACACTGCGCAGCGAAATCCAGCCGGTGAGCGATAGGATCACAATGACTGCGGCAAGGCTCACAAACGGGATTTGCCAGGGGATGTAAAAGCCCTTGAATGTGGGCACACCGGAAAAGCCGTAGATGAACAGCACCGTTCCAATAACACCGAGCGCATAGCCAATGGAGCCCACCATTGTGGCTTGTGAGACGACCATGGTCGCGATCTTACCATTGGTTACTCCAATGGCTTTGAGAGCGCCGAACTGTTTGATGTTGTCGCGGATAAAGAGACTGAAAGTGAGGCCTACAATCGCTACGCCTACAATAAAGCCCAGAGCTACGGTGATCCCGAAATTCAATGGAATGCCAGTGTTCTCAATTATGAAGTCAATCCCGGCCTGGGCAAATTCCTCGCGGGTTTCAGCTTTGAGGCCGGTCTGATCTTCTATCGCCTGCGCTACACTTTCAGCACTCTCCCCGTCCTTGACTCCAACCAACACAAACGTGAGGCGATTGCGTGTCCCCGGCACGTAATTTAGCGCCTGCGAGTATTTGGTGTAGAGGGTCACTTGGCTGGTGAAACTTGGAATAGCGTCAGCAACCCCGCGAATAATCGCGCGTTGATCGTTAAGCTCAAGCCGCTGACCAATCGGATCTTCGCCGGACTCAAAAAGATTGGTGATACCCACATCATCGATCAAAACTGTGTCGGGTTGGGAGAGGATTGACTTGTTGGCCACCAGCAATCGCTCTGGCAAACCGATCAAGGTCGCGTCATCGACCCCGACAATTTGCACGCCTTCTAGATCACCAGTGCTGGATCGCACCGATGCCGGAGCACGCAGGTGAGGTACTGCCCATTCAACTCCTTCAACTGAACGGACTTCGTCAAGCGCGGTCGAAGGCATGGCAAAGTTGACCTCGGTGGTACGGCTGACCGGGTCCATTACCCAAACTTCGGCCTCTGGAGCGTTAAACACGCCGCTTGCTCCACGCTCGATCAGATTGACGAAAATGGTCAGCTGCTGGGTGATCAACAAAGTCGAAAAAGCAATGCCAAACAAAAGCCCGTAGAACTTCTGAGCATCGCCAGTGAGCATTCGGATCGCGATCCAGAGCATGAGAGAGACAGCGCTTTCGTCGAACAGAGGGGTTGCGGACAGAAGGGGAATCGACAATAATGAACGACACCGTTTAATTGAACGTGAGCGTTCAGTTTGTCAACTAGCCAATGCCCGACAGGTTCCGAAAAATTGAATAGCCAGCTTACTGCCCCTGAAAAAAGAAAGGTCGGGCGCCCCTCTGATGAGGCCAAGCGCAAAGCGATCATAGCTGCTGCATCTGACCGATTTATGGCTGACGGCTTTGCGGCCACATCGATTGAGCAGGTCGCAGCGGATGCTGGTGTTTCCAAGGTCACAATCTACAACCACTTTGGAGACAAGCGCGGCTTGTTTACTGCCGCCGTAGAGCGCGAATGCCTAAAGATGCGTGGCTATTTTTCGCTCGATGAGATGCCATCCGGCACTATCGAGGAACGCCTCTCAACCATTGCGGAAGCTATGTTTGCCTTTTTGTCCCGTCCTGAAATGATCCAGTTTGAACGCAGAATTGCGGCTGAAACTGAGCATGAGCCAGGAATTGGACAGGCGTTTTTGGAAACTGGGCCGTGGCGGATGAAGGCGGGGTTCAGTGCTTGGCTTGCGCACGCTTGCGAGCAAGGTGAGCTTGATATTGATGACCCTGATTTGGCCGCAGAGCAATTTGTCTCCATGACTAAAGGGATGGGCGATCTGGAGCGCAGGTTTGGTGCAAGGCCAAGCGACAAGGCCAACGAAGAACGTATTTCTGGAGCTGTTTCGGTGTTTCTTGCGGCCTATCGAGCCGAATAATCGTATTTCTGCGTAGCAGTGTGCAAAAATAGCGTCCCTAAATCGGATGCGCATTAGCTTGCGATTCATGCTGCCGGTCCTACATTGAGAGTTCAAATAAGGAATCGATGCGAATGAACGACCAGAACGATCCGAACGAGCAGCCACCCGAAGGCCAAAATCCCTGGGTGAAACAGCTGATGATTTGGGGCGGCATCTTTATGGCGCTGCTGCTGGTAGTCTCTATGTTCAATGGCGGTGGTCAGCCGGCGGGCACCGCTATGCCCTATTCCGAGTTCCGCGATCAGGTGGCGACCGGGGGTGTAAAAGATGTCCAAATTGGCGAGGATCTGATCACGGGCACGCTTGCAAATGGCGAGGCCTTCAGCACCGTCCCAGTGGCGAGCGATCTGCAGATCACCAGCCTGCTTGAAGAAAACGAGGTGGAGTTCACCGCGAAACCGCGTGAGCAGCAAAGTTTGCTGCTCATTATTCTTATCCAAGCGCTGCCTTTCATTCTTATCCTTGGCATTGCCTTCTTTGCGCTGCGCCAAGTTCAAAAAGGTGGCGGTGGCGGTGCAATGGGCTTTGGCAAGTCCAAGGCTAAATTGCTGACCGAGCGTCAAGGACGCGTTACTTTTGATGACGTTGCAGGCATCGATGAGGCGCGCGAAGAGCTTGAGGAAATTGTCGAGTTTCTGAAAGATCCGCAGCGGTTCTCAAAGCTCGGCGGACAAATTCCCAAGGGTGCATTGCTTGTCGGTTCTCCGGGTACCGGTAAGACACTGCTGGCCCGCGCCATCGCAGGCGAGGCTGGTGTTCCGTTCTTCACCATTTCGGGTTCCGACTTTGTCGAGATGTTCGTGGGTGTTGGTGCCAGCCGCGTCCGTGACATGTTCGAGCAGGCAAAGAAAAACTCTCCCTGCATCGTCTTTATTGACGAAATTGATGCAGTGGGCCGCAGTCGTGGTCACGGCCTTGGCAACTCCAACGATGAGCGTGAACAGACGCTCAACCAGTTGTTGGTTGAGATGGACGGCTTTGAGGCCAATGAGGGCATTATCATCATTGCGGCAACCAACCGTCCTGATGTGCTTGACCCCGCACTGCTGCGTCCGGGCCGGTTTGACCGTCAGGTTGTTGTACCAATTCCGGATATTGATGGCCGCGAGAAGATCCTCGGCGTGCATATGAAGAAAGTGCCGCTGGCTCCTGACGTGAACCCGCGCACTATCGCCCGTGGAACGCCAGGCTTCTCGGGCGCTGATCTTGCCAATCTTGTCAACGAAGCTGCTCTGCTGGCTGCGCGTCGCAACAAGCGGCTTGTCGCAATGCAAGAGTTTGAAGATGCAAAGGATAAGGTCATGATGGGCGCAGAGCGCCGCTCCATGGTTATGACCGAGGACGAGAAAAAGATGACCGCTTATCATGAGGCTGGTCACGCTTTGGTCTCTTTGAATGAGCCAGCATCTGATCCGATTCACAAGGCGACCATCATCCCGCGTGGTCGGGCTCTCGGCATGGTTATGCGTTTGCCAGAACGGGATAGCTACTCCTATCACCGCGATAAGATGCATGCGAACCTCGCCGTTGCAATGGGTGGCCGTGTCGCCGAAGATATTATCTTTGGCCACGACAAGGTCTCTTCTGGCGCCTCTGGTGATATCCAATATGCAACGGATCTCGCTCGTAACATGGTCACCAAGTGGGGCATGAGTGAAAAGCTCGGCCCTTTGCAATATGAGCAAAGCCAGGAAGGCTATCTTGGTATGGGCCAAACCGCGCGTACTATGGGCGGGGCGGAGACCAACAAGCTCATTGACGCTGAGATCAAGGAATTGGTCGAAGGTGGCCTCAAGCGTGCCGAGGATATCCTTAAAGAGCAAGAGGACAAACTCCACTTGCTCGCTCAAGCGCTGCTCGAATATGAAACGCTTACCGGTGATGAGATCGATCAGCTTATGAAAGACGGCAAGATCGACCGTCCGGATGAGCCTAAGGGACCAAGTATCGCGAAACCGGTGCAGGGCTCCGCGATCCCCAAAGCTGGGAAACGTTTCGGTGGATCAGCCGGAGAAGCTCCACAAGGAGCTTAAATAGCAGCAAGCTGAAAAGGTAAATTCGGGCGCGCTGGGCTTTTGAGCCCGATGCCCGTTTTTATCTTTGCTAGAACGCTCCAAGGAGTAGTAGCGTCTGCGCGAAAAGTCCTACGATTATCCAGATGAAAATGCTCATCGCCAACAGCCGCCAAATTGCTGAGAGACGGCTGAGCTCATAAGCACCGCGCAGCTGTTTGTAGATGTGAAGGGGTGGGATAATGAGCAGCGGGAAGACGATGAACGGCTCAGGAGCCCCCGCAACTGCTATAAGTGATGCCGTGATGAACAACAGCGACATAAACGCCAGTGAGTAGGTCACGAAGATCGCATGGTCGTAAGCCTTGAATCTGGGCTTCCACACAAAGATCAACCACATGAAGGGTATGGATAAAGGGATCAGTAGCCAGCTGAACTTATAGGCATTCGATTGGAGCTTATAGATCATAAGACTAGGATTATCCTGCCATTTCTTGGCTGCCTGATCGATGAAATCTACGCCTGTGGGTTCATACTCATCATCTAGATTGGTGCTAAAGGTGAGTTTCTCAATTTCGCCTATGCCAGTTAGGCTGCTTTGTAATTGCTCCAGCTCCGCCTCAACCTCTGCGCGTTCAGGATCATCATTAGCCATTTGCCCCAAAGCGGTTTCACGCTCTTTGATGGCTTTTTCTGTCTCAATACGCATCTGTTCGGTTGACTGATTCAGGTTTGTATCAGTTCCAATATCCGCCGGAGCCGAGATCCCGACCATCTGGAACACGGCAAACATCGCAAAAACACTGAATAGGAACATCGCCATGGGGCTGACGAACTTGGCTCGCTCACCGTTGATGTATCGGCGCGTCAGCTTACCCGGCTTGAACACAAGAAGTGGCAACGTCTGCCAGAACTTGCCATCAAGATGCAGGACACCGTGAATCAGGTCATGGCCGAGCGCTGTAAGAGTGCGGTGAACCGTTCGCTTTTGACCGCATTGGGGGCAGTAGGTGGTGGTGACGCTAGCGCCACAATTGGCGCATTCATCAGCTGGGTACCGAGCAATCTTGCTTGCTCCTTCACCGTCTGCAGGTTCAATTGCGCGCCCAGCCAGCGCTCCTTCCATAACTCCGCCAATACCTTCGGCAATATCGCTCATTCAACGCTAGCCCCTAACTCATGCTGCGCTGCACTATCAGGACAGTTGGTGGTTTGCCAAATCGGAAAGCTGTCAGCCTTTAGCCAGCTTGCGCTCGATCGCCGTCCACAGCTGTGCAAACGCGCGCGCAGCGGGCGAACGCGGCGCGAAGGCGCCCACCGGTTTTTTCTCAACCGCGCATTGTTCAATCGCGCTCGCGAGTGGGACTACCGGCCATTTGGGATTGGCCTCGCGCGCCTCCTTGTGGAGAGTGCGGCGCATATCGACCATCGACATGACGGGCAAAATGGGAGGGTGGCGTTTGCCCGAACCTTTGACCTCGGCAACCACCTGATCAAGTGCGCGTGTCGAAAGTGGTGAAGGGGGAAGAGGCACGATCACCAGATCGGCTGCGCGCATCACCTGACCGCTCAACTCGTTCAGGACAGGAGGGCAATCAAAAATTACCCGATCGTAGTCTTTGCGCAAACTCTCAACGATCTTCGCAAGACGCTTCTTTTTGCCAATGCGGTTGAACTGGCGATCAAGTGTGCGGATGCTCTCATCAGCGGGGAGCAGGTGCAGGTTTGCGTAATCGGTCTTTTGGATCAGCTTTGTTGGAGCACGACCAAGATCGAACACGGTCTCAGCGCTGCGTTTCTTCTTCGGATCAACGCCTAGCAGGAAGCCAGACCCGTTCGATGCGTCCAAGTCCCACAATAGAGTTTCGCGCCGTGAGATAGTGGCGGAACACCAGGCAAGGTTTACCGCAAAGGTCGTCTTTCCAACCCCGCCTTTCACACTGTAAACCGCTATTGACGCCATTGCACCTGTGTCCGCACTAAGTTTGCTGCATTTTAGTCAAGCACCTACGTAAGTTTCCTAGGTGCAAACGCAAGCATACAGACGCATTGTCAGAGCTGAGTCATGCCGCTTGATGGCGGATGTCTCTGACTGGCACAAAAAAGGCCGCCCAAAATGGCGGCCCCATTTTGTAACTCTCAACTTCTTGACAAAGAGTTAGCCGTCGTAATCGGCACCAATTGAGGTTGACCGGGTTGGTGCGCTGGCTGTGATACGCAGAGCTTCTGCCGACTGGCTCAACGAACCGATTTCATCGGCATCATCTTCGTCATCGGGTAGGATCTTCTGCAGACCAGTGACCAGAGCTTCATTGAGCTCTTTGGGCTTGATCGTTTGCTCAGCAATTTCCCGCAATGCCACAACCGGGTTTTTATCACGATCACGGTCAAGCGTAAGTTCACTGCCGCCAGATATTTCGCGAGCGCGCTGGGCTGCAAGCAGAACAAGGTCAAACCGGTTAGAAACCTTATCAACACAATCTTCAACGGTAACGCGTGCCATGACTGGGCCTCTTTAATTCAGATTTCTCGGAAAGAACGAACTGCGCAGCTAGGGTTTCGGGGATTCAGAGTCAAGGATTTCTCGACCCAATTGCCCCTTAACTGTCCATCCCCCAACTCGAGTAATCGCGGGTGTTGGGCGAGGTAAATTTGGTGATCTCGCTTTGGAAATGCAACGGAACATTTCCGGTTGAACCATGACGCTGCTTGGCGACGATCAGGGATGCCTTATTCTTGATTTCAAGATATTCCGCTTCCCACTGGGCGTATTTCTCTTGCACATCGATCGAGCTAGAACCGTCAGGATTTGGCATGTCGGGACGCACAGCCTCTTTGTAATAGTCGGCGCGGTAGATGAACCACACCATATCTGCATCCTGTTCGATTGAGCCGGATTCCCTCAAGTCGGAAAGCATAGGCCGTTTGTCGTCCCGCTGTTCCACAGCCCGGCTGAGTTGTGACAATGCGATAACCGGCACCCCAAGTTCCTTCGCCAGAGTCTTAAGCCCCCGACTGATTTCGGAGATCTCATTTACCCGATTGTCGCTGGCTCGGCCGGAACCCTGAAGGAGTTGTAGGTAGTCAATGACAATCAGGCCAATGTCATGTCGCCGCTTTAGTCGTCGTGCACGGGTGCGAAGTGCTCCGATTGTCAGAGCAGGTGTATCATCAATGTAGAGCGGAAGCTCAGCCAAACGCTGACTGGCAAAACTGAGTTTCTGGAAATCATCGCGGCTAAGCTGACCTGAACGTAGCGCCTCTGACGAAACTTCTGACTGTTCGGCCAGAATACGCGTCGCCAGCTGGTCTGCGCTCATCTCAAGGCTGAAAAATGCCGTTGGTGCTCCATATTGATGCTCGCCACCTTCGCTTTGCCATTTGAGATACTCTTCAGCGCAGTTGAAGGCGATATTTGTGGCGAGAGAGGTCTTGCCCATGCCTGGGCGCCCGGCGAGGATGATCAAATCTGAGTCGTGCAGGCCTGCTGTCTTCTGATCGAGTGTTTCCAGGCCAGTCGTCTTACCCGAAAGACCGCCGCCAGAGTTCATTGCAGCTTCGACCATCTTGATCGCGGTAAGTGCTGCATCGCGGAAAGTTTCCGCCTCCCTGCCAGTCGCTGCGCCTTCGGCGACTCGGTAAAGATCTGCTTCAGCCTGTGAGATACGATCAACCGGGCTGGTGTCTTCGGAGGTGTCTAGCGCGCCCTCAACAAGGCCGCGACCTACGCTCACAAGTTCACGTAAAAGTGCCAGATCATAAATCTGCTGAGCCAGCTCGCGCGGTGCCAAGAGACCTGCCCCATTGGCAGTAAGCTGCGCCAGATATTTGGGGCCGCCCAGTTCCTTGAGTGCCTCGTCGGCCTCAAAGTGAGGCCGTAAAGTGACTGGTGAGGCGGTCGCATTGCGCTCAATCAGAGCAAGAATGCGATCATAAATCCGTTCATGCAGAGGTTCGAAGAAATGTTCGGGCCGAATTGGTGTTTGCAACTCCTCAATCACCCGATTGTCGATCAGGACAGCGCCGAGAAAAGCGGCCTCCGCTTCGAGGTTCGAAGGAAGCTTGCGGGCGCCATCAGATCCTGAGTCGACAAGCGAGAGAGGTGTGGGTTCAGCCATCGGGGCGTTAGATGCGCATCTCCTAAGATTCGGGCAAGCTTCAGCAGCGGCATTTTTTTTCTTTCTCCAGTGCCTGTGGATAGCGGGGATTTAAGCTGGTTATGCTTGAAGTGTGGCCTTTGCATCTGCGAAAGCTCCGTTGATTATGTCAGAGTTGTCATCCGATTCTAAAGGTGTTCCCGGCGGGACCTATCGTATTGACCATATCGCTCTTGATGAAGAGACGATCTTGTGGCGCAATGCCGATGTCGAACAGGAACGGCGCGTGGCGATCTATGATTTGATCGAGGAAAACACATTTAAGCCGGTGCGAAGCTCTCAGCAGGGTGCGAAGGGTCCGTATCGTTTGAAGCTTGCTGTACGAGACGGTCGTCTGGCGATGGAGATTTCTGATAAAGAAGATAACATGCTCGAGACTTTGCTTATTGGGCTTGGGCGCTTCCGTCGTCCGATTCGCGAGTACTTCGCGATTTGTGACAGCTATTATCAAGCGATCCGCAAGGCGACACCGGCCGAGATTGAGACCATCGATATGGCGCGACGTGGCATTCACAACGATGCGGCAGAACTGCTGGTTGAGCGCCTTGAAGGCAAGATCGAGACTGATTTTGCCACTGCGCGGCGATTGTTCACTCTGATTTGTGTACTCCATATCAAGGGGTAAGGATCTAAGGGGTGAAGGCAGGGGCAGTGACGACGAGACGCAAGAAGATTGCCGGGCGCGGCCTATGGGTTTTCCGCGGCGCTGCGGTGGTGGTGTTGGTCGCGGTCAGCTTTGCGGCATGGTTTTGGTGGGACATGCGCGGTTGGCGACCTGACGCAGAGCTTTACCCAGAGCAAGGGGCGGTTATCAGCGCAAACGCTCCTGAGACGAGATTTGAGACACTTGCTGCAACCGGTGCAGATTTTGTCTACCTTGAGCTTCAAGCGGCTCAGCAGTCTCCTGATCCAGGCTTTGCATTGCGGCTCAAGGGCGCTCAAGATGCAGAGCTAAAGACCGGTATTGCAGTGCCTTTTGATCCTTGTCTTCGTGCCGATGAGCAATCCTCACACTTTACTCGCATGGTTCCGCGTGATCGGTCCTTGCTCCCCCCTGCCATCGAACTCCGGCGCCTCGGATCTGCTTGCCAGCCGAAAGTGAGCGATGCCGCAGTGGAGAGCGAGCTGATGACGCTGATCAACCAGATTGAGATGCACTCTGGCAAGCCTGTGATCCTAAGGCTAGCGCGCGATTTCGAGCTCCGTCATAACATCTCTCGCATGATCGAGCGCGATCTCTGGCTTGCGCGCGACCGGGCACGTCCTGACTATGCTGGAAGGCCCTGGCTTTTGTGGAGTGCCAATAGTCAGTTTGTGAGCGAAGCGACGGAGACACCGATCGAATGGATGGTGGTTCAACGATGAGCGCGGATATCACTGATGCAAGGACTGAGCTGATCGCAGCTGCCCACGAGGCAGCAAAGCACGCCTATGCGACCTATTCAGATTATCAAGTGGGCGCGGCACTGCGCTTTGAAGACGGCGCCATTATCACTGGCAGCAACGTCGAAAATGCGAGCTACGGTCTCACATTATGCGCTGAAACAGTTGCGGTGGCCCGCGCTTTTGGTGAGGGACGGCGAGCAGGATTAACAGCTGTCGCTGTGGTCGGACCAGAGGATAAAGGCGATGGTTCGCCGATCACGCCATGCGGCCGATGCCGTCAGATGCTCTATGAGCTCGCCGCTTTGGGCGGGACTGATCCGGTTATCTATTGTGTGGGCCAGGAAGAAGTACGTGAAGTGCGGCTGTCAGAACTCTTGCCCCACGCGTTTGGGCCTGATCACCTAAAACAGATTGAATGATGCACAGGTGTCACGCAGGATTGAACCCTAGCTTCCCAGCAATCCCCCTAATGGATTTTTGCGAAAATCGCGCTCCTCAGCACCAATGTACGAGAAGATGCCATCCAGTCCTTGGTCTGTCACTGAGCGGTTGATGCGCCCGCGGTCTAGCCCAGCATCACGGATGAAAGAATGGTCTTCGGCCAGCCCGTCAAAAGTCTTGTAAACTCCTGCACGCTCCAATGCGCCATCAACCAGCGGCTCCAGCCGGGCGTGCAGTCGGTCATTGGCTGAGCGGCGCAAATATTGTGTGCCGCCATCGCTTTCGCGAATTATGCCGGGGGCGTCTGTAAAAGAGAGACCATCAATCGCATCGCGGAATATCGGTTTGGCCTCGCCCGCGGCCACACCTGCGGCATCGTTGATATTGCGGGTGATGCCATCGAGTATGCCAAGCCTGCTTGCCCCGCCGAGAATAGAGCCCAGCAATCCCCCTGCGCTGCCACCCAGATTGCCGATGAGCGGCAATCCAATACGCACGTCTTCATCGCCATAAAAAGCGCCTGGCTGCGCAAGCTTATCGAGCGCATTGTCGGTCGCCTTGCCAAGGATTGAGGACAAGTTGAGACCGCTCCCGCCTAACAGGTCCCCCAGGCCTTGCGCATGCAGGGGTGCCGCAAGAAATGCCGCCGCGCCGCAGGCACCAGCCACTCCCATAAATCCCCGACGATTGATTGAAGCTGTCATGATCTTTTCTCCCGCATCGGTCTGTTCAAGGCTTTATATCACAAAATACACGGGGTTCGACGCGAAGGTGACGTAAAATCCTGTCAGCTGGCCTCCAACCACTCGAGCAGTGCCGCTAAGCACTCACGCCCCAGCAGTTTGCAGCGCTCCGGCGACCAGCCCTGTTCAGGCTCGGGGAAGTCCCATAAGTCCTTATATGGCATCTCTAAGGTCATCGCGCAGGCGCCATAGCGCTCGGCCACGAGATTGGTGGAAATGCCAAGATTTGCCCGCCCCGCTGGTGTCTTGGGATAACCCAGGTCGGTCTGAAAATCTGGTGTGCGACGATCAAGAATACGCTCGTAGCGATAAAATGCCTCGCCAAATTCGTCAGTCCAGCGCGGAATTCCTTCATACCCTGCCAAAAATACCGCCGGGATCGCCTCATCACCATGGACGTCCATGGCAAAGTCGACACCGGTTTCGTCCATCTTTTCGCGGATCGCCAGCACCTCAGGCGATCTGTCAGCGGAGGGCTCGGCCCACTCGCGGTTAAGATTGGTGCCCACTGCGTTGGTGCGCAAATGACCACGGCGGGAGCCATCGGGATTGCAATTGGGTACGATATGTAGGCGACAGCGCTTTAGCAAGCTGCGCGCTACCGGATCACTGCCATCGGTCAAGCATTCGAGCGCCCCTTCCATCCACCACTCCGCCATCGTCTCACCAGGATGCTGACGAGCATAGAGCCAAACCTGTGTTTTTCCCTCGCCCATTTGCAACATATCAAGTGGTTGGCCATCGTGCGTTGTGGTGAGCCGTATCAGCTCAACGCCTTCGCATGCGGCGGCTTCAGCGAGCAGATCATGGTGCCGCTCCATTGAATAGGGCGCGAAGTAAGCGAAATAACAGATGTTTGATGCAGGGGTGTAAGTGATCGTCAGCGTACCGCCTTGTTCCTCCTTATCAAACTGGCTCGACGCCCGTGCCCAGTATTCACGATCTTCGGAGACGCATGCATCATATCCGGGCCAACCTCCGGGATAGGCGCTCTCATTCAGTCCAGTGATTTTGAGGGTAATTTCTTCACCTGCAGTGCCGCTTACCCGGAAATGAAACCACTGTTTAAAATCTGACATGTGGTCTTTCACCACGGCGAGGCGTGCGCTTGAACTTTCAATTGAAAGTACTTCGATATTACCGCTGTCAAACGCGGCATCAATAGCGATTTTCGGCATTATTGGTCCTGAAGCTCGTCCAGTTTGATCGTTACAGTTTCGCCATTGCCGCCAGGAAAGTCCTTGAACAAGGCAGCCGCGAGCGCGCCTGCGCTCGCTTCCA
>JBCDKX010000080.1:0-13096 GCA_038746055.1 Pseudomonadota bacterium
CGACCCACACTCGGACACCGCCGTCCACATTGGTCAGGCAAGTCTACTTCGGTCCTAACTGACCGGATTCATGCCGTTTCATCCATTCACTCATCGAATTGAAGTGAGTGCCGTTAGCAGCCGCTTACTCACATTTTTCGATGGAAGTTTGGTGACTGTCGTCAAATTGGTATGACAGATATTTCCATAATGGCCTGCCAAATAGGTTGACATAAATTTAGGCCAATCTATCGTTTGGGGTATAATAAATGAACCAAATGGGAGAGTAGTGATGGGGATTCGGCTCGCGCCGTCGCGTGGTTCTGCACGTAAGCAACGCATTATCGCTGGAATGTTGGCAGGCTCGGCAATTGCGCTGATTCCTGCCGCAGCTTTGGCTCAGGACAATGAGAACGATGCATCAGTCGCCAGTGACGGCGAAGGTAACACAATCGTCGTGACAGGCATTCGCAGTTCGCTGCAAAGCGCGCTGAATGAGAAGCGGAATGCGGATAGCATCATAGAGGTTATCCAGGCGGAGGATATCGGTAAGCTGCCCGACCAAAACCTTGCTGAAGTTCTTGAGAACATTACCGGAGTCCAGATCACGCGTACCGCAGGGGTCGGCACGGGCGTTCAAATTCGCGGCACCAACGACAATCAGGTCCTCATCAATGGGGTTGCAACTGTCTCAGCAGGTACTGGGCGTGGTGGCATCAGCTTTGAGGACATCAACCCAGCGATCATTGGCGCGGTGGAGGTGATTAAGGCTCCAACAGCAGGTACAATCGAAGGATCCGTGGGTGGTACAGTGAACCTACGTACAATCCGCCCGCTTGATATCACTGACAGAATATTGTCCGTTCGAGTCCAGGGTGAGTACAGTGAGCTCTCCGAGAATGTTAAGCCGCGCCTTTCGGGTAGCTTTGGCAATGTCTGGGAGGCCGGTGATGGTGAAATTGGCTTTGTTTTGAGCGCCAGCTATACTGAGCAAGAGGCAACGTCATTCCGCCCACGTGTAGACCGGGATAACTTCATCGCGGCAGGCCAAGCTGTGACTGCGGCAGGTACACCGGGGCCAGACTTCCCATTCCTGAATATCCAGTTCCTTAACCAGGAGTTGGAGAACTTCGAATTCGAGACAATTAATATCGCTGGCTCACTGGAGTGGGCTACGAACGACAATCTCAAGTTCTTCGCCGATGTGATTTACAATGATCAGGAGCGCCGTCAGGACAGCTCGCGTGTGCAAGGGTCTGGGGTTAGTGCGGTTGATCTAATCAACGTCCCAGATGGCTTTGAGACAATCAACTTCGGTTCGCTCGATGGGCAGGAGCTTGGTAGTATTGAGGCAGCGCTATTTGGCACCATTCAACCGAATCTTGCGGTGGATGATGATGACCCCAACCTGCGCTTTTCTAGCGACACAGGCGCACGAGTGACCGAAAGTGAACTCTATCGCCTCGGCACTGAATTCACGACTGGCCGCCTCACTACGCAGATTGAGTTCGCGCGCTCGACTTCGGATACGGCAAGCCCGAACCTTAGCACGACGCTTAACTTCACCAATCCAAACCCACTGACACCGCTGGACGGTAGCAGTAACGACAACAGTGTTCCTTTCATTTACGATTTGACCGGTGGATCGCTGACGTTCGGGATCGATTTTGACTCGCCGTTTGCGCCAACAGTGGGGCAGCTGCTTGACCCTAACAACACCGTATTGGACGCGGTGCAAAATAGTAATAATACGACAGAGAACGAGTTGGATGCGTTTCGCATTGATACCACGCTCGATCTAGAAGATACGTTTGGATTTATTACCTCTCTCGCCGCCGGCTATCGCTACAGTGATAGCTCAAGCGAATTCAACCAGCTTCAATCGAACTTTGGTACTGGCGCAATCGCCAACAGCCCTAGCGGGGCGGCCTTGGCAGGCTTGATTGTGCCTGGACCGGATAATTTCGATGCTGCGGATGGCCGCGAGCTAGCGGTACGAAACTTCGTTGTGATCGACCCCGATCAAGCATTTTCTGACCGAGACAATGTGATCGCTGCTTTGCAGGCAGCGCTGGATGCAACGCCCGGCGGTCAGGCGGCCATCGCCAATGGGGGGCGGCTGCTTGCAGACCTTGATCCTAACTCACCCAGCAATCTTGGCGGTTCCTTCCGCGTTGAGGAAGAGACCCACGCCCTATACGCGCAGGCAAATTTCGAAGCTGGTCCGGTCCGGGGTAACGTGGGTTTCCGCTGGGTCGATACAAGTATTGACTCGTTCGGCAATGCAATCGCAGACGGAGTGGCTTCGCCTGTTACCTCTTCAGGGAGCTACAGCGAGTTTTTGCCGCGCGTAAACGTCATCGCCGACATCGCGGAGGATTTGATCTTCCGAGCGAGCTTCACCGAAGACATCAATCGTCCTGACTTCGATGATCTATCGCTTTCGGTGACGTTCCCAACCGGACCGAATAATGCCGTCTCGTTGGGTAACCCCAATCTGGCACCAGAAACGGTGCAATCCTATGATGCCTCGCTGGAATGGTATTTCGCGCCGTCCTCTGTGGTTAGTATAGGTTTCTTCCATAAGGATCGTTCAAATCTGTTTGTCACACAGGTTGAAGATGCGTTCGAAGATCCTGTGACTGGCTTCCGCGATATCACTGATCCGTGTGAACAGGGCGGTATCTTCAACCCGGTTCCTGACCGCAACGTCCTCTCGGACACTATCGGTAACGGCTTGTGTGTTCCGCTTCAGACAATCATCAATGATACGGCAAGCACCACACAAACCGGTATCGAGGTCGCGTTCCAATACGATCTGTCCCAATTTGAGGACACTCTCGGCTTCGCGTCAGGCTTTGGGGTTATCGCGAACTTCACCTATCAGGATTTCGGGGGTGGCGAAGCAACCCAAACCTCTTCAGGCCGCGGTCAGCAAATTTTCGAAGGCATTAAACCGAACGTCCCCGATCCTGTGGAAGCCGTTCAAGGGTTGTTGGATTTCTCTGAGAATGCCTACAATATCACGCTTTACTATGAGAAATACGGCATATCGGCCCGTGCTCGTTACACTTGGCGCGATGCCTTCCGCACGTTGGATACAGCGGCGGGTGCATCGCTCAATTCAACGCTAGGCTTCCCGGTTGTTACTGACTCGCGAGGACAGCTGAATGCAAGCGTCGTTTACGACGTCACAGACTTTCTGAGTGTCGGCGTAGAGGGTGTAAACCTCACCAAGTCTGACATTAGCCAGTTCTGTGTGAATGACGGGGCGTTGCTTTGTTTCCAAGGCTTGCCTGATCGCAGGCTTACATTTGGCGTGACTGCCCGCTTCTAACCCGTGCCTTTGCGCAAGACGCCAGCTGCGGCCCACCGAGAGGTGCGGCAGCAGCTGGCGGCGCACAAACAATGTGGAGTTTAATTGTCTAGGAAATTGGTATAGAATCCACGTGGAGTCAGGTTGGAGCCAAATCGTATATGAGTAGCAAGCGACTTTTTCAGTCAGTGGCAGAACAGATCGCCGAGCTGATCGACGAGGGTGCCTATCGACCAGGAACCCGGTTGCCTGGTGAACGCGAGCTTGCTGAAAAACTTGGGGTAAGCCGGGTTACGATCCGTGAGGCTGAGATCGCATTGCAGGCCATCGGACGCCTTGAGATCAAGACTGGCTCTGGCGTCTATGTCAGCGAAAAGAAGCCTGTAATTGGCGAGGCCTTGCCAAATGCCAGTGCGTTCGAAGTCACCGAAGCAAGGCTGCTAGTGGAATCTGAGGCGGCTGCTCTTGCTGCGCATAATATCTCTGATGAGGCCATCGCGAAACTTGGCGAGCTCATTGAGCAGATGCGCACTGGAACCCCTGAAGAAGCCGACGAGGCTGACGAGCAATTTCATATCACCATCGCAGTGGCGTCGAACAATGCCGCTATGGTGCACACGATCCAGTCGCTTTGGCGAATGCGTGAGGATATTCCGGAGGTTAAGGCAACCTATCAGTCGGTTTGTATACACGATGCGGAATCGCGCACTGAGGAACACAGGGCGGTTTTCGATGCCCTGCGTGATCGTGATCCAGCACGAGCGCGTGCCGCTATGCGTGAACACTTCCACCGCCTGCTTGAAAACATGCTTGAGGCCACTGAGCGGAAGGCCCTTGAAGAAGTCCAGCAGCAGGCCTCACAAAGCCGCGAACGCTTTATGGCGGCGGCAAAAATCGGTTAGACCTATTGGTATTACAAAAATCCTAAATTTGATATGCCAGATTGATTGACAATTAATCGACTCGTCCTATAGTTCTCCCATAAAGAAGACGGAGAGGACTGAGGGATGAACGCGAGGCTTGGCCTTGTTGCAGTGGTGGTGTGTGCGATTTCGACGCCCGCATGTGCCGAACGTATCCTCGTCAGCTCTCCTGCCGAATACGCCACTGCCGCTGCGGATGTTGAGGCGGGCGATACGATTGTTTTGGCATCTGGCGAATGGCGAAACTTCGAACTTGTCATCACAGGCGAAGGCCGCGCCGATACCCCAATCACCGTGACGGGCGAAAAACCTGGAAGCGTCCTTTTCACAGGCCAATCCAGCCTTCGTATTGGGGGCGAACATGTTGTGGTTTCAGGGCTGGTTTTCCGAGATGGCTACAGCCCGCGAGGTGAGGTTATCGCCTTTCGCGTCTCGCCAGAGGATCAGGCCAGCAACTCGCGGGTGACGCAGGTCGTCATTGACGGGTTTAGCAAGCCTGACAGGTATGAAAGTGATTATTGGGTAGGTCTTTATGGCCAGAACAACCGCTTCGACCACAACCACCTTTCGGGCAAGACCAATAAGGGTGTGACTTTTGCCGTGCGCCTCGACACAGCGGAAAGCCGGGAGAACGGGCACCGGATCGAATACAATTACTTTGGCCCTCGCTCTGTGCTTGGCTCTAATGGCGGAGAAACCTTGCGGATCGGCACGAGCCGTTATTCGATGTTCAACTCAAACACGATTGTGGCTCACAACGTCTTTGATCGCACCGGCGGAGAGGTGGAGATCATCTCTTCGAAGTCTGGCGGCAATATCTTTCGTGGGAACGTTTTTCTGGGAGCGCGCGGCACGCTGACGCTTCGGCACGGTGACAACAATGTGGTCGAAGGCAATGTTTTCCTTGGTCGCGGCGCAGATTACACTGGCGGCATTCGAGTCATCAATCGTGGCCAGACGGTGCGCGGCAATTATATGGAAGGCCTTCGCGGAGAGGCGTTTTCCAGCGCGCTTGCGATCATGAACGGCGTGCCCAACTCGCCCGTCAATCGCTATGTCGAGGTGGCTAACGCGACCATCGAAAACAATACTATCGTGGATAGCCGCAAGGTAGCTTTCAATGTGGGTGCCGATGAAGAGCGTTCAGCTGCGCCTATCGCAAGCACCTTTGCCAACAATCTGTTGAGCGGGCTTGAGGACGAGTCCTTCCTCGAAGCCTACGATGATGTTTCCGGCATCGCTTTCAACGGTAACCATGTCGTTCAAGGCGGCGTCGCTGAAGAGTTTGCCTCCTTTAATAGTGGTCCGATCGAAATGGAGCGCGCCGAAAATGGTCTGCTCTATCCAACTGACCCAGCGTTTTCGTCGTTAGGTGTTCAACGCGATCTAAAAGTCGTCTCGCTCGATGAGGTAGGCGTGGATTGGTATCCCAAGAGGGGAGAGCGCGAAGCCTTTGGCGGGTCAGGCCGGGTGATCAAAGTCCCTCCCGGGCAAGGAACTCTGGTTGAGGCGGTTATGTCCGCAGAGGATGGCGACGTTTTCAAGCTTGCTGCTGGCGAATACATCGTGGATCGCTCAATCCCGGTAGGCGCTACGGTCGCACTTCAAGGAGCCGGGTCAGAGGCGACCACGCTTTTGTTCACACGTCCCTCGCTGTTTGAGCTTCGCGAAGGTGGCGAGCTTAGGCTTCAGGGCCTCTCGATCGACGGTGCGCTTGCACCCGATTCGGTGGGTAATTCAGTCATCCGCACCGGCATATTCCCGATCCAGTCCAATATGCGCGTGGAAATGGATGGCGTCGCTGTCCGGGGTTTGACGGTCAACAAGTCGTTCAATGTTTTGACCCTAGGCAAGAACACGCTGGCGGACCACGTCTCAATCCGCCGCAGTTCGTTTGCCGATATTTCTGGCACCATCGTTTCAGCCGCCGCAGAGACCGAGGATTACGGCCAATACAACGTCGAATACCTCGACATCATCGAGAGCGCTTTCTCGCGCATCGGCGGCCCGATTGCCGATATTTACCGTGGCGGGCGGGATGAAAGCACCTTTGGCCCCAATGTCACCATTGCCCGAAATGCGCTCGATAATGTTGGCAATGCGCCAACAAATGGGACCAGCGGCTCGCTCCACTTGTACGGAGTGCAAATTGCGAATGTCGCTGAAAACGCAATTGCGGGTTCACTGCCATTCCGAGTGGTTCACACAGTTGGCACACCCAAGACGCGAATTTCGAGCAACCTGTTCAAAGGCACAGGTCCGCTGATCCTTGAAGAATTGATCTTCGAGGGTGAGCACAGAGCCACACTGACGGACAACCAATTCGACACAGGAGGCGGATCATGACGCGCCTTGGTCGTTTTGCAGCGGCGCTTGTGGCCTGCTCTCTCCCAGGCTGCGCCATGGCCTCTGCAGTACAAGAGGTCGTCTCAGCCCCGGTGGCGGAGGCGACCTCACAAATGCCGCCGCTCTTCGCCCGGGAAGTAGACCTAGCGCGCACGTTCGTTGATGGCATGATTGATGCCGGGGTGACCGTTCCCGTGCCTGAGGACCCTGGCGGCGGCTACACCCACGAGCAGCACAAACGAAATTTCCGAGCGATCTACCAAGGTGGTCAGCTTTTCCAGATCACGGGCGAGGCCAAGTATCGCGACTTTGTGCGCGACATGTTGCTTGAATATGCACAGGTTTACCCGACGCTCGGCGACCATCCAGAGCGCCACGATCAATACTCGGGACGTATCTTTTGGCAGGTCCTGAATGATGCCATGTGGCTGGTCCACGCGGTTCAGGGCTATGCGCATATCCGTGACACGCTGAGCGAAGAGGACCAGCAACGCATCGACAATGATGTGTTTCGCCGCGCTGCGCATTTCCTCTCTGTGGAATCGGTCGAAACCTTTGACCGCATCCATAACCACGCGACATGGGCGACCGCTGGCGTGGGCATGACCGGCTATCTGCTCGGCGATGACGATTTGGTTGAGCGCGCGCTGATGGGCTCTGACAAAAGCGGTGAGGCGGGCTTTATCCGCCAAACTGAGCTGCTCTTCTCACCAGACGGCTATTACACCGAAGGCCCGTATTATCAGCGGTTTGCACTACTGCCCTTCCTCGTGTTCGCCAATGCCATTGAGCAGAACGAGCCCGAGCGTCGCATCTTTGAGCACCGCGACGGCATCCTTTTGAAAGCTCTGCGCACCACGGTTCAGCAGAGCTATCGCGGGTATTTCTTCCCTTTCAACGATGCGATCCGGAACAAGAGCCTACGCACAGCGGAACTCTACGAAGGCATCGCGATCGCCTATGCGCAAACCAGCGATCCGGCGCTTTTGTCCGTTGCTGACTTCCAAGGGCGCACTGTTCTCACCCCTGGCGGCGCATTGGTCGCGCGTGACCTCGCTGCGGGCAAGGCCAGACCTTTCCCATTCCGCTCGCTCCTTTTGTCAGACGGGCCAGAGGGCAATCAGGGCGCGGTGGCTGTTTTGCGGCAAGGCCAAGCCAATGCCGAGGGCGAGCCTTCCACCGCCCTGATCGCCAAAAATAGCTCGCAGGGTATGGGCCACGGCCATTTCGATAAGCTTGCATGGCAGCTTTATGATCGCGGCAATGAAGTCGTGCGCGACTACGGCGCGGCACGTTTCCTCAATATCGAGGCCAAACGCGGTGGGCGCTACCTGCCGGAGAATACCACTTGGGCGAAGAGCTCGGTCGCGCACAACACTCTAGTGGTGGGTGAGATCAGCCATTTCGAGGGCGATGGCAAGCACGCGGACAAATTCTGGCCAACGCAGACCTATTTCTCAGACGCTGACGAGCTTCAGGTCTCTAGCGGACAGATCGACAGCGCCTATCCCGGCGTTTCGATGAATCGCACGCTTTTGATGCCTTCGATCCCGGGCTTGGAAGAACCTCTGGTGATCGACCTTGTGCATGCATCCAGCGATGCGGCGCACCAATATGATCTACCACTGCATTATTCGGGCCATATCATTGAATATGACTTCGACGCTGCGCGCAACATTGCTGAGCGTTCGGTGCTTGGGACAGCTAACGGCTATCAGCACATTTGGGTCGATGCAGAAGCTGCTCTCGAAAGCGGCAAAGGCGCTCTTACCTGGATCCTCGATGGTCGTTTCTATACCTATCGCTTTGCTGGAGATGGGCCGCTTACCGCGATCCTTGGTGAGAGCGGGGCGAATGACCCTGAGTTCAATCTTCGCCGTGAGCCGTTGCTGATCTTGCGGGCTCAGCGCGAGGGTGCGGTCAGCTTCGCCAGCCTTATCGAGGCGCACGGCAGCTATGATGGCGCAGCCGAGCAAACACTCGATAGCCGTAGCCTTGTCGCCGACCTCTCGCACGAGCGCGTTGGCCAATTGGACATAGTCAAACTGACCCTGAAATCAGGTCAGAGGTACGCGGTAGCAGTTTCCCACAATCCCGATCCAGAGGCCGCGCACAGCGTCACCCTAGATGGCGAGGCTGTCGCATGGACAGGGTATGCGGGTGTAATCGCGCTGGCGGCAAAAGAGTAATGGGAGAGATGGGAATGGTTATGGTGAAAGAGGCGAAAAGCCCGCCCTTCGTGGTCGCCAAGGACATTGCCAAAGAGGATTTAGGAGGGGGCATCACCCGCCAAATCCTCGGCTATGGCCCTGAAATCATGATTGTGCGCGTCTGGTTCGAGAAGGGCGCAGTCGGCGATGTTCATTCCCATAGACACAGCCAATCGACCTATGTCGAAAACGGCGAGTTCGAGGTCTTTATCGACGGCACAAAACAGGTGCTGGAAGCTGGCGACAGCTTCTACATCGCGCCTCATCTTGACCACGGCGCAGTCTGCCTTGAGGCAGGCGTCCTGATCGACACCTTCAGCCCCCTTCGCGAAGACTTTTTGGGGATCGAGGGGTAAGGTCATGTTCAAAGGCAAACTCCGATACTGGATTGTCGGGCTCGTCGCCCTTGCGACCATCATCAACTACATTGACCGCGGTGCCTTGGGTTTTTTATGGCCTGAAATCTCCAAAGAGCTTGAGCTCAGCGAGTACGATTATGCGATCATTCTCAATGTCTTCACCTTTGCCTATGCCTTTGGTCAGTCGATATTCGGCAAAATCTTTGACTGGATCGGGGTTCGACTGGGCTTTGTCCTTTCCATCGTGGTCTGGTCGGCGGCAACGATCCTTCACGCCTTTGCAAGAGGGCTAGTCAGTTTCGCCATCTTCCGTGCTATTCTGGGCGTATCAGAAGCAGGCAACTGGCCAGGGGCAACCAAGGCCAATGCTGAGTGGTTCCCGATCAACGAGCGCGCTCTGGCTCAAGGGATTTTCAACTCCGGCGCGGCGATTGGCGGCATTGTATCTGCCCCAATCATCGGCCTTCTCTTCGTGTGGCTGGGCAGCTGGCAGGCGACCTTTATCGCTATCGGTGCGCTCGGCTTCTTGTGGCTTATCCCATGGCTCATCGTATACAAAAGCGGGCCTGAGGCGCACCCTTGGATCACAGAGGAGGAGCGCCAGTTCATCCTCACCGGGCAGCGTAATGTCGAAACCAATGAGGTAGCTACTTACGCGCCGGGCTCAGCTGAGATCTTGAGCCGGAAGGAAAGCTGGGGCGTGATCCTTGCAAGCTTCTTCCTCGACCCGATCTGGTGGCTCTTTGTGGGCTGGCTCCCGATTTACCTCGCTAAGACTTACGGGTTCGGCGTTGAGGAAATCGCGGTCTACGCGTGGATCCCATACGTTGGTGCCATGTTCGGCGCTTGGTTCGGCGGGCTTCTGGCTGGCAATCGGATCAAGTCCGGGTGGAGCGTTAACAAGACCCGCAAATCGGTGATCGCGCTTGGCGGTGTGATCATGTTGGTGTCGCTTCTTTCAACGACGCAGGCATCCACACCGCTTATCGCGGTGCTTATGATGGCGGCGATCCTGTTTGGTTTCCAAGCGGCCGTCGGCAATATTCAGACCCTTCCAAGCGACTTCTACAGCGGTGCTTCGGTTGGCACTCTGGCTGGCTATGCCGGTACCGCTGCGAAGCTCGCGGTTGTGGGCCTGAACTTCCTGATCCCAGCGATCACAGTGACCAGCTACGCGCCTGCGTTCATCGTCGGTGCTGGTCTTGCGATTGCGACTGTTCTTTCGGTGCTCATCCTGTGCCCCGAGATCAAACCACTAAAACCCAAAGGGGCCTGAGGGCCTCCCATTTCCTTAGGGGGAACGAATATGAAATTTGCTGGCAAAGTGGCCGTCGTAACCGGTGGGAGCCGAGATATTGGCAGGGCGGTATGCGTTAAACTAGCGTCCGAAGGGGCAAGCGTTGTTGTCAACTTCAACAGCAATCAAGCTGATGCGGACGCAACGGTTGCGGCTGTAGAGGTAGCGGGCGGCAAAGGTCTTGCGGTCAAAGCCGATGTGACCAAGCCTGCCGATGTGGACGCTCTCATCGCAGCCACAAAAGAAGCTTTCGGTGATGAGATCCATATCCTCGTCAACAACGCAGGCGGCCTTGTTGCGCGTAAGACTTTGGAAGAGATGGACGAAGAGTTCTTCAACTTCGTCATGCAATTGAACGCTACATCAACCTTCCTTGCATGCAAAGCAGCTGTTCCGCTCATGAAAGAAGGCGCAGCGATCGTGAACCTTGCAAGTCTTGCAGGACGCGACGGCGGCGGGGGCGGGGCGATTGCCTATGCCACGTCCAAAGGCGCTGTGATGACCATGACCAGAGGCCTTGCAAAAGAACTCGGTCCCAAAGGCATCCGCGTGAATGCGCTGTGCCCCGGCATGATCGCCACCACGTTCCACGACAAGTTTACGCCTGATGCAGCGCGTGAAAATGTCGCCAACTCCACGCCTCTGCGCCGTCAAGGCAAGGCTGAAGAAACTGCTGACCTCGTCGCTTATCTCGCATCTGGCGAGGCTTCTTTCGTGACCGGCGCGAATATCGACATCAACGGCGGTCTTGCCTTCTCGTAAACGGACGACACGATGAGCAATTCTCTTTCAGATCGCCTTGCTGCTGCGCCAGTCGTTCCGCTGATTGGCGAAAACGATGCAGACCGCGCGGTAGCAGCGGCGGAGGCCCTTGCAGCAGGCGGTCTTTCGGTAATCGAAGTCGTAATGCGCAGCAGTGACGCGCAAAAGGGCATGGAGGCCATCCTTGCCAAGGCGTCTGGTGATCTGATTGTTGGCGCCGGCACCGTGCTCACGCTCGATCAAGCCAAATCAGTGCAGGCGAGCGGCGCTCAGTTCATTGTGTCGCCAGGATTGGTCGACGAGATTGCTGAATATTGCTTGGCGGAAAACATCCCCTTCTTCCCAGGCACGATGACCGCAGGCGAGGTCCAGCGCGCCTACGCGCTAGGCCTGCGAGAGGTGAAATTCTTCCCTGCTTCACTCGCAGGCGGGGTGCCCATGTTGAAAGCGTTCTCTTCGGTCTTCCGTGAAATGCGCTTTATGCCAACCGGAGGCTTATCTGCCGCCAATTTAGCCGAGTTTCTGGCGCTCCCAAGTGTGCTGGCCTGCGGTGGCAGTTGGCTCACTCCAAAAGAAGCGATTGCCGCTGGCGACTATTCTCAAATTACAACCCTCGCGAGCGAAGCGGTAGCAATCGCTGCTCAGGCTCGCTGATATTCAATGAAAGCTCCTCCCCATGGCTGAGTTCCTCTCCTTCGGTGAAATCATGCTCCGGCTTAAGGCACCGGGTCACCAGCGTTTTTTCCAGTCGCCCGAATTTGAAGCCACCTTTGGCGGCGGCGAAGCCAATGTCGCGGTTGCTCTTAGCAATTACGGTCTCAATGCAGGCTTCGTGAGCGCGCTACCCGACAACGACATTGGCGAGAACGCCATCATGGAACTGCACAAATTCGGCGTCGATACCGCTCACGTCAGCCGCTCTGGCGACCGGGTTGGTATATATTTCCTCGAGACGGGCTCAAACCAGCGTCCATCCAAAGTAGTTTACGACCGCGCAAATTCTTCGATCTGCAATGCTGGGCTGGATGAGTTCGATTGGCCGACGATCTTCAAAGGCGCCAAATGGCTCCACATCACCGGGATTACACCAGCGCTGAGTCAATCAGCAGCGAACCTTTCCATGGCTTGTGTGAAAGCTGCCAAGGCAGCTGGCGTGACCGTTTCCTGCGATTTCAATTTCCGCGGCAAGCTTTGGAAGTATGGCAAGAGCGCGCCTGAAGTGATGCGCGAGCTTGTCAAACATGTCGATGTGGGCATTGCCAACGAAGAAGACTGCCAAAAGTCGCTCGATATTTCGGTCGATGTTGATGTGGAATCGGGTGAAATCGACACGGCGAAATACGAAGCATTGGGTCAGAAGGTGCTCGACATTTATCCCGAGATGCACACCATCGCGATCACACTTCGTGAGAGCCTCAGCGCTGACCGCAACAACTGGTCGGCGTGTCTGAGGACCCGGGATGATGGCTTTATGCTCAGCCGCAAATACGAGCTCACTGATATCGTCGACCGCGTCGGCGGAGGCGACAGCTTCGCCTCAGCACTCATCTTTGGACTGAATGCCTATGAGGACCGCCAACAAAGCCTTGAGTTTGCAGTGGCCGCCTCAGCGCTCAAGCATACGATCATGGGCGACTTTAACCGTGTAACAGTGCCCGAGGTCAAGAAGCTGATGAGCGGCGACGGTTCGGGCCGCGTTCAAAGGTAAGCATGGCCATACACCCATTCACTTTTCGATTGATCGTCGGCTGCGATCCAATCATCGGTCTGTATCAAGACCGTTCGAGTGTGAATGATAATATGTCAAAAGAGCAGGAGCGCTTCGAGCAGATCGTAGGCCGTGAGTTGGTCGATGACCTAGCAATCGATCAGCCAGATTGAACAAGGTCCGCTTTCACCCCCAG
>JBCDKX010000081.1:0-13080 GCA_038746055.1 Pseudomonadota bacterium
CGCAGCCTGGAGATCAAACTGCATACGATTGGCACGTCCAACGAAACCGACGTCACCCTCTATCTCGAAGAAGACCAAAGCTTCAGCGTGGGCGCAGGGCTGACCGCACAGGAGGATTTTCTGATCATCGGTGCGGGCGATAATGAGACGAGCGAAGTGCGTTTTGTCTCGGCTGATAATCCCACTGGGGAACTGACGCTGGTCAAGCCGCGCCAAAAGGGCGTCGAATACAGCGTCGATATCCGAGAGGGCGAGCTTTGGGTCTGGAGCAATGATGACCATATCAACTTCCGCCTCGCCAAAGCTGATCTGGCGACGCCGGGTGAATGGGCAACAGTGGTCGCGGGCTCAAACGAATTCTACCTAACTGGTTTTGACCTATTCGAGGGCTTTTTCGTTACCGAAGGCCGTCTCAATGGTCTCGACCAAGTGCAAATCCGCCGGTACGACGCGCCGCTGATCGCCGAGCCCATCGCTTTCCCGGAAGCGAGCTATAATGCGGGCCTCACCAACAATCCTGAATATGATCAGACGGTGCTGCGTCTTGCCTATGAGAGCATGGTGACGCCAGATACCGTCTATGATTACGATGTTGCGGCCAAATCGCTCACCACGCTGAAGACGCAGGATATTCCGAGCGGTTATGATGCCTCGCTCTACACCTCTGAGCGCGTAGAGATCGAAGCGCGCGACGGCACAATGGTTCCAGTGAGCGTGGTAATGCGCAAGGATCGTGCTGAGATCCTCGCCAAGGCCGGGATCGAAGGGCCAGGGCCGCTACATCTGTATGCCTATGGCGCTTATGGCTATGCCGTCCCTCCAGGCTTCTCAACCACACGCCTGAGCCTCGTTGATCGCGGCTTTGCCTATGCAATTGCGCATATTCGTGGCGGCGATGATCTCGGGCGGCGCTGGTATCTCCAGGGCAAGCTGTTTGAGCGCACCAACACCTTCAACGATTTCGTTGATGCCGGGCGCGGTCTGATCGCTAAAGGCTATACCGCTGAAGGCATGGTTACCGCGAGCGGCGGCTCAGCAGGCGGTGAGCTGATGGGCGCGATCATCAATCAAGACCCCTCGCAATATGGCGCAATCGTCAGCCATGTGCCCTTCGTTGACGTGCTCAACACCATGTTAAACGACAAGCTCCCGTTGACGCCGGGCGAATGGCAGGAATGGGGCAATCCAATCGAGAGCAAGGCCAGCTTTGCCTATATCCTCTCCTATTCGCCTTACGATCAGGTGAGCGCGCAGGACTATCCGCCGATGCTGGTCACCGCTGGTTTGAACGACCCGCGCGTTACCTATTGGGAGCCGGCCAAATGGGTTGCCAAATTGCGCGATGTGAAGACCGATGACAATCTGCTGCTGCTCAAAACCAATATGGGCGCAGGCCACGGTGGGCAGTCTGGGCGTTGGAACAGCCTCAAGGAGACCGCCGAAGAGTTCGCCTTTATCCTGTGGCAGATGGGCATGGCTGAGTGAACGATCCTCACCGTTTCACCCAGACTTTCACGGCCGAGCCTCAACACATTGATGAGCTTGGCCATGTGAACAATTCGGTCTGGGTGCAGTGGATTCAGGACCTGGCAACCGCGCATTGGACTGAGGTTGCCGATCTGGCGCATCAAGAGCAGTTCTTCTGGGTCGTGATCCGCCATGAGATCGACTATCGCGGCAATATTGCAGTTGGCGAACGTGCAAGTGGCACCACCTACGTCCCTGATCCTCCCAAAGGCGCCAAGTTGAACCGGGCCGTAGAGTTCACGGATACTGATGGAAAGCCATTGGTCACCGCATTGACCACCTGGGCGATGCTCGACCGGGCCAGCGGGCGCCTTGCCCGCGTTCGGCCTGAGGTCCTCGGGCCTTTTCGTGGTTGATGAGCTTGTGCTCTAGGCCTCTACCCCGCGGCGCTTCTTCAAGATCGCTTCGGTCCGCGTGAAATCCCCCGGATTGTCGACATCAATCGGCGCATCGGCGAAGGGCATACGCACCACGTTGACGCTCACATTCCAGCGCTTGGCGAGGTAGTTCGCCATTCCATCGATCGTCGCGAGGCTAAGTTTGTACATCAGCATGAAGCGTAGGCCGAACGCTTTGAGGATGCGCCGCGGCTGCTTGCCGAATTGACCACCTGTTTCAAAGACCTTGGCGGCAGCCAAAGCGCGCGGTGAGGTGACGGCATAGAGATTGCAGCTCGACCAACCGCCATCCTTAAGCTCATGGAACGCCCGCTTGCCGTCAGGATAGGCTTCAAGAATAGTGGTTGCCGGAGTCATAGCAATCGCCGCTTCTGCGCCACTTGTCAGCGTCTCTGCACAGAAATGATCGAACATTTCCGAGGTGTGAAGCGCATTGTCGCCAGTGGAAACGATCAAAGGATAAGCGTCGGGCATGCTGGCGGCGGCATGTTCAACACTCGCAAAGAGGTTCTCACCAGCGGCGACGAATTTGAGGCGACCTGCATCCATCATCCCGGCTAGATAGGGAACGCTCCGCATCAGCTCTTCGCTTTCGATTGAGACATAGATATCGCCGGCATGCTGGCTTTCAGCAATCTCGCGGACCACGCGCTGGAGCATGATCTCCCCATCTATTTCGACAAGGCATTTGTGACTTACCTGCTGGAGCTTCGCGACCGCATCCTGTGGCCCTGCCCTGCTGGCGGCGAGCACCAGAACGGTGACTTTGGCGAGATCTGAGCTGTTGGCCATCGTGTACCTATCAGTGTTGAGATTGGAGTGCTGCGGTCAACTGGCGACTGGGTTTGGCTGGGTCAAGGTCCTGAAGCTCGGCTATGAGCGCTTCAGAGGCAAATCCACTAGCAGCGGCCAGACAAGTCTCCAGTTTTTGCCACAATTGCGCGTCTGACATCGGTTGCGCTTTGCTGCCGACCGGCATGGCGAGTGCTGTTTGAACTTTTCGCCCGTCTTTGAGCATGATGTGAACCTCCGTCGGAAATTCGCTTTCGAGCTTTTCGACATAATCCTTGGTGATAAGGGGCATTAAGCTGCGGACTGCGGGGCGATGAAGTGCCGCTGCTTGATAATCGCTAAGGCCGACTTCACCCGCGTGAAGCGCCGCGGCGAGGCTGTATTCAAGGCTGAACTTGGCTTCAGCTGGGGCCTGCGGATTTTCATGCATGAGATTGCGCAGGTGAGCGGCCGGGGCTCGTATAAGCACACGTTCTACAGCGCCAGCATCAACGTTATGCTCTGCCATGAGCGCAAGCAGACCATCAAGGGCACGGTGCAGACTTCCGCAGTTGGGGAAGCGCTTAATCTTGAGACCGTGCTCAGTGACCTGGAGTGGCTGACCGGCTGCGCCGGCGCCGAAGCGCATGGTCTGACCATGTTCTGCTTTGCCTTCCATCGATGTCGCAAGCTCCTCGACATCCTGACCCACCATGAGCATACGCAGACCTGTCGGGCCTTCAAGAGCATCACGACCGGCAGTGATCCCAGCCCGTGCCATCAGCGCTGCTTGCACTCCGCCGCTTGCTGCCAACCCGGCATGGATCGGCTTGGTGTCGGAGCCGAACTGGCTCATGAAACCGCCTGCCAGACTGGTGGAAAGCGAGATTGCATTGGCGGCTTCGATTGTATCGAGGCGCAGAAGCCGCGCGCACCCTGCCGCCGCGCCAATCGTGCCCAAAGTACCGGTCGCATGCCACCCTCGGCTACGGTGGAACGGATTTACCGCTTGGCCGACGAGTCCCATGATTTGAAGTCCGGCGATATAGCTGTCGAGCACATCTCCGATCGTCAAATCCTCGCTATCTGCGAGCGCCAGCAATGCTGGAACTAAAACCGCCGAAGCGTGGGCTTTGGCCGGATCGAAGTTGTCATCAAAGTCGAGCGCATGGGCGCAAGTGCCGTTGAACAAGGCTGCATTGGGAGCGGATAGGGTCTCGACCCGTGCGGTTGCTCTGGCCGTACCATTGCCCCAGCTTTGTACGACCGGCCAAAGCTTCATTGGCGCGCTATCGCCAGCGCCCGGCACCATGCAGGCAATTGTGTCGATCAGCGAACGCCGGGCAATGCGCAACGCCTCCTCAGGCCAATCGCACGGTGTCTCAGCAATCCAATTTGCATAGGCTTGCAAGGCAGAAGACGTAACGGAATCGGGCATAGAGCAAGCCCTCTAGATTGGATTGCCATCCTGGTCGCGGAAAATCTCGCGCCGCCCGACATGATTGGCGGGGCCGACCAGCCCCTCGCTCTCCATCCGCTCAATCCACTTGGCTGCGGTGTTGTAGCCCACACCCATCTGCCGCTGGAGCCATGAGCCCGAAGCCTTCTGGTTTTCGATGACGATCTGGCAGGCCTGGCGATATTTCCGCTCATCGGGATTGTCGGATGCAGTGAAATCATCTTCGAAATTGAGGCCACCGCCGTCCTCTGGCTCTTCGGTGACAGCATCGACATATGCCGGCGATCCTTGCGCTCTCCAGAAGTCTGCTACCGCTTCAACTTCATCATCGCTCACAAATGGCCCATGCACACGCACCGTCGCGCCGGTGTTGGGCTTATACAGCATATCGCCCTTGCCCAGCAGTTGTTCCGAGCCCTGCTCACCAAGAATGGTGCGACTGTCGATCCGGCTGGTGACCTTAAAGCTGATCCGGGTTGGCAAGTTGGCCTTGATCACGCCGGTAATGACATCGACGGAAGGGCGCTGGGTGGCCATGATCAAATGGATGCCAGCGGCACGGGATTTCTGCGACAGACGCTGGATCAGGATTTCAATTTCCTTACCTACCGTGACCATCAAGTCGGCCAGTTCGTCGACAATCAGTACGATCTGCGGCAGCGGTTCGTAATCGAGCTGCTCTTCTTCATAAAGCTGCTCGCCGGTGTCCGGATCAAACCCAGTCTGCACCCGCCGCCCGAGCGGTTTACCCTTGGCGATGGCGCTGCGCACTTTTTCATTAAAGCCGGAGAGATTGCGCGAATTGATCGAGCTCATCATCCGATAACGCCGCTCCATTTCCTCAACTGCCCATTTCAGTGCGCGCACGCTCTTGTGTGGTTCTGTCACCACCGGGCTGAGGAGGTGGGGGATATCGTCATAGGTCTTGAGCTCAAGCACCTTGGGATCGATCAGGATCAGGCGGCATTCCTCGGGCGTAAAGCGATAAAGCAGCGACATCAGAATGCAGTTGAGGCCGACAGACTTACCCGATCCGGTGGTACCTGCGACCAGCAAATGCGGCATGGCGGCAAGGTCAGCGACGATCGGTTCGCCGGCGATATCCTTGCCAAGAATAATCGGCAGCGCGCCTTTGGAGTCGACAAAATCTGCGCAGGCTGCGAGCTCTTTGAGCGCCACCATCTGGCGGTCTTTGTTCGGCAGTTCAATCCCCATCACGGTCTTGCCGGGGATGGGGGATACGCGCGCGGAGATCGCGCTCATATTACGCGCGATATCCTCTGCAAGGCCGACCACACGGCTCGCCTTGATACCCGGCGCTGGCTCAAGCTCATACATGGTTACCACTGGCCCGGTGCGCACAGCGGTAATCTCGCCTTTGACGTTAAAATCATCGAGCACGTTTTCAAGCAAGCGCGCATTGCGTTCCAGCGCCAACTTGTCGAGCACGGGCGCATCATCTTCAGGCGGATCGGCCAGCAGATCGAGGCTCGGCAATTCAAAGGCTGCGAACATATCGCGCTGGTTCTTCTTCGTTGCTGGGTTGGCGCGCTTGGGCGGAGCGGAGGGGTCGCTGATCTCGGGTGAGCGGCGCGGCGCAGGCTCTTCCTTAGGTGCTGCGTCTGTCTTGCCTCGGCGACGCGCCTTGCTTGCTGGAGCAGCGGTCTCATCATCTTCATCGACAAAGGAAAGTGCGGACTCTCTGTTGCCGAGGAATGGGAGGCGGGCAGCGATCATATTGCCGATGGCGGAGTTCTTGACGAAGTTGGGCAAAGTCAAAAGCGTACGCCAGTCAATGGCGAAGATCCGAGTAAGCAAAATCGTGCCGCCCGCCAAGCAGAGTAGCGCTGCCGCTAGAGTTACCCAGCCAGAGACACCTTCGCCAAAGCGGGAGGCGGCTGCTTCGATACCCGTTGCACCGAGGAGGCCAGACACCCCGCCAAGCTGTGCTGGGAGTGAGCCGGTACTGGTATCGAATGCCAAGGCGAGCACGGTTCCTAAAAGCATCATCGCGATCAGCAACAGCCCGGTCGGAAGCCACCAGCGAGTGCGCTCGCCCTCTTCTGTGTCAAGTTCCACTGCGCGCCATAGTTTGCGAGCGGAGATGTAGAGCAGCGGCAATAGCAGCACTCCAGGCAAGCCGAAGGCAAACAGTACGCGATCCGCTGCCCAAGCGCCCCAGCTTCCCATCCAATTGCTTACCTGTGCTGGATCAGCTGCGGTGGAGGGGCTGGGATCGGTCTGCGTGTAGCTGGCAAGCGCCAGCCCCAAGAATGCCATGGCCAGTAGCAGCGCCCCTGCACACGTCATCTGGGCAACACGGCGGATGCTCCGGCGAAGGCCAATGCGCCAGTCTGCTTGTGTTGGCTTGCGGGTACTCACTGCTCGGGTCGCCATCGGGCGTTTCCTAAATTCAACATGAATGGGAACACATCATGAATCCTAGCAAGACTCCGGTCAAGCAAAGAGCGACTGGCTGAGCCCATCAATCGCAGCCCATCTGGGGCAACGGAGGGTACGAGCGCGCGCTTGGTTCATACCACCAAGCGCGATAACGGGCAGCCGAGAGTACTGCGTCAAGAGCAGGAACCTTACTGGTCCGAGCGTTCTTGCTCCCGGATGCGAGTTTGTGGCGTATACGGGTGAAAGCAGCACAGCGTCGGCTCCCAGCCGGTTCGCGAGGCCGATTTCGGTGAGGTTATGCCCGGTTGCGAGATGGAATAAACCCTCTCGTCTTGGCCAAAGCGCGCGTGGCGCGCCGTAGATGCCGTCTGCCCCCCATTCCTTGGCAGTGATTGCGCTGTCCGACAGGATTACTTTATGTTCGCAAGCCTTGGCCAAGCGGCGCAGCTTGCGAAAGCGCTCCCAGCGTTCAAGATCTCGCAGATGATAGTGACGGTAGATAAAGCCGCTTCCGCGAGGGAGCCTGCGCAATGCTGTTTCCAGCACGCTGTCATTGCGCCTATCAGAGATCAGCCAGAGACTGGGAAGAGCCGTTGAGTTTTGCACGGGCCCGCTATAGCCCCGAGAATATGGAAAGTGCAGCCGATAAACTCGAAGAAGTCCGGGGTAACATCGCCCGCATATGCAAGCCGGCGCGCCGTCGACCTGACGATGTGACCTTAATCGCGGTCAGTAAGACCCATCCGCAAGAGCGCATTACGCCGCTGCTCGAGGCAGGCCAGCGCGTTTTTGGCGAAAATCGGGTGCAGGAGGCCGCTGAGAAATGGCCTCAATTGCGCGCCGCACACTCTGATGTAGAGCTGCACCTCATTGGACAACTCCAGTCAAACAAAGCTGAGCAGGCAGTCGAGCTGTTCGATTTGATCCATTCACTCGATCGACCAAGCCTCCTTAAAGCGCTGGCCAAGGCAATGAACAAGACCGGTCGCCGCATCCCTTGCTTTGTGCAAGTTAACATCGGTGACGAGGAACAGAAGGGTGGTTGCCCGATCGCCGAAGTGCCAGACTTCCTCGCCAAGGTTCGTGACGCAGATATTCCTGTCGCAGGCCTGATGTGCCTGCCGCCCTCAGGGATTGAGCCTGCACCATTCTTTGCGCTCTTGGCCAAGCTCGCACATGATAATGGCGCGGAAGGTCTCTCCATGGGAATGAGCGGCGACTATGAAACGGCCGTTCAATTGGGCGCAAGCCATGTGCGGGTGGGCACAGCTTTGTTCGGCATACGAGGATAGTGGAAGCGCCAAGTGCCTATATTGCGCGCTGGCGCCCGGTGCTCGAAAGCGGCGCCAAGGTGAAGTTCGCCTATGGGCCAAGCTCCCCATACACAGGTAACCACTGCGAGATTGCAGATGATTTTGTGGGCACGCTGGCGCTTAAGCAAATCGGTTTCAACTGGGAGCTGCTCGATGCTGGCGTGCCGGAGGGTGAGCCGCGTTCAGGCAAGTCGGAGCTGATCAAGGCTCTCACCAGTGACATCACTAATCCCAGTCAGCCTTGGCTAAGCCCGCAGGTCGCCCGGGACTTTGCCGAGGGGTTCTTGGGCCTCTTTGAACCCACCACTCTGACGCTCGTCTCAAACCGGTATGACGGGCTTTGGAATCCGATTGCCGGTGCGGCAACAGAATGGGGATTTGTGGGTTTTGACGCACGGCATATCGTGTTGTTGCTGTTGGCGGATTAGTCGATTTCTCTACGCGCAAACCTGCCAGCATTGAGAGCATGGCTCTTTGCAATTGTTGGTTTTGGATAAGAGATCGTCTTGGCAGAGCGAACCACGATCCATGCATGCGGAGGGCAAATCTTCAAAATGCCCACGAAATAGGGCGCTCCTCTGGAAGAAGCGCCCCATTCAATTTTCGTTGAAGAGTGGCCTTAGAAACCAACCACGAGACCAACCGTTGCAAGTGTACCGCGCGGATCGTGGACCCGGCTGTCAAAGCCGCCGTTCGTGGCAACACGCGGCGCTGTCACACCGAAAAGATTACGCACACCGGCTGTGAATTGCACCTGATTGGCGACATTCAGCGCATCAGTCAGATCAACCGAATATTGCATGTCAACGCGCAAATCGCTGTCGATATCAGCGTTACCATTTTGGTCATCAAGATAGCTATCAATGTAGCGCGCAAATACGTTTACGGCATGAATGCCGGCTTGGAGTTGCAATCCAGCATTGAAACGAAGCTCTGGCGTTGGTGAACCAAAGTTCGTGAAGTTGCGGCTGCCTGCGCCATCGATCACCGGACCGTCAACGGTCTCTTGAAGATCGTAATTGAACACATAGTTGCCCTCAATGCTAGGCGTGATCGAGCCAAAACCAGTGTCGATCCGATAGCGCAAGAGGAAGTCGAAACCTGAAGTCTCAACGCTCGCTGCGTTTACATAGCCATTGTTGACCTGGACAATCGTTCCGGCCGGGCTGCGAATAATATTCGGACCGTTTGGATCTGCATTTACGATTGCTTGCGCCGCAGTTTGGACAATCGCATCATCGAATTCAAAATTGTAGAAATCGACGGTGAATTCCAATCCATCCAACGGCAGCAATGTGAAGCCGAAGTTATAAGCGGTCGACGTTTCAGGTGTCAGGAGCGGGTTGCCGACTGCACGGACTGCCGCAAAGACATTGCCGCCAGCATTGTTCGGGTCAGAGACCTGCTGCAGTGTAGTTGACTGCCCCACCAGCTGGAAGGTTGAAGGCGCACGGAACGAGGTCGAAAATGAACCGCGCAATGAGATCCAATCATTGGGACGCAGTAAGAGTGCGACCTTTGGATCAAGAGTATCACCGCCATCCGCACCATAGTCTTCGAAACGAAGAGCAAGCTGCAGATCGGCCCAGTCAGCCAAAGGAGCGTTCAGCTCACCATAAATGGCGTAAACATCCTGCGTCCCATCGAAGGGCTGCTCACCGATGAGGAAGGCGAAGCCATCGGCTGCGGTAATAGCATCGAACGAAGCACCAATGCTCTGCTCACGATATTGAACGCCCACTGCGATACCAAGAGGACCGGCAGGCAGTTCTGCCAGATCGCCCGATACAAAGGCTTCTGCCACCAACAGTTCCGATGTGCGGTTAGCCGTCGAGAACTCGATCACATAATCCAGCAAAGCTGCATTCGCATTTGTACCGCCTGCAAGTGCAGTCGAGAACGGATTGAAGAACGTACCATCTGCCGGGATCGATGCGCTGTTTGCAGTGAGGAATGGGTTGGATGCAGTACAATCAAGCCCGGTCGCAGCGTTGAATGCCGGTACCGCGTTAAACCCGCGAAGCGCGCAAGCAAAACGATCGCGGACGGTGTCCTCAATCATGGTGGTTACGTCGTTTTCTGCGTAAGTGAGGCTGACGTTCCACAGGCCGTTCTGCAATAGCCCATCAAACTCACCCTCAAGTTCACCAGCAACGCGGAAGGTTTCGCTGTCAAAGAAGGCAGGGGAAACCTCGCCGCCCGTCCCGCTAGCCCGGCCGAGGAAGACAACATCCGCGGCGAAAATGTTGTTCGGGTTGAAGGAAGGCACAACCGCTTGTCCCAATTGCAAAAACGGGAAAGTCGGAGAGTTACCGCGCGAAGCTTCGTTATCGGCGTAACCTGCTTCAAGGGAAAAGCGGATCGAATCTGTGAGATCTGCGTCGGCCGAAGCAAAAATCGTCAAGCGCTGTTCGTCAGGGACAAGGTTGAAGAACTCACCAAAGTCGAACCCGCAGAAGCCAATGCCGAGCGGTAGAAGTGGAGCGGCGGCTGCGCTTGCGGGAAGTGGGAAACCTCCGGCATCTGCGCAGCCTGGATCAAGCGTTGGAGCTCCTGGAGGCGCTCCGGGCACACCGATGAACGCTCCTGGATTACCGAGGATTGAAGTGTCATCGGCAGGTACAGACAGGCGGCGCTCTGCGGTTGTCAGCGCCGTACGATCAACATAGCTGATCGCACCCATCAGGTTGATCCCGCCAAGGTCGATACCCCCTAGTGCCTGGACGTTGTATTCCGAATAGGAGCCGCGGCTGAGGTGATCGGTGAACTCGCCTGATACGGTGAAGCCTTCGTAGTTTTCACGTGTGATGAAGTTGACCACCCCTGCAACCGCATCCGAGCCATATAGGGATGATGCGCCATCTTTGAGGATTTCGACCCGGTCAACAGCAATAAGCGGAACCAGTGAGGCGGTATCGACAAAGTTGATGCCGTCATTGGTTGGTGCGGATGAAAGTGTTTGACGCTTACCGTTCAGCAGGATCAGAGTTGATGCAACGCCAAGACCACGTAGGTTAATGTTTGAGGTACCTGTTGTACCGCCCTGAGTGAAGGCATCAGGGTTGTTTTGTGCGCCGCTGTTGATCGTGAGCGTCTGAGTGATGTCGGCGATGTTTTGGGCGCCAATATCAGAAATGTTCTCACTACCCAGTGTTGCGAGTGGAGAGGCAAGATCGGCTTGCGATTGGCGACGGATACGCGAACCGGTCACCAGGATGGTGTTGCCTTCGGTTTCGGAGACAGAGGTGTCAGTGTCACTGTCCTGCGCCAAAGCGGCTTGAGGCGCCAAAATCATTCCGGCACCCAACAGCGCCAACGCACGAAGCGAGGTAAACGAACGCATACAGTCTCTCCCTAGAGTAGCTTCCAGTTTTCCGCCTCTTTACACGAAGAGACAATTTTTCAACCCAGTAATTGTCGAACGGCTTTCTCATTCCTAAGGATTGTTGCCTTCACGCCTCACGCGTTCTCCAGCTCCAATTGCCGTTCATCGCTCGCCGCCTGCAACAACACCGCCTCGATTTCCGTGAGGCGTTCCGGCTTGATGACTTTGCTGCCGGTAAGGTCAGTCACATAAAATGTATCTGCAGCGCTTTCCCCATAGGCTGTGATGTGCGCCGATTGCACAATGAGGTTGCAGGTGAACAGCGCATGCGCAAGCCGGTTCAGCAGAGCGGGCCGGTCGCGTGCGGTCACCTCTATAACAGTGAAATGATTGGAGGCATTGTTGTCAAAATTGACGGTCGGCGCCACAGCAAAGGTCTTGGAGCGTGAATGGGCAAGCGGCCGCGCGGCGAGTTTTGGCACCAATTTGACCTTAGCCAGCAGCGCATCGTGAATGCCCCGCTTGAGCCTTGCGATTTGGCTGGCTTCACGAAATGGACCGTTGCTGTGATCCTGTACAAGGAAATTGTCGATCGCATAGCCATTTGTTGCGGTATGGATACGCGCATCAATAATATTGGCACCCGCCAGGTGAATACCGCCCGCGATGCGATAGAAAAGTCCGGGATGGTCGCCTGCGATCACGCTGACCAAGGTCGCACCCCGCTCTTCATCAACCTCGCAATGGATCGAGAGTTGTTCGTCAGTCTGGCGTGCTGCCTCATATTGGACGAGGTTCTTGGCGATAATGTCCTCAGGCTCGGCAATCCAATAGGCATCGGCCAGGAGGTCTCCGACTTCTTCAGCAAGATAAGCCTTATCGCCCAAAATCTGTGTGACAGCGGCTTTGCGCGCGGCAACACGGCTGGCTCGACCGTTGCGTTTGTGGCCCAGCCTCAGACGCTCCTGCGCGGCATCATAGAGCTCGCCCAGCAATTGTCCTTTCCAGCTGTTCCATGTCCCAGGGCCGACGGCGCGAATATCGACACATGTAAGGATCGAGAGATTGCGCAGGCGCTCGACTGATTTCACTTCACCAACGAAATCCTCGATCGTCTTAGGATCGGTGATATCGCGCTTTTGCGCGGTTGAACTCATCAAGAGATGTTGCAGGATCAGCCATGAGACCAGCTTGGTCTCCTTTTCATCCAGGCCAAAGCGCGGACACAGCCGGTTGGCGATGTCTGCGCCAATCACCGAGTGATCGCCGCCGCGCCCTTTGCCAACATCGTGGAGCAACACAGCCACATAGAGTGCGCGTCGTGAGGCAATTTTGTGAATCTGTTTGGTGGCACGCGGGTGGTCGGCTTCCAGCTCACCACGCTCGATCTGGCTGAGCAGACCAATCGCCCGGATTGTATGTTCATCGACGGTGTAGTGATGATACATATCGAACTGCATCTGTGCGTTGACCCGGCCAAAATCAGGTACAAAGCGCCCGAACACGCCCGCCTCATTCATCCAGCGCAGCGCACTTTCAGGATCATTGCGTCCTGCCAGGATGTCCAGAAAGAGCGCATTGGCACGCGGGTTCGCTTTGATTGACTTGTCAATCAGCTTCGCATCACGGTCCGCAAGTCGCATTGTCTCTGGGTGAATTTCGACACCCTCCGCTTCAGCGATCTGGAAAATCTCGATAAGACGCACCGGGTCATCGGCAAACCAAGTATCGCTCGGAGCGATAATCCGGCCCGCTTCAATGCGATAGCCTTTGTGCATGCGTGGCTTTGCCGCAAATCCTGCAAAGAAGCCACTGCCGAGACGTTTCTTGGCAAGCTTTGCATCCAGATGCGAGAGGAACACACCTGTGAGATACCCCACTCGC
>JBCDKX010000082.1:0-13038 GCA_038746055.1 Pseudomonadota bacterium
GATACTTGAAAGGAGTTGCCCCTAGTACGAGAGGACCGGGGTGAACATACCTCTGGTGTATCTGTCATTCCGCCAGGAGTGCCGCAGAGTAGCTATGTATGGACGGGATAACCGCTGAAAGCATCTAAGCGGGAAGCCTCCCTTGAGATTAGGTATTTTAGAACCGTCAGAGACCATGACGTTGATAGGCCAGGTGTGGAAGCGCAGTAATGTGTGGAGCTAACTGGTACTAATGTTTTATTCGTGCTTGAGAATTCGCACTGTCAATGACAGGCCTGCCCTTTGGGCAAGCTCGTCGGCGGTGGAGAAATACTCCAGCCAGACGTTCACAACACGATTATCGATTTAAGACCCGTAACACCCCACAAGCTTCATTGCTTGGTGGTCCTAGCGACTGTGACCCACCCGATCCCATCTCGAACTCGGCCGTGAAACCAGTTAGCGCCGATGGTACTATGTCTTAAGGCATGGAAGAGTAGGTCGCCGCCAGGCATTGCAGCTTGTGGGAAGCCTTAGGTCTAAGGTTCGTTACGGGAAATAACCCATTCACTGTCAAAGGGCTTGCCTTCGGGTCAGGCCCTTTTGGCGTCTTTAGGGACTTGGTCTCTGACGCCCAGCTAGGTAGCGCGGGATGGAGCAGTCCGGTAGCTCGTCAGGCTCATAACCTGAAGGTCGTTGGTTCAAATCCAACTCCCGCAACCAGCATCTGCATTCACTTGTACCGCAACTATTGTCCAGGGATCAGTTCGACTGGCTTTTCCTGCGTCACCCGGTGACCGGATTTGAGTTTGGTTTCGGCTCAGCGCCGATGATAGGAGCGCCTTTGCTCTGAGATCGTCCCATGCCAAGATACTCTAATCTAAGGCCTTCGTCACAAGGTTCTTCATTGACTTCGCAGCTGAACTCACAGTGCTGATCCGTTCGGTGAGCGCCTTTGCCTCATCGTAAGCCGATTGCACGTCCTCGCGCGCCTGTTTGGCGGCCTGATATGCTGCCTCCACTTCAGCCCCTTGCGCATTCAACTCTGATCGAGCGGCCCTCAGATACTGAGTCTCCAGCTTATCAACATTGGCCTGTATCTTATCTGCCTGTGCCTCAGTTTTGGCCTCTTTCCAATCGGCAGAGCGGTTGCCCAGCGCTGTTCTGTAGGTCTCATAAACTTCAAACAGTCGTTGTTCTGCATTGCTCACAATTCGCCTCCCCCAATCTGCACCGGCCTACTCATCATCCACCGCCGGATCGGTCACAGCATCCAACTCAGCCAGGAAACGTGCAACGTCGCCCAGCGTTACGGATCTCTCGGCCTCGAACTGTTGGTGCGTGCGAATGAGCGCTCCTAGCGCCGCAACAGAGGCGCTGTAGCGCGATTGTGCAAGCCTCACCTCTTCGCGCGCATCTGCTGCAATTGTCGCACGAGCCGCCATCCGCGCAGCGTCTGACCGGCGCAGTACCCGATCCGCATTCTTTCGTAGTGCGAGTCCCAAGTCATCCGCAAGCCTGCCCACAAGTTGCTCGCCCGAGACCAGTCCTGCGTCAAACAAAGCCACGCGAGCATCTGTCCTGCTGTCGATAATGTAGGTGCGAAGGGAGGCGTGAATAGCCGCTTCGGCCAGCAAGGCATTGCGAAATGTCTCATTGGCCTCACGGATCAGGGCACTCGCTTGAAGCAACCGCTTGCGCTGCTGCCTTTCTGCCAGCAATCCGCTGACAAACTTCGCGATCTCGCCCACTTGGCCGCCGATAAGACTTGCTCCGGGAGTGGCCAGGACGAAGTCAGAATAGGCGTTAACCGCAGAGATGGCCTCGCCAACTGCAAGCTCCATATCGCCTCTTGCATCATACTGCGCCTCCTCGCCCATCGCGAGATAAGCGCCCTCCAACGCCGCAGCTGCGCTGGCCCTCAGCGCAATGGCTTGCACCAGCTTCTGGCGCGCTTCCTCATTGGCCTGCGAGGGGGCAACCACAGCGCAGCCAGTGGGGAAGCTCGTGCAACGATCCAATGTGGCTCTGAACGTATTGCCTCGATCGATGTTCGAGATCTCACGAGCTGTGGCTCTAAATTCCGTGCCCAGGGCTGCGCTCACTTCGGCACCGGACGCCGCCAGCGACGCAGCAGGACCGCGCGGCGCACTAACACAGCCAGCCAACGCCGCCGCGAACAACACGGTCGAGAATTTCAAAGCTCTCATCAACTTCCCCCTTTACCTCCAGTTGCGCGCTGGCATTCACCGGTTTCAGGGTGATTGCGCAATTCCTGCACCATACTCGGTTTGCGCATTGGCATCGATGCGAGAAGGGTCAGCGGTCGCGATCAGCTCGGCGATTACCCGATCAGTAAGCGCGGCATCGCCGTTCTGCTTTTGCTTTTGATAAAGCCGTGCTAGCAAACCTGCCACATGCGGGGTTGCCATGCTGGTACCGTCCCATGCGACCAGTCCTCCTCCGCTGCGCGCAGAGAGCACATTCACACCGGGTGCCGCAATCCTCACATCGCCATTTGAGAAGTCTGCCACGGCGAAGCGATCATTGTCGGCCTCGCGCAATGCGCCGACTGAGATCACGCCCTTGCTTGCCGATGGTAGTGAGGCGGGCAGGCGGTGCCGTGCGTCTTGCCCGGCATTGCTTTCATTGCCTGACGCGGCGGTGACAATAGCCCCTTCGCCAAAACCGGGAATGGCAGCGATTGCCTCGATCTTGGCCATCATCGCGTTGAAGACCTCAAGGTTCTGATGGAACACGGTCAGCCCGAATCCGAAGGCGGCCTGCTGGTTCAGCCCGGTGCGCTCGATTACCGATTGGACAAGTCCCGGCACATCATAGCCCAGCGACATGGAGATGATATTGGCCTGATTGGCGATTGCCCAGTCAAGCGCATGGACCAGGGCAGCAGTATCTCCGCCATTCACGCCCAGAACCTTCCCGATCAGGATCTCGCTTACGCCCTTGGCAACCCCAATCCGGTGACCATCGACATCCCGGCCAAAGATAGTGCCAGCACAATGCGTTCCGTGCCCATCATCATCGTTAAAGCCTTCGCCGGTGAAATCCCTATAATTGACATCATCCTGAATCGGGATGCCCGCAAAGGCGGGGTGTTCTTTGTCGATCCCGGTATCGAGGACGGCGACCTTTGTGCCGATGCCAATGAAATTCTCACTGGTTGCGCCGGTCGCCGCGACCCCCCAGGTTGGAGCTGCATCGCCGTCTGCTGCAGGCTGCGGGTCGTCGCTGCGTGCGGTTGGCTGGATCAGCTTGATCGGCATCGCGCGCGAACTCGCCGCTACATTGGGATCCCGGCTCAGCTCTGACTGTTCGCGGTCATTGAGCTCGGCGGTCTCCATTTTCATATCGGCGAGTGTTTCAAGCCCATCGCCACCAGAAGAGCCGCGTGTCGGCCGTGCACCTCGAACGCCAAGGCCAGCACCAGTGGCAACCGGTGTTCGTGCAGGCGAATCGGACACAGGCCGGTCGACTTTGAGAATAATCATTTTTTCCATTGCAATACCCCCATATTACTTGGGGATTATGACATAATCAGGCCGATTATTCAATTTGACTGAAACATGAATTCGAATTTCGACATGCCTCTGCGGGTCCAAGATAACCTCAGCCGTCTTACTGCGACCGGTTTAGAAACCACCAGCAGCCGACTTTTCCTAAAAGCTGACCGAGATTTGACCAGAACCAGTCAATCCTATCTCACGAATAATGCACAAGCCTACTTGCCGAGAATGGAAAGATAACTTCATTGGCGGTGTCAGCGATCTTCAATAGTAAAGTCGAAATAAAGTCGGGTTTCTTTGATCCGTCGCTTAAACGCCCGCCATTCGCCTTCACTCATCAGCTCCTGATCAGGCTTTTCAATTTTGTCGCGATCGGTGCGGAAGACGCGTCCGCGCGCTTTCTTGTGCAGCGCTGCTTCGATCTCCGGCAACGGATGGCGCCAGGGTTTTCGTTTGCCCATCGCCCATTCTGTATTGGCTGGGATCATCGCGACAAAATCCTCAGCAAACGCGCCTCTGGCCATCCAACCGATATTGGCATGATCGTCTCTATCGGTTCCGTTCAGCGTGGCGTTGTGCGATCCATGATGCCCCACCTTATAAAGGACGCAGCGCGACAGAAGCTCGCGCGTCGTCACTGTGCTTCCGTTATCCTTATCCCATTTAAGATCGGCCCAGCCGAGCCAGTTTCCGCGCTGCGCATCGCCGGTGAAAAGCAACACCTTTCCGGTGTTTGGCAGTTCAAACGCCAGCACCAGGCTGGTGTTGTTGACCTCATTATTAAGGCGCAAAGCCAGCCCTTCAGACACGCTAAGCCAGTCATCATCTATGCGTCGCCAATCCTCGGGCGCGTTATTGTCGCGATCTCTCCTGCCATAGGCCGAGCGCAGATAGGTCACCGCATCCACTTCGCGCTGCTCCTCATCGGTCTGCGGAAGATCAGTTGCGGGTAGAGGCGGGTCAGCGTCGAGCACCTCGTCTGCGCCGATCCGATATTGCGAGGCGAAAGTGTGAGCGTCTCCGTGATCGCGCATTGCCGGCGCCGCTGCCATTGCGAAGGCCCTACCAGCTTCGCCTAAAGCGAAATTTCGCCCGGATGGCGCGAGGTGAAATTCCTCGTTTCCCTGCGGATCGAGGTCGAGCAAGAGAGCTTCATCGCGCGGCGGGCCGAGCGTATAGGCTTTTATCCCATCAGCATGAGGGATCGGTTGCGGATCATCTTCAGGGGAGAGAAACGTCACCCCCGCTTTGGCCTTTTTGCGCACATAGGCCATCGCCTTTTTGTTCGATACCCCTTTGATCGCAAGCTCTGCGATTGCTGCAGCCCCAAGATTAGGGTTGGCCTGTTTGGCTTCGGTGAAAGCACTGACGAGTGATGCCCCCTCTTGCAGGAAGGCTGGGGCAACACCCTCGTCGCCAATCTCGCTTCCCAAAAGGTCGGCAATCCGCTCTTGAAGACCTTCTGCTTTCGCTCCCATAAGAGCGTTCACCTTCTCTTGAGCAAAGGCCAGAGTGATCAGCGTGTCGCGGAACTTCTCGCGCAGGGCATTGGCGGTTTCGTCGGTTTCATCCTCGGTCCATGGCAGCCAGCAGTGGTCGAAGGTGAGCTTGTCAAAAATATGCTTGCCACGGATTTTCTTGCCGAAACCATTGACGTGATCCTGATGTTCATGGGTGATGGCCACCACATGGATATGCCCGCCGGTTGCCTCGGCAATGTCATCGACGATTGTGTTGATTTTCTGCTTATGCACTTCTGAGCCAGGTTTAAGCCCGCAATCGATCAGAACATAAATGCTGTCTTTGCGCCCATTTTTTTTGCCAGCAAAGGCCAGCAGATAGCAATCACCATGACCCTGGCGATACATGCGAATTTTGACCCCAGATTCGGGCGCTTTCATTGTACCAGCCATCAGAAGCTCTCCCGCGCTACGCTGCGATGAAGATCAGCGATTGCCTGGGTGCCAGCGCCTCCTGCTGAAGGGTCGTCGAAGGCGTTGCGTGCATGACGGCCATTGGCGCTCAGATAATTGCGCAGCCGGTCCAACCCTTCGTCCTGATCAGCACGACAGCGTGTGGGTATGATCCGTCTGATGGTAAAGCTGCGGGTGTCTATCAGCAGCGTGGATCCGCAGCGATAGTGAAAATCGGCACCAAACTCGCGTTCGCCATAGAGTTGCGCCCAGCGTTTGTCTTTTTGCTGTTTTCTGTTCGCGTCAACATGGGCCTGAAGCTCTTTATCAAAAAAGCCCATACGTGATTGGATGATTTCAACCACATATTCGTTTTCTTTCAGTCCGCGCTTGCCGATGCGGCTGGCCATCCGCACGGAGTGCACCTGCACTTTGGGTAAATCGGTTATCGCTGACCGCTCTATGCTGTGAGGAGCGCTCCTTTCAAGCGTTATGCCCATCATATGATGCATCGCGGGATCATTTTGCAGGTGAATAATCCCCCAGAACATCTGGGCGTAGAATATTCGCGCCAAATGCGTGACGTGACGATCATATTCAAATTCGTTGCCAAGCAGATTGCGATTGACCAAATCCGCTTCGCTCATTGAGAAACGTTTGTGCGACTTGGGTTTTTTCCCCCGTCGGACAGCTTCCTGAGCGATGTCGGGGTCAGAGCTTGCGCTTAACTGTAAGCCAATGTCCTCTTTGAGTTCCTGTAGGTATCTGGCGAGGCTTCTGCGCTTGTTGTCGCCCAACAGGTCGCTGTTCTCAAGCATTGGGAAAATCTCATCGGCATTGGCCACGAGCTGGGCGAAATTAGTACCAAATCCTTCGAGCGATCCTGGATTTGGGTTGGCTGCCACAGCATTGCTCAGATCATTCCACAATAAGGCCTGTTCTGTGATAATCGGCGTGTTCTCTGCGTAGATACCCCAGGCAGAAAACGCTTCTATCAAGGCCATGCGATAGCCAAACTCATCCTCAGGGTAGAGGTCGTGGTCGCTGGTGATCAACGCCCGCAAGAAGTCTCCGAAGTCCACGTCCACAGGCGGGACATAGTCCATCGCTCTGATACAGATGCGCAGCGTGTGACGCGCTGATTTGGCCGCCTCGTCGGCCAGACGCTTCACAAGATCTGGATCAATTTGCCCTTCGCGCAAGATCCCGCTGCCACCCGATGCAATGCGGAACAGATCAGCGACACGGCTCTTATAGATATTGAGAAAAGCCCGGAACACCGCAGCAACTAGGACCGCTCCTCTTGCATGTGGCCCTTCAAGCCGACGCAGAATTTGATTATCGGGTTCGCGCGCGCGCCATTCCCCGTCGACATATTCACCCAAGGCATCACGCAATGCGCCAGAATAGCCCAGTGCCTGACCAAATTCCTGTGCCAGCGCTCCCAGCAGGCTTTGCTTTTCCAAGTCCCCGCGGGTGCGCGCAATCTGGTCTTGGAGAACCTCGGAATGCGAGAAGTGCTGAAAAATGGCGACGATGTCAGCGAAGGCTTCATGCAAGGCCAGCATGTCCGGATTGCTGTTCTCAATGAAGCGCGGGTGCATGCCGTCAAGGATCGCATGAACCGTCTCATGCACAATGATGTCGTGCGAAAGACAAGTGAAAAGCGTGGTGTCGGGTGCGGCCGATCGGCTGGTTTCATCAGCCGTAAAATACCCAAACAGCAGAGCTTTTTTCTCCGGGTCATAATACGCATTCGCTTCGCGCAACGCGTGAGGGTAAATGCGCAGCTTGCGGACAAATGTACGTTCTTTGGTGGTTTCTTGTCCTTTTTTGGTCTGTTTCTCAGTCTTCTCAACATGCCGGGGAGACCACAGCACTCTGCGCCCCAAAACCTCCTCAAACACCGCAATGGTCTCCATGCACACGGCATAGATCATCTGTTGGTGGAACTTGGGGTTTTCAGCTGAGGGGACCAGCCCATCGGTGTAGCGAACTTCCGGCGCATCCAGGTCGAGCGGCGCATAAAAACACTCGCTGGAAGGATCATAATCGACGATTTGCAGATATTCGCCATCAGGACCGAGCCCAACATCTGGGTCGAGCTCCCAGGGCACGGAAACTACAATATCGCGAATAGCACGATTGGTGTGGCGGTTGCCCGTAGTTGGGTCAAAAGAAAAGACGCGCAAACGGCGCGGTGGTTGAAAAGAAACTGAATTGCTCATTTGCTTCCCCCAAACAGCAAATCCACAAATAAGATACCACGCCAATTGACGAAGACAAGACATTGAATAACTATTCAGTTTGACACTTGTTCGCGTCTTCAATGCAGGATAACTGCCTTGAGTACTTTGGGGGGATGGAATATGAGCAGGATCCGCAAGGATATCGCTAGCCTTGGCGGCGTTTGGTCGGACACAATGACATGGTATGCAAACGCTGTAGGAGCGATGCGTGCCAAGCCGATCAGTGATCGCACATCGTGGACTTATCTGGCAGCTATTCACGGTTTTGATCAGCGCGGTTGGGCCGCGCAAAGCATAATCCCAAGTTTTCCTGACCTGCCCAGTGGCAATGAACAGCGTTTGATGTTCAACCAGTGCCAGCATGCCGGTTGGTTCTTCTTGCCCTGGCACCGGGGCTATCTGCACGCGTTTGAGGCGATCTTGGCGAGCTGGATTGAGAGTCAGGGTGGCCCCAGTGACTGGGCCTTACCCTATTGGAACTATCTGAATGCAGGGAATGCCACCGCGCGGGATATTCCGCAGGAGTTTCTCGATCCAACCTATGATGGTGGTAAGCCGAATCCCTTGGCGACGGCATCGCGCGGACCGGCAACATCCCTGGGGACCAAGCCATGGATTCCGGTTGATATAACGCTCAACGCGCAGAGCGAGACGTTCTACACATCCGATCCGGGAGGCCTTGGCTATGGCGGTCCGATCAGCGGTTTTGCCCAGCAAGGCAATGCCTATGGTGCCAATGAATCAGATCCACATAATCTCGTGCATGTGATGGTTGGCGGGGGAAAGCCCGTCGCTCCCCAAGGGTGGATGTTTGATCCCAACTTTGCCGCTCTCGATCCGATTTTCTGGGTTCATCACTGTAACGTCGATCGCCTATGGGCAGCTTGGATGGACGCGCCCGGCCATACTCAGGAGAACAGCCAACCATGGCTCAACGGGCCTTTCCCGAGGCAGTTTATGATGCCAAACCCTGCTGGAGGCGTAGATGTGTTTGTGCCGGGTGAGACTCTGCCGGGGCAGCCGCTTGAGCCGATGTATGATAAACTCGTGCACGGTACTGGTAAGCCACCGGCGCCTGCGTCGGGTGGGCTTGGGGTAAGAGGAACTGCTGTGTCAAAACCACCTGCAAGTAGACTTATTGGCACCAATGATACCGATATGACGCTTGGCGCAGATCGGGTGTCATCGCGCCTTGCGATCAAAGCTCCTGCGCGGAGCCCCGGACTGGGGGTAGCCGCTGCCCGTCGCGGCGGTAAACGCCGGGTATTCCTAAGTGTTGAGGGAGTGAAGGGGGAAGTCCCGACAGCCGTATTAACCGTTGTTCTAACCCCTGCGGGGGCAGATCCTGCGGCGGCTCCCGAAGAAGCCAAAAAGACGCTGGTTTTCTTTGGTCTTGGCAATGCGACCAGCGCCGAAGGACCACATGGTGGCAGCGGCCTGACCCAGACCGTGGACATCACTGACATTGCCGCCAGCTTGATGGATGGCGATGAGATCGAAGCACATCTTCAGCGGTCTGAAGACAGCGATGTGGAAGTAAAGGTTGAGCGGCTTAGTGTTCACGTGCGCGAGGAAGACTAGCATGAGGCGGTTTCAGGCCTTCCGCGCACAGCTTTTTTCAGGCCCACTAATAACTCTGATCACCATTAGCTTTGGTGCTTTCGTGCTGCTCTGGATGCTGCAACACGGTTTTGCCGCTGTGGAGCTTTCTGCCAGCGATCAGGGTCATTCCCATCATGGTCTAACCTTCCCGATGGGATATGAAATGCTGAATTGGTGCGTGATGGTCATTGCCATGATGACTCCCTTGGTTGCCCATAATCTGTCTTATGTGCGCTCTGCGGTCGATGCGCGCATCAGAGGCAGTGTGGCGCTTGCTTTTTTGCTCGGATATTGGGCTGTTTGGTGCGTGACTGGGCTGTTTTTGATGCCTCTGACCGCACTAATCCTAGCGCTTGCTGATGCGAATATAGCCTTTCTGATCATGATCCTTGGCGGGTTGATTTACTCCGCATCCCCCATCGCCCAACTTGGACGCAATCTGTGTCACCAGAGCCAGCGACTGGAGGCTTTTGGGGCTCCCGCGCAGTGGAGCAGCGCCCGCTATGGCTTGGTCACCGGGATGAGATGCACTTTGGTTTGTTGGCCATGGATGATTGTGCCGATGCTCGCTTTGTCGGGTCATATGGCTGCGATGATAATCGTGACAGTTTTCCTGTTCTTCGATCGACTGTCGCTTCCTACCAAGCCGGCTTGGCGTATTCCTCCAGCACTTGGCACAGTGTTCGGTCCGCGATTGGGTGTTCCAGCCCTTAATGGTCCCGCTTGATCAAATGGCCCATTTGCTTGGCATGCTTGCCGAGTTTCGCCAGTTTGATCTGCTGTCACCGGCACCGGTATACGCGGACACCGCTTTTCCCAACTAGCGCCGCCGCCGGGCAAAATCCTGGCTGGGTGTGCCGTTGAAGCAGCGCGGGACGACAGGCCAGCCTCGTGTCAGGAAGTATGCGTATGTGCCTTCGGGAAAATCTGATGTTCTGACAAACTTCCCGTTGCATTCGTCGAGATCGCCAAGCCCGGCAACAAATTCATAGTCGCGGGTGAAGGTTCCATCATAGTCGCCGCCAGGATCACGGCGGCCATCCGGACGCGTCCCAGCTCTCACCCGGTAGCTTGATTTGAATTCGCTCACTTCACCATTTTCGCTGCGGCCATAGAGCGCATAGATCGGAAAGCCATCCGCCGCCCAGCCGATCAGCGGAGAGTGCGCATCAGATCGCACGCCCAACTCTTCCAACAGCAGGCTTGGCAGTCCATGATAGTGATAGGCGCCACCCGGTTGCACGTGCGCGTGGTTTTCATCCAGCCCCATGTTGAGCGCATTGCGCAGCGGTTCATATTGCCAACCAGAACTGCGATCCCCGCGATAGAATTCGTTCGCGCCCGGATCGAACACCACACCATTGACTGCGATGCCGAACACCTGAGCAACCGCGCTTTGGCTGGTCCCGGTCAAGCTGGGCGCTGCTGGCACACGATAGTTGTAGCGCTGAGTCGCAATCCGATGTGGGTTACCTGAATTCGGAAACCGTCCGGTGAGGTGGGCAGCGATGCCATTGGCGCGGATCTCGCGCCATTGCTGGCCCAAATCGTCAGCCACGATGCTTGGGGCGATTGGCTGCTGAGTGGCTGGAACCAAACCAGCAAGGCCAGAACTCTGCATGACTTCATGGCGCCGCGGGGGCGGTGGGCCGCCGCGATTTTGCCCAGCTTGCGCATTTTCGCCAGCGGGTCGGCAAGCTAAGCGGTCGCGGCCGGGCGGGGCAAAGCATGTGCCGGACAGCTCACCGCGCGGGGTTGTGAATGAGCAGCTCGCATTGAGCGGTAAAGCGGTGCAGGCTTGCACTGCTTCAGCGGGAGGGCCGCCGCGTCCGCCGCCGCCACGCTGTGCATGAACGTGTGGGGCAAGAGCCGCCAAGGCCAGAAGAGCGCTCGAACCGATCATAAGGAGCTTTGCGGTGTGGGAAGGTTTCATAGCCAGAATTTCGTCCTGCTGGTTTGATCAAGAGCAAAGCCTCAACGCCGGAGCCGGAGTGAGGTCACGACTTGGTTTTCAACGTTATCTGGTAAGACGGTGTCGGGGCAGGATAACCGCACCGAATTCATGAATTAGGCGGCCAGCGGGTAGGTTATCTGCGGCTGAAAATGAGCTCGCTAAGTAGCTGCTTGACTCTCATACTCGCTAAAGTTAGTAAATACTAATATTAATATGGAGTGCAAGGAGCGAACATGGCACAGACACGCGATCAAGCACTGAAAGACCGGGCGGCTAAGGTCATTCCTGGTGGGATGTATGGCCATTTGTCGATGCAACTGATGGCTCCTAATACGCCGCAGTATTTCGAACGCGCCAAGGGTGGATATGTCTGGGACTATGATGGCAATCGCTACATCGATTTCATGTGCGGATTTGGGCCCAACCTGCTTGGTTATGGCCATGAGGAAATCGATGCCGCTTTTGTTGAGCAGCTGAAACAGATCGACGCAGCTGTCGGACCTTCCGCGCATATGATTGAACTGGCGGAGGCCTATGTTGACCAGATCACCCATGCCGATTGGGCGATGTTCTGCAAGAACGGCTCGGATGCGACCACAATCTCGCTCTTAACCGCGCGTGCCCATCGCGGGCGTAAGAAAATTCTGCTCGCGGCTGGCGCTTACCATGGCGCTTCCACTTGGAATACCCCTTTACCGGCAGGCACAGTGCCTGAAGATCGTGCCAATTTCATCTACTACGAATACAATAATCCAGACAGTCTGCGCGCGGCAGCGGATGAAGCGGGCGAAGACCTCGCGGGAATTTTTGCCACGCCATTCAAGCATGAAGTGTTTCAAGAACAACTGCTGCCAAACCCCGAATATGCGCGAGCCGCGCGTCAAATTTGCGATACAAAAGACGCCATACTGGTGGTCGATGACGTGCGCGCTGGCTTTCGGCTTGAGCGCGATTGCAGCTGGCGCAGCTTAGGGGTCCAGCCAGACCTTTCGAGCTGGGGTAAGTCGCTCGCCAATGGCCACGCCATCTCAGCAGTGATGGGTAATGAGCGCGCGCGGGAGGCCGCCAAGCAGATCTTCGTGACGGGTTCCTTCTGGTTTGCCGCAGCCCCAATGGCAGCGGCGCTCAAGACGCTCGAGATCATCCAGACGAGCGAATATCTTGAGCGATCCATCAAGCTGGGTGAACGTCTGCGCGACGGGCTGGCAAGTCTCGCCGACACAGCCGGTGTGCCATTGACGCAGACCGGTCCGGCGCAAATGCCGCTTATCATGGTCACCAATGATCAAGGTGAGCGCGATCATTTTGCATCGCAGAATTTCTGTGCAGGCCTGCTTCAGCATGGGGTCTATTTCCACCCGTATCACAATATGTTCATCACTGCGGCACTGAGCGATGCTGATATCGACCACACCCTAGATGCTGCACACAGTGTGCTGCGTACGCTCCCGGCCCAAGTGGCAGCATAAGTCGCTCACATGGAACAGACCTATCTTTTTTGAAGACAGTAGTATTTGGGTTGAGACGCTTGGGGGACCTCCAGTTCGCGCTTTGTGAAGACGTCACAACTGATGTGGTAGAGCGGTACTCGAACGGTAAATTAGGTCGCAAGATCAAAGCCGGAAAGGTGGCTTAGATTAGTCCCACAAATATCCGATGCGCCGCGCCGACTTCGCCGCCATTTTGCGAAATGCACCGCGCGACAAGAGCCGTTTAGCCATTACCGCGATGCCGACCCCTTTGCCGGAATAGACATTGCTCTTATTGGCTTCGATCCCAGCGATAATATCGCGTGCGACCACGTCAGGCGTCACCCC
>JBCDKX010000083.1:0-12786 GCA_038746055.1 Pseudomonadota bacterium
TCAGCCCATCGGCGAGCCGCGTTATGTGAAGACACAAGGCGTGGGCGAACCCCGTTATGTAAAGACCGATCGCGTTCGCGAACTGCCGCCCCTTCCTGAGGTTGAGCCAGATCGGCGTCGCCGCATTGTTGAGCGCACCATCGAGTGTGAACCAGTGCCCGGCGCATACGGGCCCTTCGGCACGCGTGATGTGGTTGCCGGAACCACGCCGCTGCCGGAAGGTACCGTTCAAGCCTACTTTGATGACGAAGAGTGCCCACCCATCGCACAGGTCGCCTATGCCCCTGCTCCTCTGCCCCCACTCCCGCCGCTACGTGGCGGAGGCGGCGGCTTTGGCGGTCCGATCGCAGTCGGAGGCGGCCTCGGCTTTGGCGGCGGCTTCGGTGGCGGCTTCTTCGGAGGATTTTTTGGTGGAAGCGGAGGCGGTGGCATTTCCTCTGGCAATGTGACCACCACCACAACCACTTCAGGCGGGGGCTCTTCAGGTGATGTATCGTCGAGCTCATCCGGCGATGTGTCGAGCACCAGTGGCTCCAGCGGAACTCCGTCGAGCACGACAACGACAACGACGACGACCACGTCCGGAAATGTGTCGACCTCGACAACATCCGGCAATGTGAAGAAATCTTCCTCGACCACGACTTCGACGTCAGGGAACGTGAACAAGTCATCGACAACCACGACCTCGACATCAGGCAATGTGAACAAGTCGTCGACAACCTCAACCTCGGGGAACGTGTCAAGCACATCGACCACCTCTGGTAACGTGTCGAGCACGTCATCTTCGTCTTCATCTTCTTCAAGCAGCTCTAGCTCTTCATCGAGTTCCTCGGGCGGTTCAAGCGGTGGAAGCACGTCCGGTGGATCGAGTGGAGGTAGCTCTTCTTCTTCAAGCTCAGGCTCGTCTTCAAGCAGCAGCTCTTCAGGCGGAAGTTCGGGTTCCTCGGGTGGCACCAGCAGTTCTGGCGGCAGCTCCTCTTCCTCAAGCTCGTCGTCTTCGTCGAGCAGTTCTTCATCTTCGGGCGGTTCGAGCACTGGTGGGGCGAGTTCAGGCGGTGCAACCAGCGGCGGGAGCTCGGGCGATCTCAGCAGCTCGACCAGTTCATCTTCAAGCAGCTCATCTTCGTCTAGTTCCTCTTCATCCTCTTCGGGTGGAGCGAGCTCAGGTGGTTCGAGCAGCTTTGGTGGTAGCTCCTCCTCCTCTTCTTCCTCAAGCTCGGGCTCGTCTTCAAGCAGTGGCTCATCTGGCGGGAGCAATGGTAGTTCGGGCGGGAGCTCTAGCGGCTCGTCCAGCTCATCTTCGAGCAGCTCTGGTTCTTCGTCGAGCAGTAGCTCCGGGGGCTCAAGCAGTTTCGGCGGCAGCTCTTCATCTTCCAGCTCAAGCTCGTCCTCAAGCAGTGGCTCTTCGGGCGGCTCATCGAGCACGTCCTCAGGCGGCAGTTCAAGCTCTTCGTCAAGCAGTTCCGGCAGCTCCAGCTCTTCGAGTTCGACCAGCTCCGGTGGCAGCACTAGCTTTGGCGGCACTACGTCGTCTTCAAGCTCTGGGTCGTCCTCAACCAGCTCGAGCTCGTCTTCCAGTTCCAGCTCAAGCGGCGGCACCACCACCAGCAGTAGCGGTGGCCAAGAAGTTCCCGCACCGCCAATGATGATCCTGTTTGGTCTCGCGGCTGGGGCTATCCTTTCGCGCCGAGCATTCGGCTCAAAAGCGAAGGAAATCGTATAGGGCGATGGGGGCCGTTAGCCTAGGGTAGACCTTGCCCGCACAACCAAAACGAGGCGGTGACCAAAATGCTAGCCGCCTTGGTCACTCCTTGCTTCTATTCGGCAATGCCGTATTTTAGCGTCCACCATTTGGCAGGGCAGCGCCACGACCGCGGTTCTGCATTTCTTGCGCCGCATCCCTGCTGCGAACTCTCAGTGACTCCCATTCCTTACGGGTGGCGCAGATACGTTTCTTAAAACGTGATCCAGTCACTGCAGTGCGGCGGCAGATGACTTTGTCATCGTCGGAAACTGCTGGTTCTTCCGTTGCTGCGACTCGTGTATCGGAAGAGGATACCTTGCTTGCCTCTTGAACAGGTTCTGGCGCGGGCGGAGCTGCTGGCTCGACTGTAGGTGCATCTTGGACTGCAAGGACTAGGCTGGCTGCAAGAACCGTTTCGATAAGCATTACGATAGTTCCCCGTATGACTTGCTGGAAGTTGGGTGTTGCAAACGGTTCACTTAGTGAAACATGAGGATCTTATCCAATACGCTTCGATCAACAGCTAATGGCCGCCCATCGGCGTTGGCCGCGCTAATCAGTGATGCGCGTCAACGTTAGAACTGCGGTGGTTTTCTAGATGCGCAAACTCATAGCCAAAAGGTGAGCCTGACGGCGCACCCTCTTTGTCCCTATCGCTAGGTGCGCAAGCAGGTATTGCCAGGGCGGAAAGAGTGCAGATAAAGTGCCGTTTGAGCATTGTTCGAGCGATGGGATCCCTTAGGCGGCGAGTTTGCGTAGAACGTAATGAAGAATACCACCGTTGCGATAATACTCCATCTCATTTTCGGTATCTATACGGCATAATGCAGTGAAGGTGAAGTTGGTTCCATCAGCTTGTGTGGCTTCGATCTCAATGTCCTGCCCAGGTGTAAGGTTCGCCAGTCCTTTGATTGAAAAGGTACAATCCGCATCAAGGCACAGCGACAAGCGCGTGTCGCCCCCTTTGAACTGCAAGGGCAACACGCCCATGCCGACGAGATTGGAGCGGTGGATGCGCTCAAAGCTTTCAACGATTACCGCCCGCACGCCCAGCAGGATGGTGCCCTTGGCAGCCCAATCGCGGCTTGAGCCCGTACCATATTCCTTGCCGCCAACCACGATTAGCTGAGTACCATCTTCCTTGTGCCGCATGGCAGCATCATAGATTGGCATTTGTTCGCCGTTATAGGTGGTAACACCTCCTTCAATGCCTGGCGTCATCTCGTTCTTGATGCGGATATTGGCGAAAGTTCCACGCATCATCACATCATGATTGCCGCGGCGCGAGCCATAGGAATTGAAGTCCTTCTTCGCGACCTGATTACCTTTGAGATAGGCGCCTGCGGGGCTATCTTCCTTGATCGCGCCGGCTGGTGAGATGTGGTCAGTGGTTACGCTATCGCCTAGGATTGCCAGCGGCTTGGCATCGACGATGTCGGTAATCGGCGCAGGCATCATTTCCATGCCCTCGAAGTAAGGCGGATTGGCGATATAAGTGGAGCCGGCACGCCATTGATAAGTGTCGGAGGGCTCGACCGTGATCTCCTGCCAGTGTTCATCGCCGTCATAGACATTGGCATAACGGTCCACGAACATCGAGCGGTCGATATTGGCGGCGCGGTGCTCAGCAATTTCGGCGTTCGAGGGCCACAGGTCGGCAAGCATAACGTCCTCGCCATTTTGGTCACGGCCAATCGGCGTGGTGGTGATGTCTTCGGTGACCGTGCCTTTGAGCGCATAGGCGACCACCAGCGGGGGACTTGCCAAGAAATTCGCGCGTACATCGGGCGAGACGCGGCCTTCGAAATTGCGATTTCCGGATAGTACGCTCGCGGCGACAATATCATTGCCATTGATCGCTTGACTGATTGGTGGAGCAAGCGGGCCGGAGTTTCCGATACAGGTGGTGCAGCCATAGCCGACAAGGTCGAAACCGACTGCATCGAGGTCGTCTTGTAGGCCGGACTTCTCTAGATAGTCGGTCACCACTTGGCTGCCGGGAGCAAGTGAGGTTTTCACCCAAGGCTTGGGTCGCATACCGCGTTTATTGGCTTTTCTGGCAACCAATCCTGCTGCGATCAGCACATCGGGGTTCGAGGTGTTGGTGCAGCTGGTGATTGCCGCGATCACCACATCGCCATCGCCAATATCGTGGTTTTTGCCTTCGACATTGACGCGCATGGGAGTTTTGCGTTTGTAGAGCTTCTCCAAATCATCGTTGAACAGCTCATCAACCTCGGGAAGGATCACCCGGTCCTGCGGGCGCTTGGGTCCGGCGAGGCTCGGCACAACGCTGCCAACATCGAGCTCGAGCGTATTGGTGAACACCGGCTCATTGTCAGGTTCAAACCACATGCCTTGCGCCTTGGCATAGGCTTCAACCAGCGCAAGGTTCTCTTCGCTGCGGCCAGTGAGACGCATATAGTCGATGGTCTTATGATCGATCCCAAAGAAACCGCACGTCGCTCCATATTCAGGAGCCATATTGGCGATAGTCGCGCGGTCGGCGAGAGTGAGGTTGGCGACCCCTTTGCCATAAAACTCAACAAAGCGCCCGACCACGCCGACTTCGCGCAGCATTTGGACGCAGGTGAGCACCAGATCGGTCGCGGTCACCCCTTCGGCCATTTTGCCAGTGAGCTTGAAGCCCACAACTTCAGGGATCAACATTGAAATCGGCTGGCCGAGCATCGCAGCTTCTGCCTCGATCCCGCCAACTCCCCAACCAAGTACACCTAGTCCGTTGATCATCGTAGTGTGACTGTCCGTGCCAACGCACGTATCCGGATAGGCAACCATTTCGCCATTCTCATCCGCGCTCGACCATACGCCGCGGCCGATGTATTCAAGGTTCACCTGATGGCAGATACCTGTGCCGGGCGGGACGGCGGTGAAGTTCTCGAACGACTTCGAGCCCCATTTGAGGAAGTCATACCGCTCGGCATTGCGCTCATATTCGAGCCGCATATTGGCTTCCATCGCTTGGGGATGACCGAACTCATCGACCATCACTGAGTGATCGATGACAAGGTCAACGGGGACTTGCGGATTGATCTTCGCCGTATCCCCGCCAAGCTTCTTGATTGCATCGCGCATCGCGGCGAGGTCAACGACGCAAGGCACGCCCGTAAAGTCCTGTAGCAGCACGCGCGCTGGGCGATATTGGATCTCGCTTCCAGTCACAGGGTCATTTTGCCAATCAACAATCGCCTGAATATCGTCTTGTCCGACGGTGAATCCGCCATCTTCAAAGCGCAGCATGTTTTCTAGCAGCACTTTCATCGAGATCGGCAGTCGCGAGACATCGCCTAGCTGCTCGGCCGCTTTGGCGAGTGAATAAAAAGCGTACGTTTTGCCGCTCACATCAAGTGTGGAGCGCGCGCGCAGGCTGTCCTTGCCAATGGCTGTCATAGCGTTGGATCCTTTGTTCAGGCCCGCAGCTCTCATATCCCAATCGCGGGCGCTTTATCTCTCGTCACTGAAATTGGGAGCGAAGCAAGCGAAGGTCAAGTTTGGACGCGCTTTAAAAAGCCGATCAGACTCGAGGGCTTTGTTAGGACACAACTGGATTTTCGTGTCTCTGAGCCTTGCGCGTCGCCAGCAGGCACCCTGTGACAATCAATCCGGTACCTGTAAGCGTTGGCCAGGTTACCGCTTCTTGAAAGAACACCCAGCCAAGCAAGCTTGCCCATAAGAATCCCGAATACTCAATCGGTACAAGTGCCTGCGCCTCAGCCCTTGCATAAGCCCAAGCAAGCGCCATTGCTCCGAGCACGGTGAGCACTCCGGCAGCAGCAAGCGGTAGGAGTGCCTCCGTTTCAATCGGCGTTGCAAGAAACGGCGCGAGCAGAAGCAGGACAATGCCGCCGACGCCGCTATGAAAAGTCGCAACTTCAACCGGCCCTGCGACTTGCGATTGCTTGCGGATCACAATGAAGTTGTACGCATAGAGCAAGGCTGAGAACAGTAATGCGGCCAAGCCAAGTCCAACATCCTCATCGAATTCACCTTGCCCGATCTTGCCGCTGATAATCACCAGCGTTCCTGCAAAGCCCAACAGGCTGGCAAAGATCGCTTGCGGCTGGATCACTTCGGCTAAAAGGATGCGCGCAAGGTAGAGCGCGATCAGCGGCGCTATGAAACTGAGCGCAATCGCTTCGGCCAAAGGCAGTTTTGTAAGGGAATAGAAGAAACTGAGCGCCATAATCGCCGAAATGATGCCGCGTTCGAGATGCAGCTTCATAGTGGCGCGGTCTGGCCAGCCAGTTCGCTTCCACAACCAGAATGGCGCGATAATCGCTGCTCCGATCAGGGAACGAAGCACCGTCGCTGTATAAGTCCCGGTGGTAAGCGCAGCCTCTTTCATGAAAGCGTCCATCAACGACAGGAATCCCACGCCCATGAGAGCTGCGACAAAGGGGAGCAAGGGTGATTGGGGCGATGCGCGATCCATTATGAGGGCTCTCTAATCACCTCTAAAGCGCCAGTCACGCACACTTAGAGATAAGTTTTCCGATTGGATTCATGCTCATGAAATCTGTTTTGGTTGATAGCAGCGCTGAAAACGCGGTATATTCACTTTTAAGAGGCTAACACTGTGTTGATTATGCTCAGCACGAGCAAGCACTATTGGGTGGACGAAATGCACAAAAGGGTAGGCACTTTTGCAGGTTTCTTGGTTGGAGCGGCGGCTCTTGCCACGGGTGCGCTTGCACAGGATCAAGCAGTTGATGAGACACAGGCTGCAAACGAAGTTCAAACAACTGCCGATGCAAATTTTGATGAGGCCTTCCCGCAAATGGTATCAGAGCCGCTGGTACAAGGCGATCTAGCGCCTCCGGGGCCCATGATAGAGGCATGGGGTCTGGGACAGGTTTCAGCGCTAATCGACGTGATCAATGCGATTGATGCCGAAGGTCTGGACGCAAATGATTATGACCATGAGGCCCTCAAACGGCTGGTCGCGCAAGGCCCATCAGAAGAACTCGACAAGCTCGCGTCGAAAAACTTTATCTGGCTGGTCGAAGATCTGCGCGATGGGCGTACGCCAATGGAGGCCCGGGTACAGTGGTTTGTAATTGACCCAGACCGTGACCGCTTCCGTTCGCGGGACCTTTTGGCAGAGGCCGTCGCGAGCGGTGATATCGCTGGAACGCTGAGCAAGCTCAACCCGACCCATCCTGACTATGCAGCTTTACGCGATGAGCTCGCGGCCACGCCGCTTGAGGAAACCAACAAGCGCAAGCTTATCCGCGCAAATATGGATCGCTGGCGCTGGCTCGCGCGCGACCTTGGCAAGCAGTATCTTCTCACCAATGTGCCCGAATTTCAGCTGCGCCTCACCGTCGCTGACAAGATCATCAGCACCTATCGCACAGTTGTCGGTAAGCCAGGCCGCACAGCGACACCGCAGCTCGCTGAAGTGGTATCAGGGGTGGTCTTCAACCCGACCTGGACCGTCCCCCAATCCATCGTAAAGGGCGAAGGACTGGGCGAGCGCGTGCTCAACAATCCTCAATGGGCTCGTTCCAAAGGGTACCGCGCCACCCGCCATGACAGCGGCTGGATCAGCGTCGTGCAGCAACCAGGGCCGACCAACTCACTGGGCCGAATGAAGCTGGAAATGCCCAACCGGCATGCGATCTTCTTCCACGACACGCCGTCGCGCCATTTGTTCAACAACAATATGCGCGCGCTGTCACATGGCTGTATTCGCACCGAACGCGCACTCGAACTCGCAATTACTATGGCGATCCTTGGCAAAGGCGCAACCAAGGATGAGGCGGTCGCGATTGCCACTTCGGGTGAATACACCAAGGTGATGATCGAGAAGAAGATGCCCGCTTACATCACCTATTTCACCATGGGTGTAGACATCGACGGTAATCTTCGCAGCTTTGACGACATATATGGCCGCGACAAGCCGGTATTCGCAAGCCTCGACAAGCCGCGCGTGCAAAACCGCTCGGGCGAAAGCGACGATGAGGTTATCGTGATTGAGAACAACCCTCTGGCGGGGTGAAGGGTTAGAACGCCCCCGGCACGCGCCTTTGCATGGCGGTGGGGTTTTCCGGTGTGAGCATCTGCAGGTTCGGCCCACCAAGCGCCAGCTGCTGCTCACGGGACAGCATTGCACCATCCTCTTGTAGGCCAAGGCTTTCAGTATAAAGCAGCCGCCCGCCGGAGAGGTTCAAAAGAACCTGCCGGAAATCGTCTGTTCCAAACACAAAGCATCCTTGCGAGCGGCCCATTTTGCCCCAACGTTGAAGATGTGCAGGCTCTGCATATTTGGCGCGGTGCATCACGATATAGCGGCGCAAAGCTGCTTCATTGGTTGCATCCAATCCGCCTAGGCGCACCGAAGTGCCATAGCGACCCTGATACCATTCCCATGTCACATAGGCCCCGCGACTGCTCGCATGCGAGCCCTCTCGGTTGGAGTAGCTATCAAGCCAACCATCATGATTGCGGTCCGAGCCCGACCCGTGACTCACATGAAAAGCTGTCACTTCCTCAAGCCGTAGGTTCACCAGATAAAACCTCTGCCGCGCAGAATGCACGCCGTAGTCGCAGATACCGACAATATCGCGTCGCCAGATCGCATCGCCTGCCCGATCAAGCTCGCGCTTGGCGACATCGAACAGCACACGGTCACGCGGTGTCCCTGCACGCGGCTCGGCGGCAAGCTTCGCAGGCAGAGGCGGGAGCACAGCCGAACCTACCAGCGCTGCGCCAGTCGCTAAAGACCCTTGGAGGAGATCGCGGCGGTTCATAGGTCCCATACTACCTAACCAATAATGTCGTTCCCGTGAATCCCCCTATTAGCGCTTATCAGGCGGCTTCGTGAATGGCCTTGGCAGCCATGCCCAGTTTTATGACACCGGGCATGTTCGCCTGAATCTTGGGACCGATATCGGCGAGCGCCGCAAGGCGCGGGTCGCCTTCTTTGATCATCTGCGCGACCGCTGGCCCGGTGGGGTGGAGGCGGCTCTTCGCATTGAAAGAATTGGTCTTTTCATTACCTGAAAGGATCGCAGTGCTCATCAGATTGGCCATCATCGCATAAGGATAGGTGTTCGTCGTATCGGTTAGGGGCGCTGGCGGCACAAGGTTGTTTTTTTCTTCATCCGTCTCGAAATTGACTTCTATGAATGCGGCCAACGCCGCGCTGTACGGTACGAATGGTGCCTGAGCTAGCTGAAGTGTGATCGTGTCGCCTTCAAAGAACGGTCGCCCCTTATCGCGCTGCTCAAAAGGAACCGCACTCGCGGTACAATCAATAAACAGCGTGTCATCTGGCATCGCGACGCGCTCATCGCCAAAAACCATCGTAGTTGGTTCCAGAGCGGTCACGCGCTTCGCGCGGTGTACCTTTGTGATTTGCTGCAAGAGTGCGACTTCAGCTTCGGAGATTACGGCGAAGTGGAACATCTTTGGTGTCACAGTGTCATCGATGCGAAGCATGGTGCCACGCTCGCCCAGTTTGGCGAACATCTCATCCCCGGTCTCAGAGCCATTCGCACATTCGACCAGATCAACTTGAAACCGCACCAGATCTTCGATGTGGTGCTTTGCCGGTTGCAGGAGCTTCCGGTTAAACATCCAGCTGTCGCGTGGACGCACCCAGTCAATCTTGTCGGCAGGCACTCCCGCTTCAAGCAGCCAGACGGCGGTGTCCATCGCTGTCTTTCCGCCACCGATGATGCAGTAGTGTTGTGGTAGATTATCAGTGTCCATCCAAAGGCGCGGCAGGTCTCCGGGGATCGCAAAGCGCGTGCCCTCGGCAATATCGAAGGCTGGCGTATGTGTCGACGGAACGCTGGTTTTAAACCAAGTGCCATCAACCAGCTTACGGCGGACAGAAATAGTGTGCTCCTCGCCTGAAAGGATGCTGTGCGCCTTGTGATAACCATTCTCGCCGCCCTGATATTCAGTAAGCGGCAGATAAGTGACCCGCCCACTCGGAACCAGCCGCTCGGTCACGAGCTTGCTGTAGTAGGCAAGGATCTCGGCATGCTTGGCGAGCGGGTACAATCCGGCATTATGACCATGCTTGTCCACTCGATCCGGGCACATTTCCATCGAGTTCACCCCGTAGGTCGCGCTCGGCTGGTGCAGTGCTACGAAGGAGTATGCATCGTTCCAATGCCCGCCAGGCCGCGCATGTTTGTCGATGATAGTAATGTGGCAATCGGGGTCTTCGTCAATCAGTGTGTCGACAAAAGCCAAGCCAACGGCGCCAGCGCCGATAACGAGATAATCGGTTTCGTGGGAGTTCATACGCGCTTTATCCTTCGGAACCTAAAGGGTTTATAGTGCCTCTCGAATCAGGGAAGAGAGCAATGATGCGCCATCTATCACGCCTTGGGAGGCTTTTCGCGAGTTTTTGGATGTTGGGAGCAATGTCTGTTGCCGTCGCTCAAAGTCAGATTGCTGTTGTACCTACAACTGCTGAGGGAGGCGAAGCGCTGCCTGCGCTGATCGAACTGAAAGTTGTGCGCAGCAGCCGGTCGCATACTCCAGACGTAATCACCGTGGAAACGGCCGAGATTCCAGAAGAGCGACCGCGTATTCTCGACAAGCAAGATGCCGAGCGGCTCTTGCGTAATGAGGGGATCACACTGCAGTGGATCGGGTGGGAAGAGCGCGGTCCAGCCTGGGTAGCGGTGGCTGAGACGGGGCATTGGCTACTAACGGCAGAGCAAAGAGACGAGGCAGCGGGACGTCTCGATCTGGAGGGATTTATCACTGAGATCGGCCCGGATTACTTTGACTTCAAAGGCACGATAAAGATGCTTGGAACGCCCGACAAGGATCGCCTGTGCAATTCCACCAAGGAGTGGCGATTTGAAGTGACGCAAAACCGTTCATACTATCGCCTGCGCGAATTCGAGTGGTGCGACCATCTCACCGATTACATTGACATCTATTTCCCACCCGATCTCAGATGAGTTCGGGCTTAGCCGAACGAATGCTCAGTTGCCGCTGAGGATCATCGCATTACCCTCGATCTGAACGGAGCTGATCTGACCCAAATAGGATTGTCCGAGCAGTGAGATATCAAGTCCATGCGGAACGATCATCGCCCGAACATTACGCCTGGTAAAACCCCCAACATCGACCTCATCCAGTGTCCGGGCGACGCCATAGACAGTGCCGCTCGCTCCCCGGGCGATAGGGCGCACTTCGCTCTGATCCCAAAAGATGCCTGCTGCACGCGCATCTGACCCGGTAAGAGCGATAACGCTTGCGCCGGTGTCGACCATCATACGCAGCCCGACGCCGTTCACAGATGTGCTGGCATAGAAGTGTCCATCATACTCGCGCGAAAGCGTATATGTACCCGCGTTCCAATCGTTCGTCGAAGACGCGCCGCCGCTTTGCAATGCCGCGCTGCGCGGAACCCAGTCGCCACCATCAGAACTGCCCGCATCAGAGCTAACCGCAACAAGCGCTGCGAAAAGACAGACTCCAGCGGTGAGGGCAAGATAACGTCCGATCATAGGCGGCAGGTTTAAACGGAAAGGTTTAAGGCGTTCTAAACTTCGCGTTTTCCTCAGCCATAGCAATCATCGAGCGGGCGTGGCGCGCAGCAACCTCTGTTTGGTCATCGCCATAGCCTCCGCCTAGCGCTGAGGCGATGGGAAGCCCGCGTGACCGGGCTTGGTTCATAACAAACCGGTCACGCGCGAGAAGTCCGTCATTGGTCAGCGCCAAACGGCCGAGCTTGTCCCGTTCGTGCGGATCAACGCCTGCTTGGTAGAACACAAAGTCCGGCGCGAAACCGTCGAGGAGTTTCGGAAGATGGTTTTGCAGTACTGTCATATATACCGCATCTATAGTGCCGTCGGGCAGTCCGATATCCACATTGGAGCGCGCTTTTCGCACTGGAAAATTCTTCTCCGCATGGATTGAGAAAGTAGCAATATCCTCTCGGCCTGCGGTGAGGGAAGCTGTACCATCGCCTTGGTGCACATCAAGGTCGATAATCGCTATGCGTTTGGCATCGCCTTCAGCGATCAGACGGTTGGAGGCGACCGCGAGATCGTTGAACACGCAGTAGCCTGCTCCAGTGTCAGCCAACGCATGATGACTTCCCGCAGCGCTATTCGCCGCATAGCCGTGCTGCATGGCGAGCTGTGCAGCCAGCCAAGTGCCGCCGTTTGTATGCCGCACGCGGTCGCGGATGGCCTCGGTTACGGGAAAACCAATGCGGCGTTCCTTGGTTTGGGGGACCTCAGCGCGAAAGACCTCGTCGACATACTCCGGATCATGCACCGCTTCGAGCCACTCGCGAGGGCAAGGGTCTGGGGCGTGTTCCGTCATGGGAGCGCCAGACGCCCGCAATTCCTTCATAACCAAAAGATATTTGTCGAATTTGAAAGCTCCGCGCGCCGGGCGAGGAGCCATATAGTCGGGGTGATGGACGACGTGGAGCAGCTCTACTCAGCCTTGCCTGCCAGCATCACCAGCTCATCGAAAATCTCGTCCTCGGTGCGGCTGGCAGTATTGCGCCAGCTTTGGGCTGTGTCTGCATTGATCACATCGCCCTCCGGGGAGACCACCAGGACCAGCGGAGTGCCGTCTTGTTCTTCAATGCCGAAGCGCCTCAATAGTTGCTGATTATGTCCATCGCCTTGCTGCGGCATACCGACATTGACCAGTACAAGCTCATAGCGCTCTTTGATCAAGCCACCGATGCGTTCGCTTTCAGTCCAGCCGGCAAAGGCACGGCTATCATGGCACCAATTTGCGCCAAAGGCGATCAGCACATGTACGTCGCGCTCCAAAGCAAGCTCTAGGGCAGATTCAACAGCAGCAACGGCGTCAATCGAGGGGTCGTAAAGCCGCGCTTCAGGGTAACCGTGGCCATGTCCACTACCACTCGCGAAAGTCGCACCACCGATCACCAGCACGGCAGCCAGTAGGCCCGAAAATACTGCTTTGATCACTCAGCTGCCTCAGCCGCGTGCGGGTCAAATGCGACCTCCTCGCCAGCTTCAATCGCAGCCGCCTTGTCTTCCACGAGCTTGACAATATGA
>JBCDKX010000084.1:0-12738 GCA_038746055.1 Pseudomonadota bacterium
CCTCGATACGCAAGCTGTAGAACAGCGCCTCCTGCATCACCGTCCGCTCGCCCATCATCAGAGCATCCCCCGCTCCGTGAAAAACACTGAATCAGCACCCAAGACTCAGATCAAGCCGAGTTTCTCAACAAAATAAACCCAGAAGATGTCCTTCGGGACGAGTGCTAGCGCGTCTGGCTCAGACAGTTAAAATCTCATAATTTCAGATGGTTAGTGGTGCCGCTTACAGGATTCGAACCTGTGACCCCATCATTACGAATGATGTGCTCTACCAACTGAGCTAAAGCGGCACATTCTCGCGATTGCGAGAGAGTGGAGGCCCGAGCCGGAATCGAACCGGCGTACACGGATTTGCAGTCCGCTGCGTCACCACTCCGCCATCGGGCCGAGCCGCCCAGATTCAGGCGGAAGCGGCGCACTAGCGATTCATGCGGTCCATGGCAATGCACTCATTTGTATCTCGTATTGTCAGATGGGCGATCAAATCCCCGAGATTTGTGTTAGGTGACGTAACGTCATTCTGGACCACACCCAAGGCGCAGGGCAAAGCGTATTCCATGACGATCGCAAGCCTACTTGACCCCATCACCGGGCATCCAGGTGTTATCCGCCTCGACCAAGCGCGAGATTGGATGCAAGGCCGCACTTTGTACGGAGGTGCATCTGCCCTTCTCGCCTTCACGATGGCCAAACGCGCTTTCCCTAATCTGCCGCCGCTGCGAGCGGCGCAGATAGGATTCGTTGCCCCAGTCGGCGATGAGATTGAGCTCTCAGCTGAAATCATTCGTCAAGGACGGAATGTAACGCAGGTCCGAAGCGAAATCCGCAATAAAGAAGGGATCGCGCTTACAGGATTTTGGCTCTTTGCGCACGAACGTCAGCCCAATGGACAGCGCCCTTCCACTGCTCCGGAAAAATGGCCTGGCTTACCCGAGGAGAATCAGCGCGCAATGCATGGGCAAGGCCCGGCTTTTATTCAGAACAATTTCGAGCTTCGCTATGGTCAGAATAAGGGCGAGGATACCGACGCAATAATCCGACGTTGGGCACGGCTTACAGAGCAGCACGATCTCGATCCCATCAGCAAGCTGATATTGATGGGTGATGTTATGCCCCCGGGAGCAATGCGGATCATGCAGCGCATGGGACCGATCAGCTCAATTAACTGGTCCTTTAATGTGCTCGACCCGCATTCAGAATCGCGCGATGGCTGGTATCTTGCCGAGAATAGCAGTCAGCATTTGGATCACGGCTACTCGTCGGAACGACTGCGGATGTATGATATAGAGGGGAACCAAGTGCTTGACGGCCTGCAATGCGTGGCGGTCTTTGGCTAAGAAATTTGTGTCAGGCTCTGCTAGTGATTCCTATCGTCAAACGGCCAGCAGACGAACGCGCGCTTGATTAAACCGCGACTTCGTCAAAAATCCCTGGACGCTTTTGCATCGACGACATCACGGCTTCGATCTGGTTCTTTGAGCGGCTGATTTTGTCCTGCTCAAGACTCTCCATCATCAAGATGTTATCAGTGGTGTCGTCGTGCATCGCATCCTGCAACCGTTTGGCAGCGCGAATGGCATGTGGGTTTTTACCTGCAATGACCTCGGCGATCTCCATCGCACGCGAAAGAGGATCTTCTTCGATATAGGTCGCAAACCCGAGCGCGTGCGCCTCAGCTCCAGAAAACTCGCGATTAGTGTAAACCAACTCGCGCAGCACATCGTCCCGCACAAGGCCGCGCCATAGAGCATAGCCAGCCATGTCAGGGACAAGGCCCCATTTCATCTCCATCACCGACATCCGGGTCTCAGGGTGAACAATGCGAATGTCGGCGCCGCTCGCAATTTGCAACCCACCGCCAAAGCATACTCCATGGACCGCGGCAATGACCGGCGCACCCAGCCGGCGCCATTGGTAAGCCAGTTCCTGAAACTTATTAGTGTTACCGTGGGAGCGATCAGCCAAAAGGCGCGCATCAGCGTTGGACGTACCGCCGAAATTGCTGAGATCAATACCAGCGCAGAAGGCGCGACCCTCACCCGATAAAACCACCACACGAACGCCCTCTGTCTTCGAGAGAGTCTGCGCTGCTGCAATCATGGAATCGGCCATATCCGGATCGAGCGCATTCAATTTATCCGTGCGCACGAAGCGGACATGAGCAATCCCACCGTCAGAAAGCTCGATCGTAACGCGATCATTGGCTGAAATGGTCTGGGTTTGGGGCATTGTCGTCTCTCCGCATTTCTAGATTTGATTTGAGAGTGATTTGACGCAAGCAAGTTAGCGTGTCCAGCGAACAGTTGCAGTGGGCAACCCGACGTTGGCCAATGAGGCAAAAATTAATGCGACTAAATCGCTACTCTTTAGAGAAAGAAGGAAATACCCAACGCCTCAAGAACAGCGTCAGACCTTTCCGGCAAATTGCAGATTCAGGTCCCGCTGAGGTACATTGATGTAATATCCACCATCGGGATGCGTAACTACGATTGCGGCAAGTCCCAGCGGCTCGAGCTTGCTACGAATGCGTGCGACGTGCAACGCTACGCTGTTGGTCTGAGGCTCATAATCGATACGCCAGACGTCATGCAAAAGCTGACGCTTAGTCACGCGCTGGCCAGCCTCTTCAGCCAGTCGCCAAAGTACTTCGAATTCCCGTGGATGAAAGGCGAGCCAGTGATCGTCAACGCGTCCATCGCGGTGCAGTAAATCCAGCGTCACCTCACCCGCTTGCCGAAAGCGTGGAATAAGCGTCCCGTTATCCGGAAAGAAACGACTTGCGGTTTTTGAACTCATGAACTGCCCCCGCGCGCATGGAATAGACTGCGTCTTGTGTGAAGATAAGATGGTCGAGAAGCTCGACATCGAGCGCTGTAGCTATCGTTTCCAAACGACGTGTCGACACTATGTCCGCACGGCTTGGGCGACAGTGCCCTGAAGGATGGTTGTGAGCGACCAGAATGCCATTGGCATTGTGTAAAAGTGCCTGCTTAAAAAGGTCTCGCATCCGCACTGACAAGCCACCGGTGCTTCCCGCTCCCATTGGAGCATCGCCCAGATAGGAACCTTGCTGATCCACGAAGATGACGTGAAAGCGTTCTGCGTTGAACGGCGGTGCAATGACCATGGATTTGAGGAAGTCGACCATGACACTATCGTCAGGACGAAGGTATCTGGAAACGGGCCTTGCAGTCTGAATGTTCATTTCAGATCATCCCGCCAGGATGGCTGGCCAGCTTGTTGCCAGCCGACCCCCTCACCTTGTGCGACAGGATTGACGGTCAAAGCAGTACTTGGCTTGCTGATGCGCCAATCACGATATTTGCCGTGCTTCTTCCCCCTTCTGACGTGCCGAGCGATGCCCACACCCAGCAAAACCAGTTGTATCCAACCAGGTCCTATGACCATCGCCGCATAAGCAATTGGGGAAACTACATCGGCAAGGCTCCGGGCAAGATGGGATGTCACTGCCAGAATTTGCACCCCAGCAATCCACAAAGTGTAATTGCGATTGGCGTAAAGTGCGATCCAGACGAAAAGAAATCCTGCGAGCACGTCACAAGACGCCAAAAACCAATCAACCTCGCTAAGCTGTACACTTTCTCCATAGAGCCAGTTTTGCACACGGCCAGCGAGTTCAAAAACTACGAGCCAGGTGGCCGCCACAGCCTTTTCCGGACCACCGCCCCAGATGAAAGCCGCAATGCACAATGCGACCAGCAAGACATCCTGAATCAGGCCCCGGTATTCTAGGAAGATTATGGTCAACATGAAATTTAAGCGTGCTCAACCATCTCTTGTTGAGTTGGCATATCGGCTATGGCTGTACTCGCTTTCGGGATCTCTGTTGGAATATTCTCTTCTCCCGCCATCCGCTCACGAGCAACCTTACTGAGCTCATCGTGCACTCTGAGAAGGCTGGTCGACATGCTCATCGCTTGAGCCTCTGCCTGGTTAAGGCGCATCAACGCGCGTTGACCTGCGTGCACTTCAACATGAGGGTTTTGCCTTGCTGAGAGCATCGCTTGCTTCAAACGCGCAAAGGCAATCATGGATTCGTCTGCCAGTGCTTCTGCTTCTCTAACCAGTTTTTTCAGGTTCTGGGCATCAGCGAGCATACGATCGGTCATGGCATATCTCCATGCTCCTCCCTGCCCGTCACGAGAAGCCTTGTTCATCAACCGGGATGGTCGCACGTTCGTCCAACGCCTCGCTGAGTGTTACAGCGGCTGTTACGGTTAGAACAACGGCGGCTAGGAAACCAAACGCTATCCCGACAATCGCAACAAGGCGGAGCCAAACGGCGTTTTCACCATCGAGCGCCCGGGGGACCACCTGAGGCTCAGAGGAACGCAGCCAAGGCGCCTCGTCACCCATTGAGGAAACATCGCGAATTACGAGTGCCCCCGGGTCGTCCTGCACCAATGGATCGCCGATCAGCGTGCTGATGGGCACCTGATTTTTGCTGTATACAGGTTCACTTAAGCCCCGTTCAGCTTGTGCAGGCTTCTGAATTATTTCACTTTTTAGCTCCTCATCCGCCTTCGCTAATTCCAGTTTTTCAGCCCGGTAGGCCTCAACTAGATCGGTGAGACTCTCTGCCTTGTAGATATTCTTAAGGGCGCGGATGTGCTGATTGATTCGCGTCTCGGAAACACCAAGGTCGCGGGCAATACCTTTGATCGGGGTGCGCTTATCGATCCGCTCAATAACGGCTTGCTGCCTTTGCGTAAGCGGTCGCAGTTCGTCCCGCGACATGGCAACCTCCTAAGTTACTCTACTTGGCTAACTTACATCAAAACTGGAGCTATTGTCCAATTACGCGAACGTCAGCGGATGACGAATATATATAACAGCTTTGTGCAATCAGGCTGCCGAAGAGTTCACGCCCATTGCCGAAAAGTAACGCTTTATATTACGAGCCGCTTGCCTCAGTCTTTGCTCATTCTCGACCATAGCTATTCTAACGAATCCTTCGCCTTTCTCACCATAACCAACGCCTGGAGCAACAGCGACTTGCGCTTCAGTTAGTAACTGCTTTGAAAATTCGAGACTTCCCATGTCCTTTAGCGCTGGCGGCAAGGGCGCCCAGGCAAACATGGAAGCGGGTGGCGGGGGAATATCCCAACCGCCGCGCCCGAACGCATGGACCATAACATCACGTCGCTTTTGATAGAGTTGGCGATTCGATTCGACAATGTCCTGAGGTCCATTGAGAGCAGCACAGGCTGCAGCTTGAATGGGAGTAAAGGCTCCATAATCAAGGTATGACTTTACCCGGGTTAGCGCGGCTATGAGCTGCTTATTACCAACAGCAAAGCCCATGCGCCAACCTGCCATGGAGTAGGTTTTGCTCATACTGGTGAACTCAACCGCAACATCCTTGGCTCCTGGCACCTGCATAATGGATGGCGTGGGGTTCCCATCGTAATAGAGCTCGGAATAGGCAAGGTCAGATAGGACCCAGACCTTATTGTCGCGGGCCCAATCCACGAGCCTTTCGTAGAACGCCAGATCGACCACTTCCGATGTTGGATTGGATGGATAGCTCACCACGAGGACACTTGGCCGTGGCACCGTAAAATTCATCGCGCTTTCGAGTGAGCGCCAATATTCCTCGTCCGGCGTCGTCGGGACTGCGCGAATGGTGGCCCCCGCAATGATGAAGCCAAAGGTGTGGATTGGGTAAGATGGGTTCGGTGCCAAGACAACATCGCCCGGCGCGGTAATCGCGGTCGCTAAACTTCCAAGGCCCTCTTTGGAGCCCATCGTGACTACCACCTCAGTCTCTGGGTCGAGATCAACCCCAAACCTACGGGAGTAATAGTTCGATTGCGCGCGCCTCAACCCCGGAATGCCCTTCGACTGAGAATAGCCGTGCGCATTGGGCTTGGATGCGACTTCACACAATTTGTCGATCACGTGTTGAGGCGGAGGCTGGTCAGGATTGCCCATACCAAGGTCGATGATGTCCTGCCCCTCTTGGCGCGCGGCGTGACGCATCGCATTCACTTCTGCGATCACATACGGCGGCAGCCGCTTCATCCGGTAAAATTGCTCTTCCATCCTGACCCAATCTTGCTGTGATGGTTATGTCTTCGTTGATTATCTGAGTTGGCAAACAACTGCACTATAACCTCGCTTTGCGCAGCCCGCTACAAGTTAGCTCAATCAGGCTGGCAATTCCTTTTATCACGCAATAGAGTGAGGATGGCTGCAAATGGAATCGCGATGATGGCTGATCAAGAGAATGACGGATCGGGAAACAGCTTCTCATTTGACAGCAAGGCACCCCTAACCTCCCTACTTGAGGCGCAAAGCGAGACGATGCGCTCTTCCTTTGCGCGAATGATGCAGGGCCAAGAGCAGGGCACTTCGCGAGCGGTGCAATCTGCGCTAGAGGGCGTGGACTTTGGTGACCTTAGTGAATGGGCCAAAGCAAGCTCTGACATGCAGCAGATGTGGCTCACATTTGTCGCTGGGCAAGCAGGAAAAGCGGCCAAGAGCGTAAGTCCAGGCAGCAATCTACTTGATCCAGCGCAATGGCTTCTGGTCTCGCAAAGCATGTTCAAAACTCTGCCGCAGGACTTACTCCAATCGCAGGCGAAGCTCGCTGGTGATGCAGTGCAATTCTGGCAAAGCGTTGCAGCACAGATGCTAAGCGGCGCCAGCGAAATTGCGGGTACAGTTACAGGCGGCACCGTTGGCGAAGGCGCTCGCTCGCTCCCGCGTGCAGATCCGCGCTTTGCTGATCCAGCTTGGCGTGAAAACCCAGCATTTGTCTTACTGCATCAGACCTATCTTATGCTCACAGATTATTTCCAACAGGCTGCCGCCAACATGGACGGTATCGAGAGTGAGAAAAAGGCGCAGCTCAAGTTTGCAGTAAATGCGTTGTCGGAAGCCATGAGCCCGGGCAATTTCCTCGCCACTAACCCGGTAGTGCTTAAGCGCACCATAGAGACCCGCGGGCAAAATCTGGTTCGCGGCATGCGTTATCTAATCGCTGATCTGGAACGTGGCCAGCTCACTCATACTGACCCGAATGCCTTTACCTTGGGGGAGAACCTTGCGGCCACACCAGGTAAAGTGGTTGCACAAACACCGCTTTATCAACTGATCCAATACTCGCCCTCAACGAAAGATGTCTATGAAGTGCCGCTGGTGATCTTCCCACCTTGGATCAACCGGTTCTACATCCTCGACCTCACAGCGAAAAAGAGCTTTATAAAGTGGGCTGTAGATCAAGGCATTACGGTGTTTGTGGCAAGTTGGAAATCTGCCGATGAAAGCATGGGCGATGTGATTTGGGACGATTACATTCGCAGCCAGATCGAGGCAATTGACACTATCCGCGAACGACTCAGAGTACCAAGTGTCCATACGATAGGATATTGCGTGGCAGGCACGACATTGGCCGCAACTTTGGCTGTGCTTGCCGCACGTGATGAGGCCGAGAAGGTCAAGAGTGCGACCTTCTTCACAGCGCAAGTGGATTTTGACCGCAGTGGCGATCTCAAACACTTTATTGGAGATGGTCAGTTGGAAATGATCGGGCAGCTCTCTCCCGATGGCTATCTCGATGGGCGTTATCTTGCTGCCACTTTCAATGCATTGCGGGGCAAGGATCTTATCTGGAACTATGTAATCAACAATTACCTGTTGGGAGAGGATTATCCAGCCTTTGACCTGCTCCACTGGAACGGGGATGTCACCAATCTGCCCGCTAAATGGCACAATGATTATCTGCGCGATCTTTACCGCGACAACAAATTGGTTGTCCCCGGTGCGCTCACAGCAGACGGAACACCGATCGACCTAAGCCAGGTAGAAACGCCAACTTTTGTGCAAGCAGGCCGCGAAGATCATATTGCTCCGGCTGAAAGCGTGTGGCGGATTACCGATCACTTTAGAGGGCCACTGGAATTTCTGCTTGCTGGTTCTGGACATATAGCCGGAGTGGTGAACCACCCAGATGCGGGCAAATACCAATATTGGTTGGGCGACAAGGATGCGAGCTCGCTTGATCAATTCATCGAAGGCGCGAGGGAGCATCCGGGTAGTTGGTGGCCCTATTGGCTGGAGTGGCTGGAGGCGCAGCACAGCGAACGTGTGCCCGCTACCGGGAAGCGCAAGCCGGGATCGGGCCGGGATCGCGTGCTCGAGGATGCTCCTGGCACCTATGTGAAGTCGCGCTAAGCAAGGCTATACTATCGATACAAGTCGAAAATTGACTTAACTGTCTGATAAATAGTTCCTTTATTCTTTTTTGTGCAGTGCACAAAAAATGCTTGACTTCGCATCTGCGCTCGCTATTTTGTGCGCTGCAACATATAGGAGCGCGTAATGGCTGAAGCCAGTAACACAGCGAAGATCGATGCTGCAGCTGAAAAGGCCTATGCCGCGGCTGCCGCGAAGAAGACAGCGACTGCAAAACCCGCAGCAAAAGCGAAGGTTGTTAAGAAGCCAGTTTCCGCAGCTGCAAAGAAGGTCCCTGCTGCACGCAAGGCGCCAGTTAAGAGAGCATCGACGAAAAAGTCCGTCCCTAAAAAGGCTCCGACGAAGGTCGCTGCCACAAAGAAACCTGCAGCTAGGAAAGTGCCCGCCAAAGTAGCGGCAAAGACCGCTGCCACCCCAAATCCCGTTTCTAAATTGAAGGATACCATTATGGCTACCGCAGAAAAGACAGATCTCACCGCTCAAGCCAAAGAGCTCGCAGCTGACATGCAAACCCGCGTCAAAGGCGTTTATGGCAAGGCAACCGAGTTTGCTTCTGAAGCAGGCGAATTCAACAAAGCAAATGTTGATGCCATCGTTGAGAGCGGCAAAATCTTCTTTGCAGGCGCACAAGACATGGTAAAATCGGACGTGGACACCGGTAAGACCCTTCTCGAAACCGTCACTGAGGACGCCAAAAAGGTTGCAGCGATCAAGTCTCCGACGGAGCTGTTTGAACTCCAAGGCGAAATCGCGCGTCGTAACTTCGATGCGGCCGTATCCTTTGGATCGAAGCGCACCGAAGCGCTCGTGAAGCTTTACAACGACGCGTTTGCTCCAATTTCAAACCGTGTCAGCGTTGCTGCCGAGAAGGTTTCGAAGGCTGCCTAAAAGCAACTTCAAGACAGTTTCCTGAACTGGGCCTCTCTCCTCTCCCTTCGCCCGGTTTTTGAAAGCGCGCGAAAGCGCATAGACCAGAAAGGCCTCCCCCCGGTCTTTCTGGTCTTTTTGTTAATTCACATATATCGGCCAATTGCTTTGCCTAAGACTGAGAAAGTACTAGATCGACGCGGTCTTGGCTTGCACAGCTGTAATCGAATCCCATAATGGGTGTCCATGATCATCCTCGATCCTCGCCTTAGTGATATGGTTGCTCTCGAAATCCCGACCCCTGAGCGCCTATCCGGCACGGGTACGGATAGGCCAGATGGTACGGATGTCGATGATGGGGATGCGCAGGTTGGCGTCGCGACCAAGACCAGGGCTAAGCCAAAAAAGCCGAGCCAATACAAAGTGCTCATGCTCAATGATGACTACACTCCGATGGAGTTTGTGGTGATGGTCCTGAAGCGTTTCTTTGGAATGGATCTGGAGCAGGCGACGCGCGTCATGCTGCATGTCCATCAAAAGGGCGTCGGTGTGTGTGGCATCTTTCCGTATGAAGTGGCTGAGACGAAGGTCAATCAAGTGATGGATTTCGCGCGCCAGAATCAGCATCCGCTACAATGCACTCTCGAAAAGGCTTGAAGTTAGCTCTGCTCCTCACTGGTTATCACAGCGTACAGCTGATTGAGGACATGACGTGCGCCGAATTTGTCGTTAGTATGGTTGCGCAGCTCCAAGACGCAAACGCATGAGCCACGGGACGAGATGTGTCGAATTTCATTCCCAGTATTGACCGCTACATCTTCCGACTGGTGATCGTTCCCATGCTGGGCGTGTTTGCTTTGGCGGCAAGCTTGCTCATGCTCGACAAGATGCTGCGCTTGTTTGATTTCGTTGCGGTAGAAGGTGGACCGATTGGCGTCGTGTTTAAGATGCTCGGTGCGCTCATTCCGGAATATGCTAGCCTGGCTATTCCTTTGGGACTGCTACTCGGTGTGCTGTTTGCTTTTCGTAAGCTCGCCACCTCCTCTGAACTCGATACAATGCGTGCGGTTGGGCTGTCCTATTGGCGCCTTTTGCGGGTGCCCTACATGCTCACAGCAGTGCTCGTTGCGGTCAATATTGCGCTTGTTTTCTACATCCAGCCGCTAAGCCGCTATTATTATGAGCAAATGGAGTACGAGCTGCGTTCGGGCGCATTGGGGGCCTCGATCAAGGTGGGGGAGTTCACAACACTGGCGGATCGCATGGCCTTGCGAATTGAGCAAAGCGAGGATGATGGTCAGCGCCTCATCGGTATCTTTGCGCGCGTCTCCAACAGTGAGGGACAAGTTCTGTCGATCAGCGCACGCGAAGGGAGCTTTATGGCCACGACAGATGATCCTGACACAATTATCCTGCGTCTGACCGAAGGGACTATCGTTCAGGACACTGGCAGCGAAACGCCGCGCGTCCTTTCATTCTCACGCCACGATTTGCCGATAGACCTGCCCGCCATTGAGGAGTTCCGCGCCCGCGGCGAAGGTAGCCGAGAGTATATTCTGCCCGAACTTCTTAGCATCGGCTGGGCCGATGAAAATGCGACGGAGGCCCAGCGCGATGCGACGCAAGCGAGCTTCAACTATCGCACAGTTGAGATTGTGATGATGTGGCTCATGCCGTTGTTAGCCGTGGCGCTTGCGATACCTCCAAAACGGTCAACTAGCGCGTTAGGCGTCTTTGCCTCAGTCATCATGGTCGTCGCCTATCACAAGATAAATCAGTATGGTGAGGATATCGCAGCGCTTGGACGGATCGATCCGATCATCGCACTGTGGGGACCTTTCGTCCTCTTCGCAGCGCTCATTTTGTGGATGTACCATCGCACCGCCCATGTGCCGGGCGGTCAAGCGCTAGGCGCACTTGAGCGAGTATTTGACAAAGCTGGCAAGCAAGTTGGCAAGCTGTTTGCCGGGCGGCAGCCAAAGTCTCTGGTTGCCGACCATCAGGCGGATACCGAAAATCCCCAAATGGCGCCGGCGGAATAGAAGTAAGCACCGCGCCTTATGCAGTTGGACTTTTTCCCTTCGCGCAGTTTAACGCTTTACCTTGCAAAGATGTTTGTGGTGCGCATTTTCGCCGTGCTGGTCATGCTAGTGCTTGTGCTGATGGCGCTTGATCTGCTGGGCAATACTGGCAAAATCCTGGCTCCCGAAGGAAACGGGCAGGCAGAAATCCTCAAATATGTCAGCCTGCGTGTACCGCAGCTCATATCGCGCTTTCTGCCCTATTCGGTGCTGCTGGCAACGCTTATTACTTTGGTCACTCTGAACCAGAACAGCGAGGTTGTGGCTATGAAAGCCGCAGGACTTTCGGCACACCAAGTGCTCTCGCCGTTGCTTTTGACCGCGGCATTGGTCTCGATCATAAGCTTTGCCTTCAATGAGCGGATCGTCACTCGGGCTAACTCCACGATAAAGGCATGGGAAGCGGTTGAATACGGCCCAATACCTGAAGATTCAGGTACTCGCGCCAATGTCTACATGACCGATGGCGATAGTATTCTGACAGCGGCCTCTTTGACAGGGTCGGGCGAGCAGATCAGGCTTGCCAATGTCACCTGGTACGCGCGCGCTCCGGGCGGGATCATTCGCGAGCAAATCCGCAGCGAGCGCGCAACCTATGCAGCCCCCGGATGGCGTCTGGAGGGCGCCAAGCGCTTTGATGTCGGCAGCGCAGAAACTGAGGAACTCGATGCACTGATCGTAGGTGAAACGCTAACCCCTGACCAGATCGATCTGCAATCGGTTGATCCTGACGGGCAGAGCTTTTGGGAGCTATCGCAGACCATCGATGCATTCGAAGCAGTTGGCAGGCGAACATCTGAAATGCGAGCCAAGTGGTGGCACCGCATTTCTGGACCTTTATCTGCACTTTTGATGCCACTGCTGGGCTCTATCGCAGCCTTTGGTCTCGCGCGCTCTGGTCAGCTTTTCGTGCGCGCCGTCATCGGCATGGCATTGGGCTTTGCCTATTTCGTAGTCGACAATGCCGCCCTCGCCATGGGCAGCTTTGGGGGATACCCACCATTCTTAGCGGCATGGGCGCCGTTTCTCTTATTTCTTTTGGTGGGTGAGACAGTCCTCATCCGCACAGAGGAATGAGCACGCCTGATTGGTCGCTGCGCTTGGCGCAACCAGACGATGCTGAGTTCATGCCCGCGATCGAGCGAGCTGCGGGGACGCTGTTTCGCAGCGTTGAAGGCCTTGCTGGCGTTGCAGGTGAACACACCGTCCCGATTGACCGATTGCGGCGCTATATCCGCAAAGGCCATTGCCTGGTCGCACATTCCGGGGAGCGAATGATCGGCTTTATCGTGACGGAGCCCTTCCGGCGCGAACTGCATATCTGGGAGTTCAACATACATCCCGATTTCCAAGCACAAGGCGTAGGTGCAGGGCTCTTGCGCGCGTGTATGATCGACGCGCGCAACTCAGGCTTTTGGGCAATAACGCTTACGACATTTCGAGATGTGCCCTGGAACAGCCCATTCTATGCACGCCGCGGTTTTGAAGAAGTAACCGCGCTGGACGCACATCCACGGCTTGCAAATGAGCTAGCACTCGAAGCAGACCATGGCCTTCCCGTATCGAGACG
>JBCDKX010000085.1:0-12651 GCA_038746055.1 Pseudomonadota bacterium
GAAGGTCTTTGCCGTTTATGGCAAGGGCGGGATTGGCAAATCGACCACCTCGTCGAACCTTTCTGCTGCCTTTTCGAAACTCGGTCACCGGGTCCTGCAAATCGGCTGCGATCCCAAGCACGACAGCACCTTTACGCTCACCAAGAAGCTGATGCCGACGGTGATTGATGTGCTTGAGACGGTTGAGTTTCACTCCGAAGAGCTGCGTCCCGAAGACTATATGTTCGAAGGCTTTAATGGCGTTATGTGCGTCGAAGCGGGTGGGCCGCCAGCGGGCACAGGCTGCGGCGGCTATGTCGTGGGGCAGACGGTCAAGCTCTTAAAACAGCACCACCTGCTTGAAGACACCGATGTGGTGATCTTCGACGTGCTCGGCGACGTTGTCTGCGGCGGATTTGCCGCACCACTCCAACATGCTGAGCGCGCCGTGATTGTTGCCGCCAATGACTTTGACAGCATTTTTGCGATGAACCGTATCGTTCAGGCAATCGGTGCGAAGTCCAAGAACTATGACGTGCGCCTCGCTGGCGTTGTCGCCAATCGCAGCCGCGAGACCGATGAGATCGACCGCTTCTGCGGCGCCATCGGCATGCCGCGCCTCGCGCACTTCCGCGATGTCGATGAAATTCGCCGCTCGCGCCTTAAAAAATGCACTCTGTTTGAAATGCCTGACAGCCCCGAAGTGATCCAAGCACAGGACGAATATATGCGCCTCGCCGCGATGCTGTGGGCCGGGGTTGAGCCCTCAACAGCGGCACCAATGAAAGACCGCGACATCTTTGACTTCCTGGGGTTTGAGTGATGGCAACCCACGCTCCTGAACGCCCAGAAGCGCTAAGTGCGGCACCTTACACCGCCCGCCGCGAGGCTTTGGCGACCTATTTCGACTCCACCGCGAAACAGGCGTGGATTGACCTAACCTCAGACGCCAAGATCAGCGGTATTCGCGCAACTGTGCGCGCTGGGCGTGAGCAAATGCGGCGCACTTTGGTAAGCTGGCTTCCCAAGGATCTACGCCGCACCCGGGTGCTGGACGCAGGTTGCGGAACGGGCGCGCTGGCGCTCGAGGCGGCATGTTTGGGCGCGGATGTGACGGCGGTCGATGTGGCAGGCGGTCTTGTTGAAGTCGCTCAGAGTCGCGCGACAGGCTTTATTGGCCATGGCAAAGTGCGCTGGCGAGCCGGCGATATGCTTGATCCTAAGCACGGCGAATTTGCGCATGTGGTGGCGATGGACTCGCTGATCCACTATTCGCCCGACAATCTGGTTGACGCGCTGGAAGAGTTGGCTGGCCGCACCACTGGCTCGATCCTATTCACCTTTGCCCCGCACACGCGGCTGCTGGGCGCGATGCACTCAGTCGGCAAAGTCTTCCCGAAAAGCGACCGTTCGCCCGCAATCGTCCCAGTTGCTGAGGCAGACCTGCGCGATCGTCTCAGCCGCCTTGATGGCTGGAGCATCGGCCGTACCAAACGCATTTCGAGTGGGTTCTACACCAGCCAAGCCTTGGAGATCGTGAAAAGCAGATGAGCCAAGCGCCCCGCCCTTCTTATCAATTCGTCCGCATGATGGCGGATTTGATGCCGTTTGCGGATGCGGCGAGTAAGGAGCTGCCTTTGTCACGGCTGCTTAGGCTCTCTCTGTTTCAGGTGAGCGTTGGAATGGCGATGGTATTGCTCAGCGGCACGCTGAACCGCGTAATGGTAGTGGAGCTTGGCACGCCCACTTGGCTGATTGCCTCTCTGATAGCAGTGCCGCTTTTGGTCGCTCCTTTCCGCGCGCTCATCGGACATAGGTCTGACCGCCATGTCTCAGCCCTTGGGTGGCGGCGCGTGCCCTACATCTGGTTTGGCACCATGATGCAGTTTGGCGGCCTTGCGATTATGCCTTTCGCTCTGCTTCTGCTCGAACTTGAGGGGCGTTTTGAAGTCGGCCTTATTGCGGCGGCTGCGGCGTTCCTGCTTACTGGCCTCGGCTTCCACGTTACGCAGACCGCTGGGCTAGCCCTTGCAACCGACCTTGCTCCGGAGGAAAAGCGCCCGCGCGCCGTCGCTCTTCTTTACGTGATGCTGCTGGTCGGCATGATGCTCGCTGCCTTTGTGATTGGCGGGCTGTTGGTAAATTTCTCACCCACCCGCCTTGTCCAAGTCATCCAAGGCTCTGCGGTGCTCACCATGGTGCTCAATCTCGTGGCGCTATGGAAGCAGGAGGCCCGTGCGCCCGAGCGCACCAAAGCAGACCCAGACGCGCCCAGCTTTAGCGCGCTCTGGAACGATTTCGTCCGCGACGGCCGCAATGCACGGCTGCTGACCGCGATCGGCATTGGCGCAGCAGGCTTTGCCATGCAGGACGCGCTGCTCGAACCGTTTGGCGGCGAAATTCTGGGCCTTTCGGTGGGCGCGACAACCGGCCTCACCGGGGCCTGGGCCTTGGGCGCGCTCCTTGGATTTGTCTATTCGGGCCGCAAGATGTCACAAGGTTCCGACCCGCTGCGGCTTGCAGGGCTTGGTCTTGTGATCGGAGTGAATGCATTTCTGCTCGTCCTCTTTGCCGGGCCGTTTTCTTCAGCTGCCATGCTTTATGCAGGCGCGTTGTTGATCGGCCTTGGCCTCGGCCTCTTCTCGGTCGGCACATTGATCGAGGCCATGGCTTTGGCGAAAAGCGAAACCGCTGGGCTCGCGCTTGGTGCGTGGGGCGCTGTACAGGCAACCTGCGCGGGTGGCGGGATCGCGCTTGGCGGGCTTTTTCGCGACCTTATCGCGTGGATCGCTGCAAGCGATGCCAGCGCCACCATCGCTGCCCGCGCATCCGGCTATATATCTGTCTATATCATTGAAATCCTGCTGCTTATCGCAGGCCTCGCCGCGATTGGTCCACTTGTCGGGCACACTCGCATGTCATCCATCGAAACTCGGAACAAATCAGACCAGCCGTTCGGTCTGCAGGAGTTCCCAACATGATCGCTTGCTCGGGATAGAGCGGTCCAAAAGCCGCAGGGCCTGCCGCAGGGGCTCTGTTTAATGACCAAAGGAAAGTACCATGGGTAACGTATATATTGCCGGGCTTTTTGACGTAGCCGAGCTGACCTTCATCTTGTTCTTCCTGTTCTTTGTTGGACTGGTGATCTATCTCAATCGTGAAAGCCGCCGCGAAGGCTATCCGCTCGAGCATGAGCAAACGGGGCTCATCGACCGCGGCCTGCCACTTACTGACGGGGGTAAAAAGACATTCAACCTCCCGCACGGACGCGGCACATATACGCCCGAAGATGCACCGCGCGATGAACTCTCCAAGGTAGAGAACATTCCGGCCAAACAAGCGTTTGGCAGCGCCGGTGCGCCGTGGGAGCCAACCGGCGATCCGATGGCAGACGGCCTTGGCCCAGCGGCCTTTGCGCAGCGTCAGGACTATCCCGACCTTACCTTCGACGGCCGCAACCGGATTGTACCGCTAGCTGACAGTCACGACATCATGATCGCGCCAATGGACAGCGATCCGGTGGGACTGCCGGTTTATGGCGCCGACAAGAAGAAAGCAGGCGAAATCAGCGACGTCTGGGTCGATCAGGCCGAGCACATCATCCGCTATTACGAAGTCACAACCAATTCAGGCAAAAAGGTCCTTGCTCCCGCAGGTGTTGCTTCATTTCAAGGTTCGGCATGGCTGGGCGGGCTGATCCCGGTTTCGGATGATCAAACCCCGCTATGTGACATTGATGCCATCCGTTCCGACCAGTTTGATAGCGTGCCCGCAATTGCCAAAGCGGGCCAAATCACCCGGCTAGAGGAAGACAAGATCATGGCCTTTTACGGCGGTGGTTACATGTACGCCTTGCCGGAAAGGAGTGAACCGTGGATCTAAACAAGGCATCCTCACCAAATCACCAACTTGCTGGTAATCTCCCTGCACACGGTGCAGGCGAGGTGCCAGAAGGCCTTAGCGATATCATTCTTCGCCGCGGGAAAAATGAGAAAATCCTGTGGCGCGGAAAGCCGCAGTTTTTGGGCCTTGCCGCCACCGCCTTTCACACAAATAGCGTGGCATTGTACTTCGCCCTACTGACGGTCATTTCAGGTGTGAGCTATGGCTTGGGAAGCGGTTTGACGCTAGCGGTTATGGGAGTAGCTGCGCTGCTTATCCTGCATGGTCTTGCATATCTTTATGCCCGCAAGAGCCATTATGTGCTCACCAATGAGCGCCTGCTGATCCTCACTGGCCTCACGGTGGAAAAGCGGATCAGTGTGCCCTTGAGCCAGATCGGTGCAGCCCACCTAAAAATGCAGAAGGGCGATGTCGGCACTATCGCCATGGAAATCTCAGGCGACCGGCAGATAGGCTATTTGGTACTTTGGCCCCATGCTCGTCCCCTTCGGTTCAACCGGCCTCAGCCACTAATTCGCGTGGTGGAAGACGCACCTGAAGTGTCGAAGCTTCTGACAAAAGCGGTGTCAGAACGAGCTGAAGCGGTCCACAATTTGATGGAAATCAATGCACCTGCAGACATGATCGATAACGCTGTCCATAGTGAGCTTAGGGGAGCGGCCACCGCATGAACTCTGCCAGCCTGCAACACGTGCAATCGCGGTTCGATAGTAAACCCTCAAAGGCGCGCCATGGGGTCCCACTCTTCCTGATAGCGGGGATTATCGTGATTAGCCTCACCTTCACTGCGATGGTGAGTATTGGCTTCTTTGAACGGCAAGCCATTCCCAGCGAAGCGCGCGCAGCTGCAGGAACAAAGGTGGTGGCGACCCGCTCGCTCCAGTTCTTTGATGAACGTGATGGTACGGTGCGTGTCGAAGATGCAATGAGCGGCGCTGAGATTGCCAGTTTTGGTCCTGGCACCGGTGGTTTTGTGCGCTCAACCGTGCGCAGCCTCGTCTATCAGCGGCGCGTGCATGGCTTTGGCCGGACTGTTCCGTTTGAATTGATCGAATGGGATAATGGCATGCTCACTTTGCGCGATACGACAACCGGCGAAACCGTCGAGCTGCATTCTTTTGGAGATAACAACCGCCAGACTTTCGTCAACTTTCTCAAAGAGGAGCCAAGCTAATGGCAACAGTGACAGCCCAGGGATCGGCTGAAACTCGGTCCACTAATCTTGCGGGATTTACCCCGCCGCAGGCGCGTGTGTTTGACGTGCCTTGCACAATAACAGTTGAGCAGAGCTCGCTGCAATTCCACGCCCATGTGGATTTGCCTGAGAGCGTCTTGATGGAGCCAGGCGACCGCGTGCTGATCCACGGCGCGCCGATTTCCATACCCTTTGGCTCGCGCCAAGTGTTTGAGCGGCAGGCTACGGTTACCCGCGCTGGCCCGCTACGCCGCGCGATGACAAAAGTTGCGGCCTATTTTGACTTTGCCGAGCTTTACGAAGTCAGTTTCAACGCTGGGAGGATCAAATGAACGCGCAATCGCAAGTAAAGGCTGATCCAAATCACAAAATGATGACCAGCGAAGAGGCGATGGCGCTCGCCACACAGGACACGGTGCTGACGCCGCGCTTTTACACCACCGATTTCGAGGCGTTGGATGCGCTCAATGTCGATCTGGTGCGCGAGGAATGGGATCAACTGATCGCCGATATGGTGGGCGACCCGAACAAACGCCACTTCCGCGACAAAGGCAGCTTTGCCGGTGTGATCGAAAGCTTGGAGCCTGAGCTGCGCGCGGAATTCACTGATTTTCTGGTCAGCTCTATGACCAGCGAGTTCTCCGGCTGTGTGCTTTACGCAGAAATCGCCAAACGTACCAAAAACCCCGACGTCAAACAGCTGTTCAAACTGCTTGCGCGAGATGAGAGCCGCCATGCTGGCTTTATCAATGAGACTCTCAAAGATGCCGGCATTGGAGTTGATTTGGGCTTTCTCACCAAGACCAAGAAATACACCCACTTCCAGCCCAAGTTTATCTGGTATGCGGTCTATCTGTCAGAGAAGATCGGCTATGCGCGCTATATCTCGATCTATCGCCATCTTGAAAAGCACCCGACATATAAGTTTCATCCGATTTTTGATTGGTTTGAAGAGTGGTGCAATGATGAATTCAGGCATGGGGAAGCCTTTGCGATGCTCATGCGCGCTGACCCTTCATTGCTCGAAGGGCGCAACAAGCTGTGGATCCGCTTCTTCCTCTTATCGGTCTATGCCACAATGTATGTGCGCGACCACGCGCGGCCCGTCTTCCATAAGGCGCTGGGCGTAGATCCAACCGAATATGACTATGAAGTGTTCGAGATCTGCAACCAGATTTCGCGCCAAGTTTATCCGGTCGAGCTTGATATCGACAACCCAAAATTCCGCGGAGCGATGGAGGCCCTGCGCCTTGCAGCAATTCGGATTGAGGATGGCAAGGAGCAAGGCGGCATTGGCGGGTTCTTCAAGCGCATCGGCGGCATGGCCGGGGCAGGATTTAACTTTGCGCGGATGTATTTCCTGAAGCCAAAGACCAATGAGCTTCCAGCCAGCATCAGGTTGCACCCTGCATGGTGAGTTGGAGTGGCCATATTGTCCCGTTTATCGTGACGCTGGCCATTTGGTTCTCGGCCACCGGGCTGATTGCCTGGGTGGATTCACGCGCCCGCGGTACATTCCGGCGCAGCGTTGCACTTGGCGGCGTTGCTGGCATTATCGGGCTGGTCGCTATTCTCTTCGCCTCGGCCAGCGTTACGGTGGGAGCGGTTTACCTTGCCCTTATCGGCGCGTTGATGGTGTGGGGCTGGCATGAAATCAGCTTTCTCACTGGCGCTTCGGCTGGCCCGCGGCGAGAACCCCAGTCCTTGGGTGCACGCGGGCTTGATCGGTTTACCGAGGCAAGTGCCACGGTCATGCACCATGAGCTGGCATTGGCCTTCACTGCGCTAATGCTGATTTCCCTCTCATGGACAGCGCCCAATCAAATTGGCGCGACCGTATTTGTGTTGATGTTTGGTCTGCGGCTTTCCTCGAAGATCAATCTCTTTGTCGGCGTGCCCAATTCCTCGGTTGAGATGATGCCCGAGCATCTTGGCTATCTCAAAAGCTATTTCGGGCGCAATCGCATGACAGTGCTTCTGGCCGCGTCGATTGCAGGAATTGTCGCACTCGCGGCGTGGTTTGCGAGCCTTGCGCTCGCAGCACCTGCGGGAAGCCCGGAAATGGTCGGCGCAAGCTTGCTGACCGCTTTGTGCCTGCTTGGTGCATTGGAACACCTATTCCTTGCCCTGCCGTTCCGCGATGGGATGCTGTGGGGTTGGGCCTTTAAGCGCGGGGCAACACGCGCATGAACCATAAGCAAAACAAACCTGAGAGAGAACAGGGGACACCAATGGATTTCGATACATTTTTTGCGCAGCAGCTGGACGGCGTGCGCGAGGAAGGACGGTACCGCGTCTTCACCGATATCAAGCGGCATTGCGGCAAGTTTCCGCATGCGACCCGTTTTGTCGAAGATGCAACGCAAGCGGTCACCGTATGGTGTTCCAACGATTATCTCGGCATGGGCCAGCACCCCAAAGTGATAGAGGCGATGCACTCCACGCTTGATGAATGCGGAGCCGGTGCCGGCGGCACGCGCAATATCTCTGGCACCAACCACTATCACGTCGAGCTAGAGGCAGAACTGGCCGACCTGCACGGCAAAGAGAGCGCGTTACTGTTCACCAGCGGCTATGTGTCCAACTGGGCAGGCCTTGGCACTCTCGCCAGCAAAATCCCCGGCTGTGTCGTCTTTTCTGATGCGCTGAATCACGCCTCTATGATTGAAGGCATCCGCCATTCACGCGCCCCTTATAAGATCTGGAAGCACAATGACGTCGAAGACCTCGACCGGCTGCTATCTGAATATCCGGCTGACACACCCAAGCTGGTTGCGTTTGAGAGTGTGTATTCCATGGACGGCGACATTGCACCGATCGCGAAGATTGTCGACGTTTGCGAGAAGCACAATGCCATGAGTTACATCGATGAAGTCCACGCAGTAGGCCTCTATGGACCACGCGGTGGAGGTGTGGCTGAGCGTGAAGGGCTGATGGACCGCATCACGGTTATCGAGGGCACACTGGGCAAGGCATTCGGTGTGATGGGCGGCTACATTGCGGCAAGCAAAGATCTGGTCGATTTCGTGCGCAGTTTTGCCAGCGGCTTTATTTTCTCAACCGCTCTGCCACCGGCAGTTGCCGCTGGCGCCGCAGCAAGTATCCGTCACCTCAAGGAAAGCAGCGCCGAGCGCGAGCTTCAGCGCAAACGGGTTGCGCAGGTTCGGCGCCAACTGGACATTATGGGCATCCCACATCTGCCCAATCCCAGCCACATCATCCCAGTGATGGTTGGTGATGCCAAAAAGTGCAAAATGATCAGCGATTGGCTGATGGACAATCACGGCATCTATGTGCAGCCGATCAACTATCCAACTGTGCCGGTTGGCACAGAACGGTTGCGGCTAACACCCTCACCGGTGCACGGGGATGGTGATATCACTCGGCTTACCAATGCACTGTCCGAGATCTGGTCAATGTGTGAACTCGCACGCGGACAGATCGCCGCCTGATCATATTGGCTATCCAGCAGCTCAATCGAGATAACGGAGTCTCATCCGAGAGCTGCCCCATTTTGTTGTTGCCTGCTCCTGCAGCAAGACACTTCATAGAAAAGCCCCGCATTCCATTCCGGAACGCGGGGCTATTTTGTTTATAATGCCGTCAATAAGCGGCCGCAAAAAACGAGGTTAGCCCTCGATCTCTGCAAACATCTCTTCAAAAACAGTCGATGCAAGGCCGATGTGCTTAACAGCCTTGGCGGCTGCGAGATTATCATTCTGGCCTTCGCCCTCAACAACAATGATGCCTACCATACCAGCAGCATAGTGCGGTGCGCACTTGTAGCCATAGATCCCCGGTGTTGGGACGACATATTCGTACTCTTCGTTGATCGCGCCTTTCCAACCGGTCACACCGGGGGGAAGCATATCTGCGATTGATTCCGTCTGGTGTGTCGGATCAGTCGCGACGAAACGGATTGTGTCGCCTACTTGCGCGGTCACAACGCGTGGTTTGAAAACCTGACGCCCAGTGTCCGGATCGCGGGTGAGCATCTCCACTTCGATGACTGTACCATTGGGTTCGGCTGCAGGAACAGGTTCAACCTCTGCCGCTGCCACTTCTTCTGCTGCGGCCTCTTCCTCAGCGGCTGCCTCTTCAGCAACAGCTGTTGCTTCCTCCGCGGGTTCCTCAGTCGCAGCTCCACCACAGGCAGCAAGAGCAAGAATGCTCGGAGCTGCCACTGCGCCCATCAGTACTTTACGCATAGCTCTAATTCCCTTTTCACTTCTTTTGCGCCTTTCCGGACACAAGTCCCGCGTGTGCGCAAACAAATAATCCCACGGTCTCCAATTACAGCCTAGACCCTCGGATTACAACGATTGCTCTTGCGAATTTTTCGCATGTTCGCCTGTCGATAACGAAGCTTGGCTGGTCAGGTTCCCTGGGATTGTCAGATAGGTGAAAACGATGGCCAAGGATGCTGCAAGTGTTCTTTCACCAAAACAGCGTGCACTCAGTTCCCGTCCAAGCGGGGGAGAAGGAAGCAGCATTGGATTGCGTTTGCACCTGGTCTCGCTAAACATCGCCGCATGAAAAGTCTGCCTTGGTACACAAAGCTCGTTCTGGCCCTTACCGCCTTTCTGCCGCTTTATTTTATTATCGCAGCGCTTGGCACCAAATTCGGTATCTGGAGTTGGATGGTAGGCCTTGGTAGCCTGACCTTCACTGCAGGTCCCTTCGTGATTGGCATCGCGTTCATTGTTGCGCTCATCACGCTGATCATCGGCTTGATCAATTGGTCGGGGCGTAAGGCTGAAAAAGAGGATGGGGTCAAGCGCCCACGCAGCAAAGCGGTGCTTGGTTCAGCCATTCTTGGCATGCTTGTCCCTGCAGGCTTTATCCTCTTCGGACTTTCCGCAGCTTCCGCCGGAAGCGGAAATCCGATTCATGATGTCGCAACCGACACATCGGACCCGCCCACTTTCTCAGCTGAAGTGATGGCAGTGCGTGCTAAAGACAGCGCCAATCCGGTGCATGACTATCAGTTACCCCTCGGTGAGATCGAGATGTTCTCTGGCAGCACGCCGGAGCTTGCGATCCAGAGCCATGCGCAGATCATCAACGATATCTACGCTGACCTATCACCCCTTCCCTTAGCCGGGGCGAGCAAGGCAGATGCAGTCGCTGCAGTGGCAGCAGCAATGGGATCAATGGGCTTTGAAGAAATTCGCCAGGACGCTGAAGCAGGCGTTATCGAAGGCGTAGCTGTTACCTTCTGGTATGGCTTTGAGGACGATGTTGTTGCTCGCGTAGGTGAAAATGAAATCGACTTTCGCTCAGTCAGCCGTGTCGGCCGCAGCGATCTGGGCGCCAATGCTGCGCGAATTGCGGAGTTGCGCGAGAAAGTCGCTAGCCAGATTGGTCAGCGCTGAGTTTTAGCGGAAGGTCGTAAGCGCCATTGCGCTGCGCTGAAAAACCGTAAGCACGCACAGCCCCGAGTAAGCGTAGGCGATGACAGCAAAGTGCGCTGGGAAAACGCACATAGCGACGAAAACTGCTATCGTCTCGGTGCCTTCAGCCAGACCTGTCGAATAGAAAAAGCTCTTCTTGCCATGGGCCTGTGTCTCAACGCCGCGTTCGGCCGCAACGACGGCGAAGGCCAAAAAGCTGACTCCTGTAAGAACAAAGCTAGCAACCAGGACCAGCGCAGCGAGCGTGTTTTCGCTGGCAAGAATGCCGAATCCTACTGGCACTGAGACATAAAAGGCGAAGTCGGCCACGATATCAAAGTATCCGCCCAGCGCGGTGGGTGTGCTAGCCCTGGCAACCGCACCATCAAGGCCATCAGCCAAGCGATTGGCAATGATCAGCGCAAGACCCACCCAAAGGTGACCGAGCGCGATAGCAGTTGCCCCACCCAGTCCAATGGCAAGGCCGGTAAAGGTAAGCATATTGGCTCCAATACCCGCGCTCGCCAACAAACGGCCTACCGAATTAAGCGGCGGGTCTATCAGTGGACGAAGCTTCGCATCGAACATCAGAACGTCACCAGTCCAATCCATGCGCCCGTCATAGCGGTAGCAATGTTGCCTGCGATCCAACTCTTGATGCCCAACCCTGCCACTTCCGCGCGGCGTTCCGGGCATAATGTGCCAATTGTCGAGATCAGCAGACCGACGCTCGCAAGATTTGCGACACCGCACAGCGCATAGATGATAATCAGCAGGCTGCGCTCGCTAAAGGTTTCCTCTGGCAACGCTGCCAGTTCCAGATAGGCAACATATTCATTGAGGACTGCCTTCGTCCCCATCAGACCGCCCGCCGCCTGAGCCTCAGCCCAGGGCACGCCGATCAGCCACATGAAGGGCGAAAGTATCCAACCAAAAATGCGCTTCAAAGTGACCGGCTCCTCACCGACCAATGGGAGCCAAGCAAGAATTTGATCGGTCAGGGAAACCAGCGCGAAGACTACGATAATTACCGCGATCACCGCCAGAAACAACTGCATCCCATCCATCGTGCCTTTGACAATCGCATCAATGCTGGACTCATACCTGAGGCCCTGCTCAATCTCTGTCGTGTCGGTCGCCTCGTCATCAACGCTGTCCGGAACCATCAGTTTGGCGATCAACAGCGCGGCGGGAAGGGACACGAGTGATCCAGAGATCATGTGCGCCACCGCGTCAGTTACTGTCTCGCGCAATGTCGTGGCATAGAGGATCAGGATCGCACCCGAAATCGTCGCCATCGCAAGCACCATAACCTGAAACAATTCCGCACGGCTTATCCTGGCAAAGTAAGCGCGCACCACCAGCGGGCTTTCAACCACGCCAAGGAACATATTTGCCCCGCCCGAGAGGCCGACTACGCCGCTCACACCCAGCGTTCGGCGAAGCAGGAAGGAGAGACCATTCACCAACCATCGCAGCACACCCCAGTGCCACAGGAGCGCGGCGAGCGCAGAAAAGACAATCACCAGTGGCAGGATCTGAAAGGCGATAATGAGCGGCGGCTGCGCGCCTTCTTTGAGTTCGAATGGCAGGTCTGCACCACCAAGATATCCGAATATATAAGCCGAGCCATCCAGAGTCGCGCGCTCTATGGCGGAAACCCCCTCATTGGCAAGCGTCACCACCTCCCAAACAAATGGCACTCGTACGATCAGCAACGCCAACGCCAGTTGCAGTCCAAGCGCGCCCGCAATCCACTTCACGCTGGGCCGTCCGCAGCGGTTCTCACTCAGTCCCCAAGCAATGATGAGCAACACAGCAATGCCGATAATGCCGCGAAATTGGTCGAACAAGTCCACGCGTTGCAGTTCCTATCCGCGTTTCCATTTGTGGTATTTTTCGATCCATTTGAGGAGTTTTTCTGGCTTTCGGGCTTTTTTCCATTCTCCAGCGGCAAACTTGTTGCCTTCGGCCATGGTCGGGTAGGGGTGGATCGTGCCAAGGATTTTATTGAGGCCGAGCTTATGTTTCATCGCCAGGGTGTATTCTGAGAGCATTTCGCCTGCATTATGGCCCACGATTGTTGCGCCAAGGATAGTGTCTTTGCCCGGCTTGGTGAGGACTTTGACCAAGCCCTTGATCTCATTTTCGGCAATCGCCCGATCAAGATCATCCAGGCCA
>JBCDKX010000086.1:0-12539 GCA_038746055.1 Pseudomonadota bacterium
ATCGGGCAGGGAAATCAAAACCCCACCGCCCAAGAGGTTGCCGACCTCACCGGCATGTCCATCCGCACAGTGTTTCGCCAAATTGACGATATGGAGGGCCTTTATCGCGGACTTACGGAGCGTCTCGAGGCTGACGTCCTGCCAATAATCAATGCCCCATTTAAGAGCAGCACGGATGAGGGGCGCATGAGCGAGTTTCGAGATCGGCGCGCTAGAGTTTTTGAGTTCATTATGCCTTTCAGGGTTGCGGCCGAGGCAAAGGCCGTAGGCTCGGAACAGCTAATGCGCGTGCATGAAACGCTTATTCTCAGGGAACAGCGATATCTGGATGCGGCTTTGCCTGCCCATGCGCTTGCAGATAAGTCCTGCTACGAAGCATTGCTCGCTATTCATAGTTTCGCTTTTTGGAAACGCCTTAGAGTGGAACAAAAAGCGAGCGCCCGAACTGCCAAAAAGACAGTTGCCTTTTGTAGCGAACTTTTGATCGAAAAAGCTGCCAATTCCAAAGACCGATGACGCGGCAGGGGGATTCCGCCAGAGGCGATATCCGGCGACCAGTTCAAGCTGGTCGAACCAAGATCCGAGCGAGCCAGTCGTGTACGACGCCGGCGCTAAACTCAGCGCCATTGTCGCTACGAATGTGATCAGGTGGGCCGTGCCGCTGGAACAGCTCGGTGAGCACCACCTGCAGCTAGCAACCGGTGCTCGCGCCGGCCACGTTAGTCTGACAACGCCCAATCGGCTCTTCCCCTCCCACTTACCGAATAGGTTACAATCGTGATGCTGATCTAGGGAAAACCTAGCGGCATTGAGGCCCCATCCTCGAGCACCGCACTGGAAGCAAATTAGCGCAAAGAAGCGCCGCTCGTTACATCGCTCAGCGCGATGCGATCCAGATATTCCGCCATCTCCGAAAGTCCTCTTTTAGACAAGCGCAGAAAGATCTGATCGGCATCTCCCTCATCCCTATAGGCAAACACAAGTCCTTTGCCTTCGAGAACCTCTAGCCATCGCAAAGCCGAGGTTGCTGGCAAGCCCACTGCCAATGAAACACTGTCAATCTTCATCCCGCGGCCCCTTAAATGGCCCTGATAAAGATGCAGCAAGATATCCCAGGCGGGCTCTCTAAAGAGATTGTGATGGTGAAAGTGCTCGGACCGCATCCGTCTTTCTGAGTAGATCCTTGCTGCCACCTGCGATCTGGTTTCACGTGAGTCTTTGTGAGCCTTCGACCTCTTTTTGGGGGCCATGCGTTGTTCTGTCTCCCTTTTTGGGACTGCCTTGTTAGACAGTCTTTAGTTACAAGTACTATCCATGAGTGACGAAAGTTCCGTCCTCATGCAAACCTAATCTGGAATCGGGCTTTTCTCGACCGTTTACAAAACTAACTGTGGAGCCGAGACTTTGCGCAAGCAAAAGGGGTGTGAGAGTCTTGCGCAGGAGATCTTTGAACCCGATTGCGGTATCAGCCTCGTAGATTGATGAGCTGAGTGTGAACTTAAGCAGCCCGCTCATTTGATCATTGCACGCCTGATCGACATCCCGGCGCAATTTGCAGACAATCTTTTGTGCAGAATCTGCCCCAACACCAACGAACAAAATGCCAAATTGATCCTCTCCAATTCGGCCAATTACATCGCTATCTCGCTGCCACGCCCGCACTACATCTGATATCTGTCTTATCACCATATCGCTCGTATCAGGCCCCCATTTTCCGCGAATTTTCTGAAACCAGTCGAGCTTAATCACGGCCAAAACTACAGGCATTTTGAGGCGCTGGGCTGTGGCAAGGACAGGCTCGCAGTTGCTTTCAAACGTACGCTGATCAAGAAAGCCGGAAATGGTGTCATTTCGCTCACTGCCATGTCGGATTTCCAGCATTTCTTGAATGGCCATCATTACCAGCGTGATGCCCAAAACCGCTGTCAGTACCGTGAGGATGACCACATTAATCGCCGTAAGCTCTATTTCCCGCTCAATCATCGGGGTCACTTCAATGTTGTAGTAAAGCACGAATATCGGACGCAGCACGCTGAAACAGGACAGCAAACTCATCGTCCACACCAAAACCCGGTCCAAAAGACTTGTTGAGCGAGCTGCCCAAAGCGACATCGCCCCTATCGCAAACAGAATTCCGCTCGAAAGATTCTGAACGATCAGGGCAACAGGATGATGGGCTTCATCGAGGGCAATAAACAACAGCATGCAGGATACCAATGAAACCATCCCCATGCCCAAAAGGGGCGCGCGGTGCTTAAGTCGAGTGACTGATCCCCAGACAATCGCGATAACGCTAACACAAGCCAGCGCATGCAATGGGGGTATGCCATAGGGCGTCGCCATCGAAGGAACAGCAATCACCACCGTCATTGACAGAAAAAGCGCAAAGAAGCCTATAGTGAAGCCAAGAAGATGCCGCCTAGTTCTGTCTGCGACCCACAAGATTACAAACACAGCAGCGAAGACGAGCGCGAGCGCCGGCCATACTAAAGCTGCAGCAACTTCCATTGTTCCTCCCAGTACTGGGTAGATAACGAAGGCAATCGCTGAATGCCAAGGTGGCCTCGTATAAAATCGGTAGAAAACAAGTCTGAGCTTAAGGAGCAAGAGACCTCCATTTTACGACCACTTTCCTAAGCCGAACTCTATCCTTCGACTATGACCGGGAAATGCTGGCTGTCCGAATTTTCGGGCTCCCCTCAGATCCCCAGCCGAACACTCGTTATGTGGCGAACCTTTTTGGGCGCAGGCAACCACTTCTTTGGAAGATCCTTCTCTACTCCGCGCCCAAGCAAGTTGAGCGCCTCCGAGGCAGCAGCATCTGACGCAAAGCCGCCAGTTTCCTTACAGCGCTCGACAATCCATCAACAAGCACAGCCATTGAATTTGCTCTGCGATTGAAAGGTGCTTAGCAACATGCGACGCGAGTTTTGGGAGAGCAGAAAATTGAGCACTGGCAAGGTAAGGGGGATTGTCATCGGCTACATGATAGCGTTCCTACTCGCGACGACGTGGCCAGGGGCGATGTTGTTTAGTAAGTCCGAGCCACTCGTAATGGGCCTGCCATTTAGCCTCTTCTTTATTGCTGCTCTGATCCTGATCGCTCTTGCGCTACTGGCCCTGCTTTATCTTAGCGAAACCCGCTCACCGGACTAAGGGTAAATGGAACGCTGGCAGATCATTGCAGCGGTAATTACCGCTTATCTCATCATCACACTGGCGATCGGTCTCTTTTCCGGACGACGCGCATCAAAAAGTGTTGCCGGATATGTCGCAGGAGATCGTGACTTCGGTCTGTTGGTGATGTATTTCGTGCTGGGAGCATCGATTTTTTCGGCCTTTGCATTCCTCGGTGGACCTGGCTGGGCGTATAGCCGCGGGGCAGCGGCGTTTTACATCCTGTGCTACGGTGTACTGGGCATTGTGCCCTATTTCTTTCTAGGACCAAAGGCTGCAGCCCTGGGACGTAAATTTGGCTACGTGACACAGGCGCAGCTAATCTGTGGGCGCTTTCCATCACGCGCGCTTAGCCTCATGATTGCGGTGCTCACCGTACTCGCCTTCATCCCCTACATCACCCTGCAAATGCGCGGCGCCGGCATCGTGATTGAAGCTGTAACTGAAGGGAATGTGCCACTTTGGGCAGGCGCACTCGTCGCCTATGGGATCGTTCTTATCTACGTCCTTTTCTCAGGTGTTGCGGCGGTCGGGTGGACCAACACGTTTCAGGGCCTCTTTATGCTCACGATCGCCTGGACCTTGGGGCTTTACCTCCCGATCTCACTCTACGGCGGGGTGGGCGAGATGTTTACCCGGATTATGGCCGAGAGGCCAGAGCTCCTGACCCTGCCGGGCCTGACCGCATCAGGCGAGCCATGGTCATGGGGTGGCTATTCCAGCGCGATTATTGTCTCAGCGGTCGGGCTGATGATGTGGCCACACCTGTTTATGAAGGCTTTTACCGCACGCTCCGACAACACTTTGCGCCAGACCGTTGTGCTCTTCCCGACATTTCAACTGTTTCTTATCCCGGTTTTCCTGATTGGTTTCGCCGGTGTACTCTATCCGGACAGTCCGTCTTCTGCCGATTTCATCTTGCCGTTCATGATACTCAACGCCGAGCTTCCCGCGATTGTCGTGGGGCTATTTTGTGCAGGCGCTTTATCGGCCTCCATGTCAACGGGGGACTCGCTAATGCATGCGGCGGCTGCAGTAACCGTCGAAGATGGGATCAAGCCCTTCAGAGACATGTCGGACGAAGCGCGGCGGCGGCTAATTCAAGTCTTGGTGGTAGTTGTCGGGGCAATCGCCTATGGCTTTGCCGTTGCTGAGAGCGTTTCGCTCGTGGTCCTGTTGCTCACTGCCTATGGTATAATCTGCCAGCTTGCTCCGCCAATTGTTGCGGCGATGTACTGGGATAGGGCGACTACCACAGGCGTTATCGCCGGATTTGCAGCTGGGTCAGGGACAGCAGCTTTCTTCTTTCTCACCGGCTATTTCGGTAATGATCTGAGGCCTTTTGATCTCCACGAAGGAATGCTCGGCTTGCTGATTCACTTACCGGTTCTAATCGGCGTGAGCTTAGTGACTCAGCCACAGCCCAACGCACATCAGGCGAGCTTCACCCAAGCAGTATAGCGATTGTCATCCTCATCAGATTTTCAAAACATTCAAATTTCGGCGTAGAATGGCTCATTCGGCTGTTTGGTTTGATGATGCTCTATTTCAGTCCCTTGATAGGTGGCTTTGATCACCATGGTCTCGCAGTGGTCAAATAAACGTTGCGTTCTGTGTCAGCTTTTGGCTTCGAGACTAAGCGCAAGCCGTTTGTGAGCAAATGCGGGCAGGCGCCTAAACCTCAGCCCACATCCGCATAAGATTGGCAATCGACTTATCAAGCATCAGCAATTCGGGCGCATCGGCTGGTAATTTTGCGCGCAACGAATTGCGGGTGTTCTGCATGTCAAACAGCAGTTCTCGCTGAGCTACATCACGCACCAAGCTCTCAATCCAGCCTACAGCAACAATCCGCGTACCGCTGGTGACCGGCGTTACCTCGTGGATGCTACTGGTGGGATAGAGCACCAGGTTACCCGCTTCGCCCTTGATGGTCTGTGTCATCCCCGCTGTCTGTACCACCAGCTCGCCACCCTCATAACCGACAGGATCACTCAAGAAGAGCGTGAACGAAATGTCAGTTCTAATCCGCGCATCTCCTTTTCCCATCAGGGAGTTATCAACATGCGCACCATAATGCCCACCATTTTGGGTCTTGCTGACCAGCAACCCTGAGTTGCGACGCGGTCTTGCGGCCGCCTTCACAATCGCATTCTCGACGATAACCGGGAGAAGCATTTTCTGCACCGCCCTCCCCGCCGGATTAGCCATGATAGCTTGCTCATTGACTTTAACGCGAGCCGCAACCTTGCCCGCTGTCGCTTTGCCATCCTGCCAACTCAGTTTGGCGATGGCCGCTTCAATTTCAGCGAGCTTTTCCGCATCAGGAATAGCAGCAATGCTGAGGATCATGAAAAGCCTCTTGATAATCGTTTGCAAAAACACACAGCTGGCTTATTGCTAGCGCAAACCCCGATTATTTTGGAGTACTGAGTGATGAAAGTCGAATTGAAAACTTGGGGCCAGCTTGGAGTGGCAACCGCTTTGGCCGGGCTGACCCTGACCGGCTGCGCGGAAGAAGCAGCCGAAGATGGCGGCGACGCGGCGCAAGTAGCTGAAGCTGGCGAAGGCGGCGAGGGTGAAGGTGGTGAAGGAGAAGGTGGCGAGGGAGAAGGCGGCGTTGACACCGCTTCTGCGGCTAGTGATCCGATAGTCTTCGGCTCTGCCCTAGCGATTGCTGAAGCCCATGTCATTGCCGCGCGTGATGCCTATGCGGCTGGCGAAACCGAGGCAGGCGCTGAAATGTTCGCTCACCCTGTATCAGAGGTCCTGCTCGAACTGCAGCCGGTCTTTTCAGAGCTTGGAGTCGATGATCTATCACCGCTTTTCACTGGTGCATCTGAGGCCGCTCTCCAAGGAGCAAGCGCTGATGACATTGCGGGCAAGGCTGATGGGATCGTCACAGCTCTCCGTGCCGCTGAAGATAAAGCACCTTCGAGTGATGCGAGTGCTGGCAAGATCGCGGCTGGCGTAGTCGCCGACCAGATTGAGCGCGCGGTTGAGATGTACGGTCAGGCTGCCGACACCACGATCTACGGCCCCTATCTTGATGGGTACGGCTTCTACAAGGCCGCGCAAACCACTTATGAGCGCTCAGCCGATGCGATCAAAGGCGAAGATGCGGAGCTTGCGAGCACCATCGAGAAGACCCTTGGGCTTTTGGGCGAGGCGTTTCCAGGCGTCGAGCGTCCTCAAAATCTCGATGCTAATCAAGCGGCACTTTCAGGCGCATCAGCGGGCGTATTACTCGCTGCAAGCTGATGTGTTTGCGAAAGAGCGGATCACCCCCCGATCCGCTCTTTCATTACCCTGATGAAGCGGGCATAGGCGTGACCTATGCACGATATCCGTTTGATCAGAGAAGACCCGCAAGGGTTTGATGCCATCCTTGCAAGGCGCGGGGTTGATCCCGTGTCCGAGAATATTCTTGCTCTCGACGAAGAACGCCGCGCGCTCACTACCAAACTCCAAGAAGCGCAATCGCGCCGCAATGAAGCCTCCAAAGCGATTGGTGCAGCGATGGGCCAAGGCGACAAAGACAAAGCCGAAGCACTTAAGGCGGAAGTTGCCGAGCTAAAGCGATCCATGCCAGCGCTTGAAGAAAGCGAGCGCGAGCTTGGCATGAAGCTCCAAGACGCTTTGCTGGCTCTGCCCAACCTGCTCGACCCGTCGGTCCCCGCCGGACAGAGCGAGGACGACAACCAATATCTGCGCGAATGGGGTAAGAAGCCAAGCTTCACCTTTGCCCCGCAAGAACACGCTGATATTGCTCCTGCATTGGGCATGGACTTTGAGACCGGCGCCAAAATTTCCGGAGCCCGCTTCACTTTCTTGCGCGGTGACATGGCGCGGCTCCACCGCGCGCTCGGACAATTCATGCTCGACACCAACACGCGCGAACATGGCTTTACCGAATGCAACCCGCCGCTTCTGATCAATGAGCAGGCGGGGTATGGCACCGGCCAGCTCCCCAAGTTTGCCGAAGACCTGTTCCGCACAACCGATGACCGGTTGCTGATCTCCACCTCAGAAATGGTGCTGGGCAACTCCTTCCGAGAGCAATTGTTCGCTGAGAGCGATTTTCCCATGCGCCTTACCGCACTCACCCCGTGCTTTCGCTCCGAGGCGGGCGCAGCAGGGCGAGATACACGCGGCTTCATCCGCCAACATCAGTTCGAAAAAGTCGAGATGATCGTTGCGGCTCTCCCACAGAAAGCAGCCGAGGAACATGCGCGCATAACCGCAATCGCTGAAGGTCTGCTGCAAAAGCTGGGTCTTCATTACCGCGTGATGGCTCTGTGTGCAGGCGACATGGGCGCAACCATGATGAAGACTTACGATCTGGAGGTCTGGCTCCCCGGACAAGGCGCTTATCGTGAGATCAGCTCGTGCTCCGACGGTGGCACGTATCAACCGCGAAGGATGAATGCACGCTATCGCCCGGAAGGTTCGAAGAAGAGCGAGTACTTCCATCTGCTCAACGGCTCTGGTCTTGCGGTTGGCCGTACGCTGGTGGCGATTATCGAGAACTATCAACAGGCTGATGGCTCAGTGCTGGTGCCAGAAGCGCTTGCTCCTTACATGAGTGGTGTGACAAAACTGGAACCCACCTCATAAATGCGCATTCTTCTGACGAATGATGATGGCATCCATGCGCCGGGTCTTGTGGTGCTGGAGGAGATTGCAGCGCAGTTTTCCGATGACATATGGGTATGCGCACCTGCCGAGGAGCAATCTGGTGCGGGTCACTCGCTCACCCTCAACCGGCCAGTGCGGCTCCAGCAATTCTCTGAACGGCGCTTTGCAGTCACGGGCACGCCTACTGACAGCGTTTCTATGGGCCTACGCGAGGTTTTAGGACCAAGTAAGCAGCCCGACCTGATCCTTTCCGGCGTAAACCGCGGCGCGAACCTGGGCGATGACATCACCTATTCAGGCACTGCTTCAGCGGCGATGGAAGGGGCACTCGCAGGCATCCGCTCGATCGCGCTCAGTCAGGTGATCTCTGCGGAGACGCGCGGGACCGATGTCGAATTCACGCCGGCGCTGGAGTGGGCGAGCAAGGTAATTGCGCCGCTGATCGATGCGCCTTTTGGGAACCGGACATTCCTCAATGTGAACTTCCCACCCGCGGGCGCGAAGGGTATCCGTATCACCCGGCAGGGCTTTCATGATTATTCGCGCGGTAGCGTTGTTGAAGGCACTGATCCAAGGGGCCTCAGATACTTTTGGTTTGGGCTCCATTCGATTGAACACACGCTTGACCATGGCACCGACCTGGAAGCCATTGACGATGGATATGTAACGATCACACCGTTGCAGCTTGACTTGACGCACTATCCCACGATCGACAATCTTGCTGGCAGGTTTGAGGGGTAAAACGGGGTAGCGATGGCACAGCGCGACACTGAGCGTTCGATCACTCGTCCTGGTGATAAGCAGCGGGGACGCCATCCTTCGCAAAAACGTATGCGGCCGCTGCGTCGCGCGGTCGGTTTACCGGTCTGGGCCGACATTTCGCTACGTCTCGGCGCCGCTCTGGGACTCATTTTCACTGTCGTGCTGATCCATTGGTTCGACCGCGAGGGGCTGATCGATAATGTCGATGGACATGTGAGCTTCCTCGACGTGGTTTACTTCACCATGATCTCGATCACAACGACGGGCTTTGGTGATATCGCACCAGTGTCTGACGCGGCACGGTTCAAAGAGGCAGTGATCGTCACCCCGATCCGCTTCCTCGTCTTTTTCATCTTCGTAGGCACCGCCTACAATTTTCTGATCAAACGCAGCTGGGAGAAATGGCGCATGGCCCGTATCCAGGAAAAGCTCTCCGATCATGTGGTCGTCCTTGGCTATGGGGTCTCAGGGTCGCAGAGCGTTGAAGAGCTGATCGAGCGCGGCACCGATGCCGACAGGATCGTTGTTGTCGACCCAAGTGAGGACCGTCTGCGCGAGGCCGAGAAGCTTGGCGTCAATGTATTGGCGGCGGATGCGACCCGCGATGAAACGTTGAAGGCTGTCCGCATAACCACCGCTAAGAATATCCTCGTCTCAGCTGGCCGCGATGACACCTCAATCCTGATCGTTCTGACGGTCCGTCATCTGGCGCCCAATGTGCCGATCAGCGTGGTGGTGCGCGCTGACGATAACGAACTGCTCGCCCGTCAGGCTGGCGCAACCAATGTCATCAACCCGGTGCGTTTTACCGGCCTGCTGCTCGCCGGCTCAGCCAATGGCCCGCATATCGCCGATTATCTCGCCGACTTGGCTTCGGTGTCAGGCCGCGTCCAATTGGTCGAGCGCGTGGTAACCGAGGCCGAATGCGGCACATCGATCGAGGAATTGAGCACGGGCGGTAAAGGCCTTCGCGTCTATCGAAATGGCCGCGCAATCGGCTTTTGGGAGAGCGAGTGCGCCTCACTCCAGCCCGGTGATGTGATCGTTGAAATCGTGCCTTCCGAAAACGGCAACGGCTCGGGCTGAGGTTCTACAGGAAAAGTAGAAACACACCCCCCATCGCGGCCATACCAAGGGTAAAATGGCCTGTGTCGATGGCAAAAAGCAAACCTGATTTGCGCTGAAACAAGTAATTGATTCCCATCGCAGGCACCATGATCCCAAGTGCGAAACCAAGCGACATCATCATCACCACATGTGGCGCGGCCCCGGTTCGAGCGATCAAATGCCACAGCACCATTGCGATGAGCACTTCAAACGCGAAACATAAACCGAAGATCAGCGCCATATTTCCGCCTTCGACATCTTCATCGGAGAGCCCTGCTGCTTTTTGCCAGGCCTTGCCAAACAGCACACCGTACCAAATCGCACCGACCACAAAGAACGCCGCCGCCCCTGCCAAAACCGGCCATAATGCAAAATCACTCATGTTTGATCCCCTCAATTCAGTCTTGGTGTAACGCGAAATGCTCAGGTAGGAAAGCGAGAGGAAATTGCTGCGACGCACACGGCTTTGCCAATCGGCGGAACCAAATCCCCGCTCTGGCGCTTCCCCACAAACACGTGTACGGGCCCGCGCAGCATGAATTCGATCACCACCCTATCTCGAACAACGAGCCCGCCTAAGAAGGTCGCCGACGCCAAGCGCGTGGGTATGGTGTCGCTTGGCTGTCCCAAGGCGCTGGTCGACTCTGAGCGCATTCTCACCCGCCTGCGCGCCGATGGCTATGCGATGAGCCCGAATTATGCGGGCGCTGATGTGGTGCTGGTAAACACTTGCGGCTTTCTCGATAGCGCGAAGGAAGAGAGCCTGAACGCCATTGGTGAAGCCATTTCCGAAAATGGCCGGGTGATCGTCACCGGCTGCATGGGTGATGAGGCCGAAGCGATCCGCGCTGCGCATCCTCAGGTGCTCGCAGTCACGGGAGCGCATCAATATGAGCAGGTGGTGGAGGCTGTGCATGAGCATGCGCCGCCCAGCCAGGGCCCGTTCATCGATCTGATCCCACAGCCGTCGGAAGCGGACATTAAACTGACACCGCGCCATTATAGCTATTTGAAGATTTCGGAGGGCTGCAATCACTCCTGCTCCTTCTGCATCATCCCAGATCTGCGCGGGAAGCTGGCCAGCCGACGAATTGACGCCGTGCTGCGCGAGGCGGAGAAGTTGGTCGCCGCTGGCACCAAGGAACTGCTGGTGATTAGCCAGGACACTTCTGCCTATGGCGTGGACACCAAGCATGAGGCAAAGCCGTGGAAGGGCATCCCGGTGCGTGCGCATATGACCGATATGGCGCGCGAGCTGGGACAATTGCGCACCAGCGAGGGCCGCGCGCCTTGGGTGCGCCTCCACTATGTCTACCCCTATCCGCATGTCGATCATGTCATTCCTTTGATGGCTCAAGGGTTGTTGACCCCCTATCTCGACATTCCATTTCAGCACGCGAGCCCCTCGGTACTCAAATCGATGCGGCGTCCGGCGAATGAGGCCAAGGTTCTGGGACGCCTAAAGAAATGGCGCGAAATCTGTCCCGAGATCGCCATTCGTTCCTCTTTCGTCGTTGGCTTTCCTGGCGAGACTGAGGACGACTTCCAATATCTCCTCGATTGGCTTGAAGAGGCACAACTGGACCGCGTCGGCGGTTTCCGCTTCGAACCAGTCGAAGGGGCGAGAGCCAACGACCTTCCGGACCCGGTTCCAGAGGAGATCAAGGAAGAACGGTACACTCGGCTGATGGAAGTCACCGAACGTATCTCTGCCGCCAAGCTTGACGCTAAGGTGGGCCGCATCCTTCCCGTCATTATCGACGAAGTCGGCGAACCAGACGAGGATGGCGACATTGGCGCAACCGGCAGGTCACAGGCCGATGCGCCTGAGATTGACGGGGCAGTGTACCTTCGCAACGTGCCGAAAGCACTTTGCTCTGGCGACATTGTCGACGCCCTCGTCGAAGATGCCGATGCACATGATCTGTTCGGCGTGATTCCAGCCTGATCGCCCCTTACGATAAAAATTCTGACACACATGACACACTGTCCAGGGGCGAAAAATCCTCTCGGGCACAATGAGCGGGTTTTGCGGTTGGTACGAGGCTGTTGATCCAGTCCATCTCAGCAGGTCTAGCGGCTGACACATGCTGTAGGAAAATGCAGGAATCGCGGCAGGCAATGAAAGCAGGTTAAGAGCTTGCTCGCACGATGAGCTTCACCGGTACGCGCTGTACTTTCGGACGTGCAGCTCCTGCGGCAATCGCGCCTGTCACCGCCTCAACCAGCATCCGACCGGCCAAATCCAGATCAGGTTCAATCGTGGTGAGTGGAGGATAGGTCATCTCGCTCGCCGGAATGCCGTCAAAACCTGCCAGGCGAACATCATCTGGTATAGATTTGCCAGCTGTCTGAAGCTCTTCGATCACTCCAAATGCAAGCGCATCACATACGGCAAAGACACCGTCGCAACCATTATTCTCTGCTAACAATTTGCGCGTGGCCAAACGTCCTTGCTCGCGGCGGTCGCCGGCCGGCTCAATTTCGATCAGGCTGGCCTCAACTCCGCGTTCTTTGGCTCTCGCCAGAAAAGCCTCTGCACGCTCCGCAAATTGGCGTTGAGGGCTTCCCAAGGAGCCAATGCACACAAGGCTTGATGCCCCTTGATCAATCAAGTGATCTGCGGCGGCAATTGCGCCAGTTTCATTGTCGGACAGCACCCAGTCGAGATCCCCTAAAGGCGACCCCCAAAACGCAACCGGAGCGCCGATCCTGCCAGCCGTCTCCCCAACATCGCGGAAGTAGTCCCATGCCAAGCGGTTGGCAGTGGTACCGATGACAATCAGCCCTTCGGCCTGCCCGCGCTCCACATAGTGGCCGAACAGCTTGTCCTCCTCAGCCTGAAGTGAGACCAG
>JBCDKX010000087.1:0-12532 GCA_038746055.1 Pseudomonadota bacterium
ATAGCCGGGCTTCAATCCGCCCGCGGCCAACCAGTAGCGTAATTCGTAATTGTGGGTCGAGACCGGGAAGACCATGCCCATGTTGAACGGCTTGCCCTGCTGCTCGAAACTCTCGACCACCGGCTTCAAAACTTCGGCGCTAATCGGGTGGACCGGCTTGCCATCCGGCCCCTTGGGCAGGTCCGCCTTGATCATATCCCACACCTTGTTCGACAGCGTGATCGCGTTGCCGTTGAGATCAAGACTGAGCGGAGCGATGAGGTCGGCTTTGGTGCCATATCCGATGGTGGCGGCGAGCGGCTGGCCCGCCAGCATGTGCGCGCCATCCAGTTGTCCGCCGATCACACCATCCAAAAGAACTTTCCAGTTCGCCTGCGGTTCGAGCGTGACATTGAGTCCTTCTTCCGCAAAATAACCCTTCTCTTTAGCAATCGCGAGCGGCGCCATATCCGTGAGCTTGATAAAGCCGAATTTCAGGTTGGGTTTTTCGATCTCCCCGTCGAGCGACGCGGCAACGACCGCGCCATCGGCGCCCTCAGGTGTTTCACCGCATGCGACCAGCGCGACGCTTGCAAGAGCAGCGGCAACGACGCCTCGACGATCAAATCTGAAACCACCCGATTTTGCCATGTGCTGTGCGTCCTTCGTTCTATTTGCGTTGGGCTTGAGCCCAGGAGAGAGGTGCAAACGCGAAAAGCCGCCTCGATCAGCTCCTGAGCGGAACAACCGGGCGGCGACGTTGCCGTGAGTTTTGTGTTCATTCACGCGGAGAGGTGTAAGTTTCCTGCGTTGGAAGCTTGCTGCGTGTTCGAATCGATTAAACGAACACTGAACGTCATGCAATTGTAATTTTGCGATGCAGCAAGATGCAGGCGCTAATTTTGCGCTGCAATATACGATTCCAACGTGTCGGGATCAAAGCTCTGGCCATCAAAGAACGTATTGTTTTCTAGTACGATAGTGCCACTTTGAGTGGCCGCGTGTAACGCATCGGACACACTGCCTTCGACTTTTGACGAAGCTGTGGGCAGGGGATCATCGCTCGCGGCCAAGGCGCTTCTGTAGACTCCAGGCTTGAACACTTTGGCCGCGGCTTCCGCTTCCTTTGGATCGTAACCGAGCCCGTCCCAACGCACCAATTGCGAATAAAGCCATTGAGCCTGGCTCACCCAGGGAAAATTGGCCGCCTCGTGATACTGAAACATGAAATCAGGATATTCGCGCTCGGTCCCGCCATGGGTTAGCACTAGCCGATCCGAAATGGCGCGGCGCACGAGCTTGTGCGACGCGTCGCAATACTCAGGGCGCGCGAGAATAGCGGCGTTGGTGTCCCAGTTTTCGGGATCGACAAAGTGCTCGCCGGCGCGGCGCATGGCGCGGATAAGCCCTTCAATCTCAGGTCGGATTTCCTTGAGACGTTCCGCTTTCAAGGCCAGAACCTTTTCGACCCCACGCCGCCAGATTTGCGCGGTCGCAAGCACGATTTGACCCACGCCTTGTTCCACCGCGATCGAGTTCCATGGCTCTCCCACACATGATCCGTCGATCTCGCCTGCCTTGAGAGCATCGGCGCTAAAGGGCGGGGCAATCGTCACTATCTCTACGTCTTCATCGGGCTGAATCCCCACAGCCGCCAGCCAATAGCGCAGCATGTAGTTGTGACTCGAATAGCGGTGCACCACACCAAAACGCAGCGGCGAACCCGAAGCCTTTCGCTCGGCAGCGATATCCTTAAGCCTCGCCCCAAGCTCTTTCGGGTCGCCCAATTCATCGCCAAGACCGAGGGCTTTGGCCAAGGGATTTGAGACGGTTACGGCGTTGCCGTTGAGGCCCAGGACGAAAGGCGTGGCGAGCTTGTGCGCGGGCCGGCCATGGCCCAAGGTGGTGGCGATCGCCAGAGGTGCGAGCAGGTGCGCGGCATCCGAGTGGCCGTACAGCAGCCGATCCAAAACTGTCGCCCAAGATACGTCCCGCACAAAGGCTAGCTCCAGCCCTTCCTCCTCGGCAAATCCATGCTCATGAGCGAGAATGGGCAAGCACGCGTCCACCAGTGGTAGGAAGCCGATATTCAGTCGCGTCGTCATCAGGCCTCTCCCATCAGTTCATAGGCTGTCACCACGGCATCAGCGATGTCAGCAATACGCCGGTTGGAGCTCATCGCCTTTTGCCGAAGCTCCGCGTAGGCGACGGGCTCCGTCACATCTTTGGTTTTCATCAAAATGCGCTTTGCCTTGTCGATCGTCTCCCGCTCAGCGAGCTTGCTGTGCGCCGCGGCGAGCTCGGCTTCGAGGCGAGCGAAGGCCTCGAAACGTTGCATAGTCATCTGCAAAAGCGGCTGAATCCGCTTAGATGAAAGGCCATCAACGACATAAGTCGAGACACCGGCATCGATTGATGCCGCGATGGAATCGTCATCGCTTTCGTCGACAAACATGGCAATCGGGTGTGAAAGCGCGCGGCTAACGGCAAAGTATTCTTCAAGAACATCGCGGGACGGGTTGCCGAGATCCATGAAAACGATGTCGGGCTCGATCTCAGCGATCCGCGCGATCAAACCAACACGGGAGGTCAGCGTGTAAATCTCGCATCCTTCAAGCGAACTGAGGCCCTCTTGAATAATAGAGGCCCGCGCCGTGCTTTCATCGATGATGGCAACTCGCATGCCATCCTATTGCACTGCACAATCACGCACCTGCAACCCCAAATCATAAGGCTAAAGGGGCTAATGTGCGTGGTTGACCATCGTCCAGCAGCGGGCAGGATCCGCGCGTAGTGCGCCATTCCAACAAGTGTTATCTGCCTCTCACTCACGAAAGTTGATTAGACGACGTCCGCCTGCACCCCCAGGTTTGGTCGTCTTAAGATGGCTCGACTTGGGCCGTTTGCGGAATGTCCGCTCTCGGTCGCCATCATCAGAAATGCGGTCTTCTCGTAGATCAACAATGAAAGGGATTGACATCGGGTAATCAAACGAGACATATATGCCTCATGATTTCTTCACTTAGACCTTCCTCACGCGACGCGATCATTCAAGCTGCGTTTGAGCTCCTAGCTTCGGATACGGGAGTCTCTCTCGCTGATATCGCCACGCGTGCTGGCGTCGGCCGCGCTACCCTGCATCGATACTTTTCAAGCCGCGACGACCTGTTTTTTGCGCTGGCGAAGGCGGCTATCCATGACATGGACGATGCGGTGGAGGCGGCTTGCAAGGACTGCTCGTCGCATTCCGATGCGCTTTATCAGTCGCTCAAGGCGTTGGTGCCGTTGGGGGATCGGTACCGGTTTCTGGCAAACGATACGCTCGAAGAGCATCCCGATCTGCAAGCCGACTACGAGCGCCAAGAACGCGAGACGGTCGGTCTTGTAGACGCGGCGAAGGGTGAAGGACTGTTCGATCAAGCGGTGCCTACCTCTTGGATCGTGCAAAGCTTTGAACATCTGCTCTACGCCGCATGGGAAAGCGTCACCGCGCAGCAATGCACTCCCGATCAGGCAACCGATCTCGCCTGGCGCACGCTCACCAACGGACTAGGAGCGCCATCATGATCACCGAAGCCATCGTCAAACAACTCAGCTCCGACATCGACGACGCCTTTTTCCTGATCGGTGCGGCTATCCTGGTTATCGAGATCGCCAAGGGCCTTCTATCCGGCAAGATGAGAGGGCGCGGACTGCTCGACATTCTCGTTAGCGCGTCCACACAGATCCCAACCCTAATGGTTGAGATCTTCCTGATGTCGTTTGTCTATTACGGGTTCGTCGCGCTGAGCGAGGCGGTCGTGGATTGGATCTTTCCGATCACCTGGTGGACCTTGGGCCTTGGTCTTTTGGCGGCGGACTTCGTCTATTACTGGGAGCATCGAATCGCGCATGAGGTGCGCTTGTTCTGGACCCAGCACGCGGTCCACCACTCTTCTCGGTACATGAACACGTCGGTTGCGATCCGGTTTGGCCCGTTTGAGGGGGCTATCTCAGCAATCCTGCATTTCCCGCTTATCCTTATCGGCTTTCCGGCCGAAATCGTGTTCTTCGGAATTTTTGTGGTGCTCGCCTATCAGGTTTGGATTCACACAGAACTTATCGGCAAGCTGGGGTGGCTTGAAGGCATCCTGAACACACCGTCCAACCACCGAGTTCATCACGCCTGTGATGACAAATATATCGACAAGAATTACGGCGGCATCCTAATTATCTGGGACCGTATATTCGGCACCTATCAGGCTGAGGAAGAGACGCCGCGCTATGGGCTCAAACGCGACTTTGACAGCGTGAACCCGCTGATGGTGTGGTTTTCCGAATGGCCGCAGCTTTTGAGCGATCTTGCCGAAGCGACGAGTGCGAAGGAGGCCTTCTTCTTTCTCTTCGGTCCTCCCGGCTGGCGTCCACAGGCTGCCAATGACGGAGCGGTAAGCGCGAAAACCGCTGGCAATTGAGGCCCCATCATGTTGACCGGTCGGCGTCTCTCGATTGGCACTCTTCTGCAGGTCTTCTGGCCCAAGATAAGCGTGACATGGGGGCTTGTCCTTGTTGAAACGCTGTTGCTGGCGACTTTGCCACTGCTGCTAGGCCGGTCCATCGATGGACTGATCGCGGACGACAGCGCCGCATTTTGGGCGATGATCGGAGCAATGGCGGGGCTTGTTGTTGTGGGCGTGGCTAGGCGCGCTTACGACACGCGCGCTTACGGCACGATCCGGGTCGAATTTGGCGAGGCCACGACACGCCATGGTTCACAGCAAGCCGTCTCCACCACAAACGCGCGCCTGGATATGAGCCGCGAACTGGTCGACTTTCTTGAAGACGAAGCGCCGCTCCTCGGCATCGCTTTGGTCCATGCAGCCGTGGCGATGGTCTATTTGCTAGCCTTTCACTGGGCGCTCGGCCTCGCCGCAATCCTTGGGGCCGTCCTTTCAACGGGTCTCTATAGCCTGTTTGCGAAGCGTTTCTTCAACCTCAACGCCGCGCTCAACACGCAAACGGAGAAGCAGGTGAGCGTATTGGAGACAAAGCGACTTAGCTCGCTTCGAGAGCACCTTAATCGTCTCAGGCAACACCGAGTGCATCTCTCGGATCTCGAAGCGATTGTCTATGGCCTAATCTTCACCGGCTTGCTCTCGATGCTCGCGTTCAATCTTTGGTTTACGACCACTCAGACGGCAGCCAGCGCCGGCCAGGTGTTTGCGGTGGTTGTCTACTCCTACGAGTTCCTCGAATCATCCCTGACGCTTCCCATGATCTTGCAGTCCATCACGCGCCTTTCCGAGATCACCGACCGGATTAATCGGGATACAAAAGTAGGCTAAGTTTAGGCCGGAAGCGGACAGTCTGCTTTTTCTGGCGATTGGGGGGAGATCGTGACGTGTTACCTAATCCAAAAGTGGTTCTAACCTGGGAAGCGCTGAATTGCCTGATTGGCTGTCTGGTCACCTGATGCTCAACAGTAGTTAGGTCGCCAAACAGATCGCCTTTAGTGATGCAGACAAGGAGTTCGTCGGCCATCGCTTGAGCGATCAAGCATCTGTCATTGATTCGACCGATATCGAAACTAGGCTAAGTCTTAGCTCAGGATTTGATTGGGGGACCAAACCGATGACCACTTCACCACGCAACACTATTGCCCATAACTTTGGAACCTTTGCCCGCACCGCTGTCGCGGCGCTGGTTGCGGCGACAATCACCGTCCAACCTGCATTTGCATGCACCGGGATCATATTGCGCGCTGAAGACGGTACGACAATTCCTGCCCGAACCATGGAGTTCGGTTTCAATATTGAGTCTCAACTCTATGTCGTCCCTGCGGGAACGCAGATCCAAACGCTGGCGATGAACCCGGATGAAACAGGTTTCACGTACACGGCGAAGTATGGCTTTCTGGGCGCCAACGCCATGGGCTTTCCAGTCGTCACTGACGGGATGAACACCGAAGGTCTCTACTATGGTGCCTTCTATTTTGCGGGCGCCTCCGTGAATGCTGAACTCACCGAAAGCAATCGCGAACGCGCGGTTTCCTCTGAGGAGCTTGGGAACTGGATTCTGGGTCAGTTCGCGACCGTGGCTGAGGTCCGAGAGGCTCTGCCAACCGTCGAGGTGGTAGGCACTTACATCGATGTCATTCAGAGCGACGCGCCCGTGCATTATTCCGTTGTGGACGCCAGCGGCGACGCCATTGTCATCGAGTACACAAAGGATGGCCTTGCGATACACGAGAACACAGTCCATGCGGTCACAAACAACCCCACTTATGACTGGCACCCAACGAACCTGCGCAACTATATCGGCCTTAACGCCGAGAACCGTCCAGAGATTACGGTTGGGCGGGAAACACTCCGCCCCTTTGGCCAAGGCACAGGCATGGTTGGTCTGCCCGGCGATTACAGTTCGCCGTCCCGTTTCGTGCGCGCGGTGGCTTTTGCGAACACCACTCTGCCGATTGCCGATGGAAATGAAGGGATCTTTCGCGCCTTTCATATCCTGAACGCTTTCGACATTCCCAAGGGCGCGATCAGGGAAGCCGGTCCAGACGGCGTGCACACGGATTACACAATCTGGACATCGGCGGCGGACACGAGGAACGGCATCTATTATTACAAGACCTACGAGACCCAGTCCGTCGAAAGTGTCGATGTAAGGGCGGTGGTCGCGAAAGTTTCGCAACCGACCAGTCTGGAAATGGAAACCGGCTTCGTTGTGAGAGATCGCACGGGCGATTTCTAACAGACAACGCAAGTGCTCAATGGGAGAGCGTTGGCCTAAGGCCCGCGTTCACCACCAATCGCGATGTTGGGCAGAAAGCCCTAACCTGGGCCGATAGCGGTCTGTCCGCTTTGCCCCCCCGGAACCGCGAGAGCAGTATTCCGTCCACGACCCTTACCCAGCCCCAACTCTTTCAGTGATGACAGCATGATACGCGCTTGCTAGATCCTTCGACGGCGGTCCTGAATATTCAGGTCAATAAGGAAGTTGGTGCGATACCAACGCTGTTCCCGCAACTGTAATTGGCGAGTCAGCAGTGAAATCACTGGAGCAATCCGGGAAGGAAGCTGCACAAAGACGATGACCCATGAGCCAGGATACTTGCCGCCAGCGTCGTCCGCGTTTGCGACCGGGATAGTCGCGGGTGCCGGATAACCGTTGAGACGACTCTTGTGTTCGCTCCGGACGCTCATTGCGTGCGGACAAAATGGAGTGCTGTCTTATGACCGCAATCAGAGCTCTGTGCGTCATTCTTGCGCTTATGTTCAGCGGCAGCGCGGCGCTGGCTCAAAGCCTTTTTGGCGTCGTGTCAGAACGCAATTCTGCAACGGTCGCTGCCGCGGCTAAGGCGTTTGAGGAGACTTATCCTGATGCGAGGATAGACCTTCGAACCCCGCGGCAACTCAACGCACTCAGTGACGCAAAGATCGTGGAGAGTATCGCTCAATCAGATGTGCTTTTCGTTGCGGGTGTCTTCAGCGACGATGCGGAGCGACTGAGAAGACTCATTACAACATCCGGCAAAACTGACGACATCTACGTCGTCAGCTCAACGCGGGATTTGATTGCTCTTTCGAGGGACAGCGCGGGCAATTTCCTCAATCCGCAAGATGATACAGGCGGAAATCTGGGACCGCAGGGTCGGATATGGAATCTGTCGAACGCCTATTGGCAAGCGCGCGGTGTCGCCAACATTTCCAATCTCTTCGCGGCCCTGCTTTTTCCAGATCGGATTGAAGAGATTGCCGTTCCTAAACCATTGGCTCCGATACGCTTTGCCGAACTGGTCGGGTCGTCACAAAAGCCGACCATCGCGGTTGTTGATTATGACACCGGTGATCAGGCAGGAAACGCAGATCTGCATGATCTTTTGTGCCGCGAATTGGTTGCACAAGGCGCGTCTTGTCAGTCCGTGTACGCTGATTGGGGGGCCGCGAGCGCTGATGCAATTGAGCAGCTGAGTGAGCTGGACATTTCCGGCGTAGTGTTGTTGCAGGATTTTGCGATAGGAGGCAGCGAGCAAGGCCGAGCGGAGGAAGCTCTTGCTGCGCTGGATGTGCCGATCCTCAAAGGCATTCGGCTAGTCGACGTCGAAGAGAAAGACTGGCGCGCTGGGACTGACGGACTGCCGACGGACAGCGTATATTACCGGGTTGCCATGCCAGAGCTTGTCGGTGCCAGTCAGCCTCTGGTGCTGGCTGTTGGTGCCGCTCCCAAAATCGATCCCGTGTCCGGGATAGAAATCCGAGTAACCGAGCCGGTTGACGCTGAAGTTGCTGCAGCAGCCCGCCGTCTCGCAGCCTGGACGGACCTTCAGCACACGCGTAATGAAGATAAGCGTCTGGCTATCATCTACTACAACCACCCCCCTGGCCGCCATAATATCGGCGCTGACAATCTTGATGTGCCAGCCAGCCTATTTGAGATCCTCAAACGCCTTCAGACTGAAGGGTATGATGTAGGGGTTTTGCCAGACTCCAAAGAGGCGCTTCTTGATCTGATCCTCGAACGCGCGGTCAACTTGCCCGAGGATGGCGCTGCCTTGGCTAAGCTCTCTTCGACCGGGTTTAGCTTGCCAATCCAGTCCTATCAGAAGTGGCTTGAGGCGCTGCCTGATCTAACGCGCGCGCAGCTAACGGCAGGACCGCTAGCTGCGCTTCAAATCCAGATCGCCAACGCGTTGGCACAGCAAGATATAGATCGCGCGGAGCGGTTAGCTGCGGACACGGTGCATGACATGGCATTCGTGATTGAGGGCGCTCCGGCTGAATATCATGAACCCGCAGAAGACCTGCTGGATCAGTTGGAAACCCACTACGAGGCCCTTATCCGAGGTGAGGATCGCTGGTCTGCCATTGAGACGGTATCCGAAGCGCTCATGAACCAAGGCATTGAAGGACTGAAAGGCTGGGGCGAAGCGCCCGGCAGAGTTATGACCCATAATGGTGAGTTCGTTCTGCCGGGTTTGCGGTTCGGAAATGTAGTCATCGCACCGCAGCCCCCCAGAGGCTGGGAGGTGAACGAAGAAGTGCTGCATGCTAATATGAGCGTGCCGCCGACACACCAATATCTTGCGTTCTATCATTGGCTCCATAGCGACTTTGATCCGCACGCAATCATCCATCTAGGACGGCATTCGACCTATGAATTTCTGCCGGGCAAACGGGTCGGATTGCCGGAACAAGACTATTCGCGTCTGATCGCGGGTGATGTGCCTGGCCTCTATCCGTACATCGTCGATGGTGTTGGTGAAGGCATTCAGGCCAAGCGTCGTGGTCTGGCTGTAATTGTTGATCACCTGACTCCGCCGCTTCAAGCGACACCCCTCTATGATGAGTTGCTAGGCTTGCGGCACTTGGTGGAGAGTTTTGAAGCCGCTGACCCGTCCACAGCCGGAGACGCAGCCCGGACGCAGTCGCTCAACCGGATAAAGGCTTTGGTGGTCGACCTCGGCATCAAGGATGGTTTGGTCGCCGAACTTGAAGCCGAACATGGCGGCGGCGAAACCATCGAATTTGAGACGATTCCACCGGATCTGCTGGTGCATGAGGTGGGACACTATCTCACAGAAATCCAAGAGGACTTTATGCCTCTTGGACTGCATGTGTTTGGCAAAAAGTGGTCCGAAGAAGCTGTTGAGACAATGCTGGCGTCAATGGGATCGCCTCAGTCTCGAAGTCTTTTGGAGCAGTCGCCATCGCTAGAAATGGCTGCGCTGATGCAAGGGCTGAATGGCAGATTTGTAAGGCCCGGCAAGGGCAATGACCCCCTCAGATCCCCTGATGCATTGCCCACGGGCCGTAACTTTTTCGGTCTTGATTCCAGCCTGATCCCCAATGTGGTCGCTTGGGACATCGGCGCCGCAATGGCAGACACCAAACCACAGTCGGACGATAATCAGGCGGTCGTCTTATGGGCTTCCGACGCTGTTCGTGATGGTGGGGTTATGATCGCCTTCGGCATGAAGCTGATGGGTATCAAGCCCGTGTGGAATGGTCGTGGTATCGTCACGGGGCTTGAGCGGTTGGACGGACCCCGAGAGGATGTGAGCTTTGTCGCTTCGGGATTGTTTCGGGACTTATATGGCGAACAGATTAAGTGGCTGGATCGAGCCGCTCTTCTAGCGCTGGATGGGGCGTCTCTGACAATCAGGGAGGACTACCCCGAGTTGCAGGCCGCACTTGACGAAGCTCTTGCGCCTCTGGGTGAGTTGCGTGATCCGGGTCGGGACAGCCTTGCAGAGAACCGGATCGCTGCTTTCTGGGTATCTGACATGCAGAGCAAGAAGACCTTTAAAGTGGGCGATGGCCGAACCGCGAGCTTGCGGATTTTTGCACCGGCCCCAGGAAGATATGGTGCAGGCATCAATCGGCTCGCCGAAAGATCAGGCGCTTGGGACAGTCGGGAAGAGCTTGCCAACAGCTATATTGCGCGCATGGGCCATGCCTATGGTGTGAGCGTAGAGGGTGAAGCGCAACAAGCAGTGTTCGTGGATCGCCTGGGAAGGGTGAACGACAGTTATCTTGGCCGTGCCAGCAACCTGTATGGTCTTGTCGATAACAACGATGCGTTCGATTATCTGGGCGGTTTGAATCTGGCCGTGGAATCGGTCCGTGGCCAAGCCGCTAAAGGGTATGTCGTTGATGTCAGCGACCCGGAAAATCCCGAAACAACACCGCTGGCAAGCGCGATTGTTCACGAATTGCGCGGGCGTCAGCTTAATCCGAACTGGATCAGATCTTTGATGCCGCATGGCTACGCTGGCGCTCGAACCATGAACGCTGCGTTCTTCGAGAATCTGTGGGGCTGGGAGGCGACAGACCCGGATTTGTTCCCAGACAATATCTGGGAGGATGCCAAAGACACATACATTGATGATCGATACAATCTGGGGCTGGAGCGGTTTTTTGATGAAGCCCGTCACAAACCGGTCGAAGCCAATATCCTGGCGATCATGCTGGTTGCCGCCCACAAGGGGTATTGGCAAGCGGATGATGAAACTATCGCGGAGCTGGGCGAGAGATTTGCATCGACCGTGATCGAGACCGGATTGCCGGGAAGTGGCCACACTCGGCCAGATCATCCCATGCTGGACTGGCTCAACGGCTATTTGCCAGAGGAAACCGCCGGGCAATTGGCGGAGGTTCGCAATCTGACACGGCCAGTCTACGACCAACGACCAGAGGCGGGGCCGTCGGTAGAAACAGTCGCCGAACAGGCTTTCGGCCCGCCTGCAGACTCAGTGCTACCAGAACCCACCTCACTAGAATCGCAGCCTTCTGAAACGATCAGAGAGTTGCTTCCCGCCGCTCCAACTTCAACATCGTCTATCCTGTCTCGCTGGTGGGTCTTTCTCCCGCTCTTGCTGCTCGTAGGCATCGGCATCTTCCTGGGAAGAAGGTTCAAGATATGACCGGGTTGTCTTCTATTCTGCACACGCTGGTGGATGCGCTGCTTTGGCCGGTGATCGCAGCCTTGCTTATTTTGACTTGCGTGATCGTGTTGGAGGTTGGCGTTGCCATTGGTGAGCGGTTTGGCGGTATTCGAAAGCTGCAACCAATGGGCGCTGAACAATTGAACCAGGTCGCAAGGAGCCGAATAGCCCGTGTGGATATCGTCGCGCGCATCAGCCCCATTCTGGGCCTTATGGGAACACTTATTCCTCTGGGGCCCGGCATTGCGGCGATGGGTAACGGTGACTTTGCCACTTTAGCATCGGCCATCACTACGGCGTTTGATACAACGGTACTGGGCTTGTTCGTCGGCATTCTGGCCATGTTGATTGGTCGCTTTCGACGTTCTGCGTACGACGCAGCCTTAACAGAGATCGAGGCCCAGCATGCGTGACTTCAGCAAAACGCGCTTCGACGATGATCGCGACATAGGGGATATTGGGCATCTCCCCAACCTTATGGATTTAATGCTCGTCTTTGCCGTTGGCCTAATCGCTGCACTCGCCAGTTCTGGCGCTCAAACTGTCGTTATCCAGAACGTGGAGGAAGGGCCAGAGCTCGCTGAGATGCCAGCAACTGCCGATGCCAACGGCGACGGGCTGGAAGCCGTCGGTCAAGTCTATCGCGACCCAGAAACGGGTAAGCTGTTCATAATCAATTGATCGCGTTGATTATTGATATGATCCGACCTTCAGGATGGCCGGAACTCTCACTTGGAAGCTTCATCGACGATTTATGAGCGGATATCCTTTAAGCATTGTTGGATCGTTGGCTCGCCTCATCAACTTGCAAAGTTCTCTGGTCGCTTTGAGCTAAGCCTACCGGATTTCCTTAGGTCCGCTTTCACCCCCAATGTCGGTCATCGGCTAAGGGCTCTGTCTGGGCCGTTAGCGGACCGTCTGCATTTGGCGGCTAGATTCTGTAATGCGGACGTTCCGCTCACGACCCAGATACGGACATCGGTAGGTGCTGTCAGTCGAGTACGAACTCGTCTTCGTTAGACACAGAGCGCCCTACCCTTTGCGAGGTTTAGGCCATGAGTGATTGCCACTCCGCCAGGGCGGCGGAGCGGGTGGTCTTGTATGTTTGTGTGTCGGTGAGGTGGC
>JBCDKX010000088.1:0-12495 GCA_038746055.1 Pseudomonadota bacterium
ACAGATTGCATCTCAGCTAGGACGCCCGGTCCAGTTGACATGGTCACGGCGTGAGGAGCTTGTGCGTTCGCGTCCCTCTGCCCCCGTCTACACGTTGATCGGAGCGCAATTGGCAGGTGGCGGAACAGCAGGACCTGCGGCAGGCGAGTTTGGCGGTGTAATTGACGCACTCAAATTGCGTATCGCAACCCCACCCTCAACGCATGAATTCGGCAGGCGCTTGTTCGACAATCTTACCGCCTGGGCTGCGATCCGTGAGACGACAGGAATGAAGGATGTATTGGCGCTAGAAGGAGCGGTGCCAGCCTACGAACTCCCTAGCGTCACCGTGCGCCACATTCCTGTGGAGACCGGCTATCCTGCAGGACGCGTGCGCGGCAATGCTCATGTGGCAATTGCCTTTGGCGTTGAGAGCTTTATCGATGAAATCGCCGCTGAGAGCGGGCGCGAACCTTTGTCATATCGCATGTCGATGCTTGGCTCTGACGTGCGCCTTGCCGCCTGCCTCCAACGCGCAGCATCACTGGCAGAGTGGGACGGAGGATTGAACCAAAGCGGGCAGGGCCTTGCCTGCTATCGGATTGGAAGCACGGAGACCGGTGGCCGTATTGCCTGTGTTGCCACAGCGAGACAAGGCGAAGGGGGGCTGAGGGTTACTCGTTTGACCGCTGCGGTTGATATCGGCCGGATTATCAATCTCGATATTGCTCGCCAACAGATCGAAGGTGGGCTGTTGTTCGGGCTGGGAATCGCCTTGGGTAATTCGCCGGTAATGCGCGGCGGCCTACCTGAGAGCTTTGAATATGCCGATCTCGGCCTTCCTACTTTCGCCGACTGTCCGGAGATCGTCGTAGATTTTCTACCTAGTGCCGCTCCTCACTTCGATCCTGGCGAATTGGGCACAGCGATCGTTTCTCCGGCTATCGCCAACGCGCTCTTTTCTGCTACGGGCTTGCGCCTGAGACGACTACCCCTACTTTCAGGGGGTCTATAGCGCGAGGGATCGCGATAAGCCCTTTACCAGGTTTGTTGTCGCGTTTCGGACCCAAATCCAACTTTGAAGCGTTATCCCGAAGAAAATGACCTGGCAAAAACAGCTCCTTCCCAATGATCACCCGCCGGTATCGAGCGGGTCCGTTGGCGTGTTGCTGGTTAACTTGGGTACACCGGACGCACCTGATCCGGGCTCGGTTAAACGTTACTTGAAGCAATTTCTGTCTGATCCAAGGGTAATCGAGCTCCCAGCCATTGCCTGGCAACCAATTTTACGCGGCATCATTTTGAACACTCGCCCTGCCAAAAGCGCCGAGGCCTATTCCAAAGTATGGACCGATCGCGGCTCACCTCTGGCCGACATTACCGCTCGACAAGCCGAGGCGATCGCAACACAATTAGGCGAGAACGTAATTGTTGATTACGCCATGCGCTATGGCAATCCATCGATCGAAACGCAGCTCACCAAACTGACTGAAAAGGGTTGTGATCGTATTCTGGTCGCTCCGCTTTATCCGCAATACTCTGCCGCTACGACTGCGACCGTATTCGATGAAGTGGCGCGCGTATTAAAAGGCATGCGCTGGCAACCGGCGTTGCGGTTCCTGCCTCCTTACCATGACGAAGAGCTCTACCTGACCGCCTTGGCAGATGATCTTACGGCTCAAGTTAGTGCGCTCAATTTTCGCCCCGAGGTCATGCTTTTGAGTTTTCACGGTATGCCGTTGCGCACGCTTGAAAAGGGTGATCCTTATCATTGCCACTGCCAAAAGACCTCACGCCTTTTGCGCGAACGTTTGGAAACCCGCGCCGAATGGGAGGGAGTGAGATTTGAAACCACCTTCCAATCGCGCTTCGGTCCAGCGCAATGGCTCGAACCAGCGACTGATGATACGCTGGTTGCGGAGGGCGAGAAAGGCACAAAACGTCTGGTCGTCGCAGCACCCGGTTTCTCGGCAGACTGTGTTGAGACATTGGAAGAATTGGCGCTCGAAGGCCGCGACGAGTTTATCGAAGCGGGCGGTGAGGAATTTGCGGTGCTCGAGTGCCTTAATGTTTCAGGCTCGGGCATCCAGATGCTGGACGCTCTGATTGCGCGTGAGTTATCTGGTTGGGCGTGATTGTTGGTTTGCCTGTTCAGCACCGCTTTGCTTTTCGACAAAACATCGGGCCGTTAGCTCTGCTCAAGACGCTGTATCACCAAAATCTTGAAGTCGAACCGCGTGAGAAAGTGTCGCCTACGGGAAAAGCACAATAACTGTTTTTCAACTGCTTACTGCAATTTAGCAGATTGTACGGGCATCGGTCATGCAGGGCTTGGCGGTGCGACTACAATTATGTAGGTTGCAATTTGTGAACTTATTTCGCGGCATTTCGGAGCAGACCAAAGCATGGCGACTCTAGCCCATCCACACCTAACGGAAGCCCCGAGCTTCGAGCACTGGAGCGAAGGTATCCCAACAGTCGGCGATATCTCGCACATTCCGGGCGAAGCTGGCTTGCCTTTGATTGGTCATACACTCACGCAATTAGCTGACCCCCACGCCTTTGCTCGCCGCATGGTTGAAACCTATGGCAAGGTCTACAAAACAAGGGCTTTCGGCGGTTGGAATGTGTCGCTGATCGGAGCTGACGCGAACGAGCTGGTGCTATTCAATAAGGACAAGATTTTCTCCAGCGAACAAGGTTGGGGTCCTGTACTCGATCAGCTGTTCCCGCGCGGGTTGATGTTGATTGACTTCGACCATCACCGGATTGATCGCCGCGCTTTGTCGATTGCCTTTAAGCCAGCACCCATGAAGCACTATTGCGGGTCGTTGAATTCCGGCATTGCGCGCGAGGTTGCAGGCTGGGAGGGCTCAATGCTGTTCAATCCAGCGATCAAGAGCCTGACGCTTGATTTGGCTGCTGACAGTTTCCTTGGCATTCCGTGGGGACCCGAAGCGAACAAAATTAACACTGCCTTTGTTGATATGGTCCAGGCAAGTGTCGCACCAGTGCGCAAGCCATTACCTTTCACAAAGATGAAAAAGGGCGTTGATGGCCGCGCCTTTATGGTAGAATTCCTCACCCGGGAGACCATTCGTCGGCGTCAAGAAGGCGGAGGGCAGGATATGTTCAGCCAATTTGCTAACGCCACTAAAGAAGACGGTTCGCTGCTTGAGGTCGATGCTGTTGTCGATCATATGAGCTTTCTGATGATGGCCGCACATGACACCATCACCTCAACCGCCACATCCTTTATCTATTATCTTGCGACACTCCCCGATTGGCAGGAGAAGCTTCGAGAGGAAGTCTTCGCGGTAACCGGAGGTCCTGATGGAGGCGGCGTCCCGCGTCCGCTTGCCTATGAAGACATGAGCAAGCTTGAGCTTACGGAAATGGCATTCAAAGAAACCATGCGGATGATCCCGCCAGTTCCTTCTATGCCTCGTCGGGCGATCAAGGATTTTGAATTTGGCGGTTACCGAATTCCAGCGGGCCAAGCGGTGGGTATAAATATTCACTGGACCCATCATTCGGAGGAATACTGGGATGCTCCTCACACCTTTGATCCGATGCGTTTCACGCCTGACAAGGTGAAGGCGCGGCACAAATATGCCTGGGTGCCATTTGGAGGCGGTGCGCATATGTGCTTGGGATTACACTTTGCTTACATGCAGGTGAAAATCCTGCTTTCTCAGCTCTTGCAACGCTATCGCATCGAGGCGGAAACGGGTTACTCACCCGATTGGCAGCCATGGCCTATTCCTCAGCCAAAGGATGGTCTTAAGGTGGAACTCAAACGCTTGTGATCCGTGGCACAGATAGGGTCGTTAGCACGCTCGAACTCCTTAAAAGTCCCAAGCAATTCCGTCCTTCTCCCAATCACCGTAGCGGGTCGGAGACAGGTCGCGCGGTTCGTCTTTGTTCGGGTCCACCTTTTCTGGTTTCGGCGCAGGTTCGTTGGACCAGTGCTTAGGCTTTTTGAATGCCTTGGCAGCTTCCGATTTATCCTTGGTCATGGTGTTATGTAGATGCGCAATGTGGCGCTTGGTTTCAACCCTCGATAGGGTCCCAAGATAATGGCACAACCTTCCGGAATTTATGCGCGCCGAGCAGCGCTCAAAATGCTCGACGCAGTGCTGCGCCGGGGTGAGACGTTGGAGCAGGCGTCACCAGCAGCTCTACGCGATGTCAGGAAGGCCGCTGATCAAGCGCTAGCAAGAGCTATTGCAGGCGAGACTTTACGGTGGCTGGCTGATCTGGATTACCTGATCGACAGCGCTACCAAGAAGCCGCTTCCTGAAGATGCCAAACCCCGCGGTGTCCTGCGAATGATGCTCGCCCAAGCTCTACGATTGGAGACGCCGCCGCATGCTGTAATCGCTACGGGACTGCCACTGCTTTCTGGAGGCCCAAGGCGGCTCGCACATGGTGTTTTCTCGACCCTGATGAAGCGCGAAGTGGACCTGCCGGAAGAGCCTTCTCTGCCAGAACGTTTCCAGCTTAGGTGGCCCGAGATGGCAAACGGCCTGATTCATCCGCCCGAGCTTGATTTATGCCTGAAAGACGACAGCGCGACCGATGAATGGCAGGCGAAGCTTGGTGGAATAAGCCTCGCGCCGGGTCACATCCGTTTGCCACGCGGAACACCGATCGAGCAAATTAAGGGTTATAAAGAGGGCGCTTGGTGGGTGCAAGACTTGGCCGCGCAACTGCCTGCATGGCTGCTAGGCGAGGGCGATGGCAAGCAAGTGCTAGACCTGTGCGCAGCTCCCGGTGGTAAGACCATGGCGTTGGCCGCCAGAGGTTGGAATATCACTGCGCTTGATATCTCGAAGCGACGCTTGGGCGCGCTTAAGGACAATCTCAGACGCACTGGTCTAACGGCCTCAGCTGTGCGGGCCGACGCGCTTACATGGGAACCCAAGCATCAATTCGATGCAATCCTCTTGGACGCGCCCTGCACTGCTACTGGTACGTGCCGCCGTCATCCCGACGTGCTCCACCGCATCGGCCCGCGCCAAGTTGCGGAGATGGTCGAAATCCAGCGCGCGCTGGTCAAGCGGGCGATTGGTTGGCTGAAGCCAAGAGGAGTGCTCGTCTATGCGGTTTGCTCGCTTGAAGTGGAGGAAGGTGAGGATCAGGCGTGCTGGATCGACGGAACCTTCGACCTGAAGCCAGAGCCAGTTTCTGTTGATGAGATTCCTGCGGATTTGCAGCCTACAGAGAACGGATGGCTGCGCACCCATCCCGGGCTGCTGCGCGAAGAAGGGGGGCTCGACGGTTTCTTTATCGCGCGCTGGACTACCAACGTAAAATGACTTTCGCGCAAGCCTTGCCGAGCTGCTCGAGCTCAAATGTGATGCCGCGTTCGGCTTGCTCGTGAATATTGAGCCTTAGGGGCGTGCCCAGCTCGATATAGCGATTGAGTGACATCTCACCGCTTGTGTCGATGTCTGTACGATCCTTGATCAGAAACAGTGCCTGACGAGCTATTTCGTGGAAGTGAGTTGAGTTCACATGATCACCCGATCCACCGATCATGGGATTGCCAGGAGGAAAGCCGTTCTTATCCGTCACAAGAGATTCGACATAGCCAATACCGGGATCAAGCGGGGCTACTAGAACACGTTCGTTTTGAGTTAAACCAAGCGCGGCCTTATCGGCATAGATAAAGTCTTCCAGCGGAGCGGCTTTACGCGCCGCCTCCTTTGAACCCTCGCGCCATTTCTCGAAATTGCGATTGCGGAACACTACGCCGCGCCCTTGGAACATGACAACGGGCTCGCCCGCATCATTCGAAAGTACTATCTCATAGGCGGCATGGCCGTCCAATTCGATGCGGCGATAGTTGCCATATGCCGCGTGACCGCCAACGCTTTCGCCCAATTCCCAATTGGCCCAGGTAAGCGCGGTCCATTTGGTGCTCTCGGCACCTTCGAGCGCGGTCATGCTCCCAATCGCAGTCCAGAATGCCTGCGTCTGGACGACTACGGGATGATGCGGTGGCAGGACAAGCCAGGGATTGGCCGCCTGGTCTACCGAACACTTGAAGGTGACAAGTTCGAGGCTCTGAACCTCATGCTCATAGGAGTAGGGATTGGAGAGAATGGGCGCCACTTAGCTCTTCGCATACTTCTGAAAGCTCTTGCGCAGCTTCATGATCTTTGGTGGGATCACCGCCAGACAATAGGGATTGCGCTGGCCTTCGCCTTCCCAATACTCCTGATGATAATCCTCGGCCGGATACCAGGCAGCGGCCTGCGTATTGCCTTCGAGACCCTCGATCGTAGTTACAGCGATTTTCCCATGCTCGTCATTCCAGCGACCAATCGCTGACTTTGCCTCTTCGCCCTGCGCGGCGGAGAGCGGGAAGATAGCGCTGCGATATTGAGTGCCGATATCGTTACCTTGGCGGTTCAATTGGGTCGGATCATGGGTGCCGAGGAACACGTCATAGATTTCCGCTAAGCTGATGATAGCGGGATCATAGGTTACGCGAATACCCTCGGCATGGCCTGTTGAGCCGGTGCACACCTGCTTATAGGTCGGATTAGCGACAGAGCCGCCAATGTACCCGCTCTCGACCATGCTCACGCCAATAACATCGCGGAACACTGCCTCCGTGCACCAAAAACATCCGCCTGCGATAACTGCCTGTTCCATAGCGTCTCCGATCTGTTTCTTGTCCCATGACATAGGGAGAGCTGGTTATTTTCAAAAGGGCCAAGCATACCGCGAATTAGGTATGGTTTGTCTTGCACCCGTCAAACCGTAGAATTACATGCAGAGAGTCCATTCAGAGAGGATCCCGACCCATGAAACTCAAGTCTCTTGCTCCGCTTGGCCTGCTCGCTGCTGGCTCCGCTATGTTTGCTGTTGCCACTCCTGCTGTTGCGGATGGTCATTCCGAAGCCGCTGCGCCCAGTCTCACTGATGTGCTTGCCCACGAGCGCCGCGACGATGATCGCGCACGCGATCAGTACCGCAATCCACAAGCAACGCTTGAGTTTTTTGGAGTTGAGCCGACCATGACAGTTGCCGAATACGGCCCAGGGGGCGGATGGTACACACGCGTCCTTGCACCGTATGTTATGCCGGCTGGCGCCTATATCGCATTTAATGGTGACAGCGACGCACGGACCTACAATAGCCGGGCGCAAGAGGCCCGCGCCAAAGGCTGGACCGAACGCTTCAGACAAGGCCTCGCTGATGGCATGGGTGTCGACGCTGAAACGGTCATGGCCTTCGAAATCGATGAAATGCCTGAAGAAATGGCTGGCACTGTCGACCGGGTCCTAATCTTCCGCTCCATGCACGGGCTTAACATTGGCAACACTGCTGATCAGATTATCCGCGGTGCGCGTATGATGCTCAAAGATGACGGCATGATCGGTGTGGTCCAGCACCGTGCGCCAGAGGGAGCGTCTTGGGATGACTATGTCGCTCGCCAACGCGGCTATCTGCCTCAGGACGTTGTTGTGAAGATGTTTGAAGCCAATGGTTTCGAGCTCGCTGCGACAAGCGAAGTAAACGCCAACCCTAATGATACCGCCGATTATGAAGGCGGCGTGTGGACGCTTCCTCCTTCGCTCGGCTTTGGTCGCCAAAACGAAGAGGAAATGGCACGCCATCGCGCGATCGGTGAAAGTGATCGGATGACACTGCTGTTCCGCAAGGCGGGTTAAGTCATGCGGAATTTTGCAATTGCTGCCGCCAGCGCTCTTGCGTTGGCGGCTTGCGATCTTGGTCAAACGGAGGCTTTGGATTTAGAAGTAAGCTCTTCCGAAGTTGACCCGGAGATGATCAAGGCGGCGCTTTCCGATGTGCTGGCGCATGAACGACGGGTCGAAGACGCAGCACGCGACATCTGGCGCAACCCGTCAGAGACGCTGGCCTTCTTCCAAGTTTCCTCGGATCATTCCGTCATCGAATATGCGCCAGGCGGTGGCTGGTATACCCGTGTTATTGCGCCCTATGTGATCGAGAATGGCCAGTATGTCGGCGTGGGATTTGCTCCAGAAGCCGCAGCCAGTCTTGGCGACGAGTTCGTCGAGCGTGTACGTCAGGGGGGGGAGACCTTTTCTGAGACCCAATCAGAATCGCTCGGCATTCCGGCTGAGAAACTCCCGTTCTATTTTGGCAATGCGATCCCCCAAGAGCTCGCAGGCACAGTCGACCGGGTTCTGATGATCCGCATGATGCACAACCTGATCCGCTGGGGCATTGCCGACAGCGAGACCGAGGCTCTGTACACTGCGCTAAAGCCCGGCGGAATGCTCGGTGTGGTCCAACACCGCGCCAAGTCCGACGCAGCTGAGGAATATGTCGACGGCAACATGGGCTACCTCAAGGAAGCCGAGCTGATCGCTTATTTCGAGGGCAAAGGCTTTGAGCTCGTAGGGACCAGCGAGATCAACGCCAATCCTGCCGACACAGCAGACTATGAGAATGGCGTATGGACACTGCCTCCCGTTCTTGGCTTGGGCGATAAAAATCGTGTAGCCTATGAGGCCATTGGCGAAAGCGACCGTATGACCCTGCTTTTCAAGAAGCCGGCTTGAGCCTAGGCGCGGCGGCATGAGCACTCTAACCGTCGCCGCCCTTCAACTTGCGCTTGGCCGTTCCGAGGCTGAGAATCTAGCGGGGGTGCGCGCGCTGGTCGAAGAGGCGGCGGGGCAAGGTGCGAAGCTGATCCTGCCGCCTGAACTGTTCTCGGGGCCCTACTTCTGCCGCGAAGAAGACGAGGCGCTGTTTGCGCTCGCCCAGCCCACATTAGAGCACCCTAGCGTAACCCTAATGCAGGCGCTGGCGGCGAAGCTCGCGGTGACAATTCCAACAAGTTTCTTTGAGCGCGACGGCCACCACTATTACAACACGCTCGCTATGATCGGACCCGATGGGACAATCATGGGTACCTATCGCAAGAGCCACATTCCAGATGGACCGGGTTACGAAGAAAAGTTCTATTTCCGCCCGGGGAACGACGGGTTCAAATCCTGGGATGTACCAGGTGACGATGGCCGCCATGTGCGCATCGGCATCGGAATTTGCTGGGATCAATGGTATCCCGAATGCGCGCGGGTGATGGCCTTGCAGGGCGCCGAAGTGCTGCTCTACCCAACCGCAATCGGGTCTGAGCCTCACGACGCCAAGCTCGACACCCGCCGGATGTGGCGCCGCGCCATGGTGGGCCATGCAGTCTCCAACTGTATGCCAGTGCTTGCGGCAAACCGCATTGGTACTGAAGGAGAGCAGAGCTTCTATGGACACTCTTTCATCGCCGACGAATGGGGCGATTTGGTTGAGTCGTTCGGTGCGGACGAAGAGGGTGTGCTGATCGCCACGCTAGACCTTGCGCGCGCTGCCAAGCACAGAGCGGGGATGGGCTTCTTCCGTGATCGTCGGCCGCAGCTCTATGACCGCATTGCCGAGGATATCTGAGCGAAGGTTACCTTGAGCAGCTCTTACCTTATCGCACTGGGCTCCAACCAGCGGCACCATTCCTATGGGTGCCCGCGTGATGTCGTGCGTGCTGCGATGGAGGAATTGGCGGCGCTGGGAACGGTCACCGCCCGTTCCAAGGTTATCGCCACAGATCCGATCGGACCCGCACAGCGGCGCTTTGCGAATGCGACGCTTATACTGGAAAGCGAATATGATCCACCGAGTCTGTTGACTGGATTAAAGTGTAGCGAGCGCGAGTTTGGCCGACGCGAAGGCAGGCGCTGGGGCGACAGAGTGCTAGATCTCGATATTGTGCTGTGGAGCGGCGGCGTGTTCTCTGATCCAACGCTCACCATACCGCATTGTGAATACCGTGGGCGCGCCTTTGTGCTTGCTCCGGCGTCAGAGATCGCTCCGTTTTGGCGCGATCCAGAAATTGGCCTCACCGTGCGGCAAATGCACTCCCGGCTGTCGGCCCCACAAGCGCGAAAGGCACCCCGCCAGATAACCGGTGGAGTGCCTTTACACTAACAGAAGGACCAATTCTGTGAGACTAAGTTCTTAAGTCGCAGCTTTTGCGCGGTTGCGACGGCGACCAAGGCCAAGAGCAATGAGAGCGAGGCCAAAGAGCCCAAGAATGCCTGGTGCGGGAACATCGACAACCCGGTAATCAGAGATGTGGCGAACATAGTCGCCAGCAACGACCGGATTGCCCCACCAAGACCACAGGTTGATTTTGCCATTACCCTGCGTTTTCAGCATCCATGGATGGAAGCGAGCGCCGTTTTGAGTTGTTGGCGTATAGTCGATCCCATTGATCGTGCGCGAACCTGTCATGTTGGTTAAGGTGAATGAAAAGCTCGGATTGTTGCTGCCTTGAAATGACTTCAGATCATCTCCCTCGAACGAGACGTTCATGTCATCGCCGATCCAAGTGCCAGCGCCCTTGTCGGTGTCGATCGTGAGGATGTCGCCATCGCTCATCTCATACTCAAAGATTGCTGCTGTCGCTGGCGCTGCAGCTGCCATGGTAGCGGTAGCTGCCGCAATAGCGATGCCCTTGGTGATGTTCCTCATAGTTAATCCTTTGCCTAGTCGCCAGATGCGGTTCTTTGATGGCCAGCGAAAAGTGGCGATCCCCTGTTTGTCTTTTCTTAAGCAATCAACGTGCCAATTGGCTCAGAAGCCTGATTTTCCCTGTCATCCCATGGTTAATCCCATTTCTGTCAAACAAGATGTGTCAACTAATCCGACGCTTTTAAGCGAAAAAGAAGCCGTTAACTCCTCTCAGGTAAGGCAAAGGTCATGAGCGCGCGCGGCACATATCTCCATCTTGGAATGACAACTGCTCTGGTTCTGTCACCTCTGCTTGTTGGGTGCGAAACTGGACCAAGTGACCCGTTTGCAGCCGCGCAAGAGGCCTTCAACAGCGGTCAGCCGCGTACAGCTCTTGATCTGGTTGGCAAGGCGATTGACACTGACCCGACAAATCCTGCTGTGCGAATGCTAGCCGGCGATGCGGCCATGGCATTGGACAATCCGGACCGGGCAATTGCTGAGTTTTCACGGATACCTGAGGGATTTGAAGAGTACTCCCTTGCTCGCGCAAAACTCGCCGAAGCGCAGGTCATGGGCAGTTACATGGAAGCTGCGCGCGAAACGCTTGACAGTCTCACGATGGACAATGCTCTCGGATACACCGCGAAGATCGCCTTTCATCTGGCTCATGGCGAAACCACAAAAGGATACGACCTGCTTGATCAAGGCCTTGCACGGTTTCCGGACGATCCCCGGCTGGTGACAACAGATGCCGAGCGTCTCTGGGCTAGGGGTCAGGCAAAGGCGACATTCGAACGTCTGAAGCCTGTGCTGGAACTAAAGCCCGCAGTCAGCCAAGCCCATCTTTTTGCCGGTCAATTGCGGCTTGGATTGCGCGACGCTGAGGAGGCGAAGAGCCATTTCAAGCAGGTCTTGAGTGTGCGTCCAAAACATCAGACTGCAATGCTGGCTATGGCTGCTCTCGCTCGCGATGCCGGCAACACACAGGAAGCGGGCAATTGGATCAACAAAGCCAATGACGCGGGTCCTTCCCATCCGGTTGGGCTGCTTTTCGCTTCGCAAATGGCGTATGATGCTGGCGATTTGATGCAGGCGTTCGAACTGATCGAAAGAGCGCCGCCTGCTTTTGCTAGGGAACCCGAATTTGCGCGTCTGCGCGGTATGATTGATGCCGGACGCAACCAGCATGCAATGGCCGCTCTGGCGCTTGGCGATTATGTTGACGCAACCGGTGGTGATCCCTTCGCGCGGCAGGTCCTCGCCAACAGCCTCGCAGAACAGGGAAAGTTTGCCAAAGCATGGGATGCAATCGCGCCGGTCGTCGATCACCCGCAAGCCGATGACGAAGCGCTTCGTCTCGCGCTTGCCATAGCGAAAAAGACCAGCAAGGGGGATGTTGCATCGCTACGAGCGGAAATCGAGCGCCGTGAGCAAGCACCAGCGATTGATACCGAGATGCGTCAGGCGGCCGCGGCCATCCGTGCCAGCGATTGGGCCAAGGCGGACAGGATCTATGCCCCGCTTATAGATGGTGCGGGACAGGCACACCCTGCGCTCCTCAACAATGCAGCTGCCGTCAAAACGAAGTTAGGGGAGCATAATGCGGCAGTGGCACTCGCACGCCGCGCCCTCGCCGAAGCACCTGGCAGCCCTGAGATCAAGGATACTCTGGGGTGGGCATTGTGGCAGCGTGGTGGGGATGCAGCAGAGGCCAGGCGATTGCTTCAGCAAGCGCGTGAGGGTGCTCCTGCAAATCGCGAAATCGCTGATCATTGGGCCATCATTAACGCAAGATAGTCCGCTGGATTTCTCGTCAAGCGAGACAATTCATGCTGACTATGCGCAGATAGCTTGACCGACTGCCTCCGCCTGCCTAGTTGGGCGCTCTCGCGTGGATTTTCGGATTCTCGAATTACCGGTACACCTCCTTGTGGGGCCCTTAGCTCAGTCGGTAGAGCAACTGACTTTTAATCAGTAGGTCGCTGGTTCGAACCCAGCAGGGCTCACCAT